>JBGSNN010000023.1:0-4299 GCA_041739655.1 Albidovulum sp. | reverse complement strand
CGGCCACGGCGTCGAGTTCGCCGAGATCGGGCCGGATGCGGCGCTGATGCCAGGTGCGGGGGGTGAAGAAGGTCTCGGGCCAGTCGTAGGCCTCGGCCTGCACGTCCTGGCAGAAGGCGAGCGTCACCGGCCCGCAGTCGGCGGGATCGGTCATCGTCGCGAAGGCGCGGGGCAGCGCGGTCAGAAGCTGTTCGGGCCGTGTGATGCGATCGAAATAGCGGCTGACCGGGCGGAAGCAGTCATTCGCGCTGACCGTGCCGTCGCCAAAGTCCTCGACCTGTTGCAGCACCGGGTCCGGGCCGCGGTTGGCAAAGACATCGCCGGGAATGAGGAGCACCGGCAGGCGGTTCACATGGGCAAGGGCCGCAGCCGTCACCATGTTCGTCGCCCCCGGCCCGATCGAGGAGGTCACCGCCATCGCGCGGCGGCGGCCGAGTTGCTTTGCATAGGCAATGGCGGCATGGGCCATGGTCTGCTCGTTCTGGCCGCGCCAGGTCGGAAAGCGGTCCCTCTGGCCGTAGAGCGCCTCGCCCAGACCGGCGACGTTGCCGTGGCCGAAGATCGCCCAGCAGCCGGCGATGAAGCGCTCGCCGTCGGCGTTCATCTGAACAGAGAGATAACGCACCAGGGCCTGGGCCGCGGTCAGTCGGATGGTCTTGTTCATGCGGCCTTTTCCTCTGCTGTGGCGCGCGCCTTGTCCCATGCCCGGCAGAGCCGGCCGTAGATCTCTGCCATCTCGTCCACGGCGGCGGCGTCGCTGACCGCGCCCGCCATCCATTTCTGCGCCGCCCCGGCAAAGATCGTGCGGCCCACCGCGAACCCCTTGACCAGCGGGTGCCGCGCCGCTTCGGCGAAGCTCTGGACAAGGTCGGATTCCTCGGCGCCGAGACCGAGGACAACGATGCCGCGCACATAGGGATCATGTGCCGTGATCGCATCGCAGGCGGCGGTCCAGGCGGCTTCGGATGTCATCGGCTCAAGCTTCCACCAGTCGGGATAGATGCCGATCGCATAGAACCGCTCGATGATCTCGGCGGTGGTGCGGTCGGTCACCGGGCCGACCTTCGAGGGGATCACCTCAAGCAGGAATTCCAGACGATTGCGGCGACAGGCATGGAACAGCCGCGTCACCACGGCTTCCTGCTCGGCCTTCATCGCGGCGGGATCGTCGGGGTGGTAAAAGCAGAGCACCTTGACGACATGGTCAAGCGGCCATTCCTCCAGACCGCCGAAGTCCGGGCCAATCTCCGGCTCAAGCGTCAGCGGCCGCGAGCCCGGCCATTCGACCGGGCGGCCGATCCAGAGCCCCTGCCCGGCCGCCTTGTATAGGGCCGTGCGCCCGAGGCGGCTGTCGCAGAGAAGGCCGTACCCCGGCTTGCCGTCAGCGACCCTCGCGGCGGCGGCGAGGCAAAGCTCCTTGAAATCGCTGATCTTCTTCGGCGTCGCACCGGGAATGTCCTCAAGCTGTTTCCGGTGATCGAAGGCGAAGACGCGGCAGGTGGACCAGTCGCCCTTGCGGTTCGTCGCCCAGTGGATCTGTTCCAGCTCGCGGTCCTTGCGCAGGGCCTTTTCCCGGACGCCGCGCTTGAGGAAGAACTGCAACTCCTCCCAGCTCGGGTAGGCCGGGGTGCAGCCGTGGCGGCTGACGGCGAAGGCGCCGCAGGCATTGGCATAGGTCAGCGCCGTCGGCCAGTCCTGCCCGGTAAGCCAGCCCTTGAGCAGCCCCGCGAAAAAACCGTCACCGGCGCCAAGCACGTTGAAGACCTCGATCGGGAAACCGGGGCCGCTTTCGCCGTCATCCAGACTGTCAGCCACGGCACCGGTGAAGGCCACGGCCCCCATCGGGCCGCGCTTGCAGACAAGCGTGGCGGCAGAGACCGCCCGCACCGCGCGCAGCGCCGCAACGGCGTCGGTCGCGCCGCCCGCGATGAAAAACTCCTCTTCGGTGCCGACGATGAGATCGAAGTGCCGCAGATGGGCTTGCAGCTTGGCCGTCACTGCAGCGGAGGCGATAAAGCGGTTTTCGCCGTCGCCATGCCCCGAGAGACCCCAGAGGTTCGGGCGGTAGTCGATGTCGAGCGCGGTCCTGAGCCCGTGCCTGCGGGCAAGGCTCAGCGCCTTCAGCACCGCCGCCTCGGTGCGCGGATGGCTCAGGTGCGTCCCCGTCACCACCAGCGCCCCGGCCGAGGCGATGAACTCCTCGTCGATGTCATCCGCGCAGAGCGCCATGTCGGCGCAATTCTCGCGGTAGAAGATCAGCGGGAACTGATGCTCGTCGCGGATGCCGAGAAGGACGAGCGCGGTCAGACGCTCAGGGTCGGTCTTCACCCCGCGGACATCCACCCCCTCGCGCATCAGTTCCTCGCGGATGAAGCGGCCCATGTGTTCGTCGCCGACCCGCGTGATGACCGCCGATTTCAGCCCGAGCCGCGCCGCACCCGCCGCAATGTTGGTGGGCGAGCCGCCGATATACTTGCGGAACGACCCCATATCCTCAAGCCGTCCGCCGACCTGGGTGCCGTAGAGATCGACCGAGGAGCGGCCGATGGTGATGACGTCGAGCGACCTGGTCATGTCCTGCCCTTCAGCCGAGAACTTCCGAGACCTTGACCGCACGGCCTTCCTGCACCGATTTCAACGCCGCATCGGCCAGCGCGAGCGCGATCAGGCCGTCCTGCCCGTTCGGCGAAATCTTGGCACCTTCGGTGATCGCAGCGATGAAGGCGGCGATTTCGGCGGCATAGGCCTCGGTATAGCGGGTCATGAAGAAGTCATGGAGCGGCGGGCGCGTGTAGCCCGTGCTCGAGGCGACCTCGATCGACACCGGCCGCTGGTTTTCGGCAGCGACCATGCCTTCGGAGCCATGCACCTCGATCCGCTGGTCGTAGCCGTAGGTGGCGCGGCGCGAATTGTTGATGACGGCCTGCCTGCCCGACTTCGTGGTGAGGATCACCGAGGCCGAATCGTAGTCGCCGGCCTTGCCGATCTCGGGGTCCACCAGAACCGAGGCGGCGGCCATCACGGTCTCGATCTCTTCGCCGAGAAGAAACCGCGCCATGTCGAAATCATGGATCGTCATGTCACGGAAGATGCCGCCCGAGACCTTGATATAGGCGATCGGCGGGGCGCCCGGATCGCGCGAGGTGATCGTCACCATCTCGACCTTGCCGATGCGGCCGTCGTCGATGGCGGCGCGCACGGCGCGGAAATGCGGGTCGAACCGGCGGTTGAAGCCGACCATCAGCTTGCCCTTCTCTTGCGCGACGACGGCAACGCAGTCGCGGACGCGGGCGAGGCTCAGGTCAACCGGCTTTTCGCAGAAGATCGCCTTGCCGGCGCGGGCGAAACGCTCGATCAGGTCGGCATGGGTGTTGGTCGGCGTGCAGATGACGACGGCATCGATATCCTTCGCCGCCTCGATCGCGTCGATGGTCCGCACCTCGCAGCCATATTGGCTGGCAATTGCTTCGGCGGCCGGAGCCATGGTGTCGGCCACCGCCACAAGTTTCGCGTTCGCATCGCCGGTGATCGCCTTGGCGTGAACCTTGCCGATGCGGCCTGCGCCCAAAAGCCCGAACCTGACTGTCATTCTCTGCTCTCCTGTGTCGCCGTCACTCGGGATAGGCCCCGGCGACGTGCTGATCGAAATCGATGAGGGCGCCGGTCATCACCCCGGATGCAGGCCCCAGAAGGTAGGTCACCAGGCCCGCGACATGAGCGGGCTTCACCAGCATCCCGAAGGGTTGGCGTGCCTCGGCCTCGGCCAGCCAGTCGTCGCCCGCACCATGCCATTTGCGCTGCGTCGCATCCTCGCCCGGCGTGTCCATCCAGCCGCAATTGACGCCGTTCACGCGGATGCGGTGATGGCGGAGCGCCTGCGCGGCGTTCTTGGTGACATTGGCGAGCGCGGCCTTGGAGGCCGAATAGGGCGCGAGGAACGACTGCCCGCCATGGATGACCATCGACAGGATGTTCACGCAGGATGCCGGATGCCCGGCCGCGATGGCGCGCTGCGCGACGCGTTGCAGCGCAAAGAACGGTCCCCGGGCATTGACCGCGAAGAGGTGATCCCAACGGTCGGGGGGCGTGTCGAGGATCGACCCCCGGTCGCAGACCGCCGCCGCATTGACGAGCGCCGTGACACGGCCGAAGACCTCGGCGGCGCGGTCGATCATGGCGATGGCGTCGCCGGGATCTTCCAGATCCGCACGCATGAACTGCACATCGGCCCCCTGCGCCGACAGGTCCCGCGCCGCCACCTGCCCCTGCCCCTCGCTCCGCGCCGCGATCACGATGCGC
>JBGSNN010000001.1:0-7578 GCA_041739655.1 Albidovulum sp. | reverse complement strand
GGATGTGGCGCTTCTGGCGGGCCTGCGCCCCGTCGCGGGTGGCCGGGTCCACGGCCGCGCAGGCGGCGCTGATGGACCTGTCCAAGGCTGAGCTTGAGCCGTTTCTGGCCGCGACCGGCACGCTGCCGATGCTGCGCAAGGACGGGAACCTGCAGGTCTATGAGTCCGAGGCGGAGTTTCGCGCGTCCCTGCCCGGCTGGCAGGCGCGCACCGATCACGGGATCGAGTTTCACCATCTGGACGCCGCCGGTATGGCCAGCCTGCAACCCGGCCTCTCGCGGCAGTTCGTGCGCGGCACGTTCACGCCCGGCTGGTATTCCATCGCCGATCCCCGGCTTTTCACTCTTGCGCTGGCCGACCGGTTCCGCGCGCAGGGCGGCCGCATCGACCGGGTCGAGGTTCTGGCGCTGACCCCTGCCGCCGACCGGGTGGAGGTGGCGTCATCCGACGGCACCACGATGCGCGCGGGCCAGGTTGTGCTGGCGGCGGGGGCGCATTCGCACCTGATCGCGCGCACATTGGGCGACCGTATCCCGCTGGAGACCGAGCGCGGGTACAATACCACGCTGCCCGCCGATGCCCTTGACCTGCGGATGCAGATCACCTTTGGCGGTCATGGCTTTGTGGTCGCGCGCCTGTCCAGCGGTATCCGCGTCGGCGGAGCGGTGGAACTCGGCGGACTGTGGCTGCCGCCCAACTTTGCCCGCGCAGATGCGATGCTGACCAAAGCGCAAGCCTTCCTGCCGGGTCTGAAGGCGACGGGCGGCACGCAATGGATGGGCTTTCGCCCGTCCCTGCCCGACAGCCTGCCCGCCATTGGTCCGTCACGCGCCACGCCGCGCGTGATCCATGCCTTCGGCCACGGCCATCTTGGTCTGACGCAATCGGCCGGCACCGCGCGGCTTGTGGCCGATCTGGTTCTGGGCCGCCGCCCGGCTATCGACCTCTCCCCCTTTTCCCCGCAACGGTTCTGAGGCCCTCATGGCAACCCATACCTTCTCGTGCATCGACGGCCACACCTGCGGCAACCCCGTGCGCCTTGTGGCGGGCGGCGGACCCCGGCTGGAGGGCGCCAACATGCTGGAACGGCGCGCCCATTTCCTGCGCGACTACGACTGGATCCGCACCGGGCTGATGTTCGAACCCCGCGGGCACGACATGATGTCCGGCGCCATCCTCTATCCCCCCACGCGGGCCGATTGCGACGTGGCGGTGCTGTTCATCGAAACCTCGGGCTGCCTGCCGATGTGCGGGCACGGCACCATCGGCACCATCACCATGGGGATCGAGAACGGCCTTATCACCCCGCGCGTGCCTGGCCACCTGTCGATCGAGACCCCGGCCGGAAAGGTGGATATCGCCTATCGTCAGGACGGGCGTTTTGTCGAAGAGGTGAGGCTGACGAACGTCGCGTCCTTCCTTCATAGCGAAGGGCTGACGGCCGAGGTGGAGGGTCTGGGCGAGATCGTGGTGGATGTGGCCTATGGCGGCAACTTCTATGCCATCGTGGAGCCGCAGAAGAACTTCCGCGACATGGCCGATTTCACTGCCGGGCAACTGATTGGCCATTCACCGAAACTGCGCGCGGCGCTGAACGCGAAATACGAGTTTGTCCATCCCGAACACCCCGCCATCAACGGCCTGAGCCATATCCAATGGACCGGGGCCCCCACCGTTTCGGGCGCCCATGGGCGCAACGCCGTGTTCTATGGCGACAAGGCGATTGACCGAAGTCCCTGCGGCACCGGTACATCCGCCCGCATGGCGCAGCTTGCCGCCAAGGGGAAACTGTCGGTGGGCGACGAATTCCACCACGAATCCATCATCGGGTCGATCTTCAAGGGCCGGGTCGAGGCTGCGGCATCCGTCGCGGACCGCGCGGCCATCATCCCCTCCATCGCAGGCTGGGCACGCATGACAGGCTACAACACCATCTTCATCGACGACCGCGACCCCTTCGCGCATGGCTTCGTGGTCAAATGACCGGGCGCGCGCAATCCATCCTGCCGGGGCAGGCGACGGGCGAGGTTCTGGCCTGCAATGAGCCGATCAGCTTTTGGGGCGGGGTCGATCCCGCCACGGGCCGGGTCATCGACGTCCACCACCCGCTGGCCGGGCAAAGCATCGCGGGCCGCATCCTTGTGCTGCCGGGCACGCGTGGCTCCTGCACCGGGTCGGGCGTTCTTCTGGACATGGTGCTGAACGGCCACGCGCCTGCCGCACTGGTCTTTGCGGAACCCGAGGATGTGGTGACGCTGGGTGCGATGATCGCGGCCGCAATGTTCGGCAAGCCTCTGCCCGTGCTGCGTCTGACAGCGGATGCCTTTGCGGCACTGGCAAGGGTGAAAGCGGCCCGCATCACCGAAACCGTCATCGCGGCCGAGGGGCTGGCAATTCCGATTATGCCCCCTTCCCTCGCCGCGCTGGACCTGACGCCCGCCGACCGCGCCATGCTGGACGGTGCCAAGGGTGAGGCGACGGCACAGGCCATGCGGATCCTCTGCGCGATGGCCGCCAATCAGGGGGCCACACGGCTGATCGACGTCAGCCAGGGCCATATCGACGGCTGCATCTATGCCAGCCCCGCCAATCTGACCTTTGCCGAAAAGATGGCCGACATGGGCGCAAAGGTGCGCATCCCGACCACCATGAACGCCATTTCTGTCGATCATGCCAACTGGCGCGTGCAGGGCGTGCCGCCGCTCTTTGGCGGCCCGGCGCAACGACTTGCGGATGCCTATGTGCGGATGGGTTGCCAGCCCACCTTTACCTGTTCGCCCTACCTGCTCGACACGGCGCCGGTCGAGGGCGAGGCGATTGCCTGGTCGGAATCGAACGCGGTGATCTACGCCAATTCCGTTCTGGGCGCGCGCACGGCCAAGCACCCGGATTTCCTCGACCTCTGCATTGCCATGACAGGGCGCGCGCCGCTGTCGGGGGTCTATCTGGATGAGCACCGGCAGGCGCGGCGGATCATCGACGTGGACCTGCCCGAAGGAGTCGACGATGCCTTCTGGCCCCTGATCGGCTGGCTGGCGGGCAAGGCGGCGCCTGACCGCATTCCGCTGCTGCGGGGGCTGACCTCAGCGCGGCCCACGCCAGAAAACCTCAAGGCGGTCTGCGCCGCCTTCGGCACCACGTCAGCTGCGCCGATGCTGCACATCGAAGGCGTGACGCCCGAGGCTGATCGCATTGCGCCCGACGCCGATCACGCCCGCATCACCCACGCCGATATGGTGGCGGGCTGGCAAACCCTGAACGATGGCCCCGAGACGGTGGAACTTGTTGCGATCGGCAGTCCGCATGCCTCGTTGCTGGAATGCCGGGCGCTGGCGGATGCCCTGGCCGGGCGGGCGGTTGCGGTCGCCACCATTCTGACCGCGGGTCGCGCGACCATCGGGCAGGCGCGGACCGAGGGCACGCTGGCGCGTCTGGAACAGTCGGGTGTTCAGGTGCTGCCCGATCTGTGCTGGTGTTCGATATCCGAGCCGGTCTTCCCCCCAGGCACGCGCGCCCTGATGACCAATTCGGGAAAATACGCCCACTACGGCCCCGGCCTTTCCGGGCGGGCAGTGCGCTTTGGCGGGCTGTCCGCCTGCGCGGAGGCGGCGGTCACGGGCCACGCGCCGAAAGCGCTCCCCCCCTGGCTGGGGTGAGGATGCCCGGTGCTGTCAGACGAATGCGAACCAGTCTCCGTTACCCCGGCCCCGGTTTCGGGTCAGGCCGCAAGAAGGCCGCGCCACTCTGCGAGAGCGGCGGCGCGGGTCTGCTTGTAGGTGTTGCGGTTCTGGAGATGGCGCTCCGTCGGAAAGTGATTGTGGACCGAGGCGTGAACGGATGCGAACTTCTGTAACGTTCGCATGCGCCGGAAGCGGAGCATGGCCCGCTCCCGCCTTCGAAATGGCTGGTGCGAATTCTCAGCACGATTGTTCGCCCAACGACCGGTCTCTTGCCTGTCGCTGATGCCAAGCTCCCGCAGGGCGGCACCATCGGACCGGAGGCGATCGGTCATGATTTCATCTGAGCGACCATGCCGCTTCAGGGTTTTCTTCAAGAATTTCAATGCGACTTTCTTGTCTCTGGCTTTCGTCACGAAGCTCTCGAGCACCTCGCCTTCGTGGTCGCCGGCCCGCCAGAGATAGTGCCGCTCACCGTTGATCTTCACGAAAACCTCGTCGAGATGCCATCGCCAGTGGCTCGACCGAATGCCCTCGACGCGGCGTTTCCGGATTTCTGAAGCAAACATCGGTCCGAACCTGTGCCACCAGAACCGGACGGTCTCGTGACAAATGTCGATGCCGCGTTCGTGCAGCAGATCCTCGACATTGCGGAGCGACAGCGGAAACCGGATGTACATCATGACCGCCAGGCGAATAATCTCTGGGCTGGTCTTGAAGTAGCGGAAAGGGCTGGGTCTGGTCTTCTACCGAGCCTATCAGTCGACCGTCTGACCCTCAAGCAAGTTTGCTCTGACAACACCCATCTCGGCCAGCGGCATCTATCGGGCCGCACGAACAGGCCTGACAAGAGTCCGCACTCGATCACATGTCTAAGGTTCAGAAATTCCTTGCAAATGAGGGCGGCATCCACAAGAGAAGGTTGGACGGCAGTCGCGTTCCCTCCGCCAACGCGACCGGCGTCGAACTTTATCTGGACGCCTGTGGGTTCCGTTCGGACCGTTAACGAATTCTTGACTATGAGCATGTCCATTGACCACCATTTTCGGGGGGCAGGGACGGAATGCGGTACGAGAGCAAGTTCTCATCTTGGATCAGTTCGGGCGGACAGAGCACCTTCGTCTTGCCATTGACCAGCCTCGTCAATCTAGAGTGCAAGTTTTCGGTCGTTCCCGACAGATTTCTTGACAGCATCATTGATGATGCACTCGTGGCGGCGGTCAGTCGACTGAACCAATACCTCCCTAGCGGAGTCTCTGTCGACATCAGCGCCGTCGATCTGACGCCCATCCGTGATCAACTTCGCGCCGAGGTCGCAGCCCGTTTGACCGAAACAGGTGTGGCTGTTGACCCGAATGATCTGGTCATAACTGCGATCATTGCCCGATATGCGGAAATCCTGAACGGCTTCCTTCAGGCGGAAGGCCTGCACGTTGATCGTTATATCTGGCGAAGCAGGGACGATTCCCGAGTTCGCGCCATACATGCGGCATACGACGACGACATCTTTTTCTGGTCCAACCCTCCTGAAGGCGGTCATCCGGGTCAGGGCTGGAACTGCCGTTGTACCGCCGAGCCTATCATTGATCTTAACGCCATCCCCGAGGGCGCGACCTGCGACATCCTGACGGGAGGCCGACTTGCCTCCGTGTTCCCAGACGCGGACAGTGAAAAGCTCTCAGCGATCGCGCGCGAGTTGGATTTGAGGGTCGTATCGGGGCAGCTCGATACACGGGAGCGCCTCATTCACTTTCTTGCTCAGATGCGGCAGGAAGCCGGCGACGATGCGCGACTTGTCGAAGGTCTGAATTACAATCCTCAAGGACTGAGAAACACTTTCGACTATTTCCTTAATCATCCCGATGATGCTGATCTCTATGGCAGGACGGCCGACCATCCGGCCGACCAAGTGTCCATCGCCAAACTCGCCTATGCCAACCGCTTGGGCAATGGTGATGCAGATAGCGGCGATGGTTGGGCCTACCGTGGCCGCGGTCTTTTTCAACTAACCGGCCGTGCGAACTACCGAGCCTATAGCGAGTGGCACGAAGCCATCTTCGGGGAAGGTATTGATTTCGAGGCCGAGCCAAGTCGCGCTGCCGAACCGGTCTATGCCGTGAGGTCCGCAGTCTACTTCTGGCTTAGCCACGACCTGCCAGGCCTTGCCGACGCGCGGCTTACCGACGAGGCGACCGACACGATCACGGCACGGATCAATCGACGAACCAGGACCTACGAAGATCGTCGAGAGTTGATGCGGAGCATTCGTGACGGAGGGAAGTTTGACGACATTTGCCGCTTCTCTGCTGCCAGCCCAAGATTCGAGGATGCGGAGTGAGATCACAGCTATTCATAGCTTTTGTTGGTGGTGTCTGCGCGGCTTCCGTTTCCGCTCAAGAGCTTAGTCATTTTCAGACGCTTTTTGACAAAGACTCCGTGGAAAGCCGGACGCTTGTGATTCGATTGGACCCTGTGAACGACGATGTGCGCTTTGCCGTGACCCTGCGCGACAAGGAAACCGGACTGGTCATTCGGTATGAATTCGATGGTGAAGGCACAAATGATCCGTCACCGTTCCAATTTGAGGAAAGCTATCTATGTGGCACCCCTGTCATCCTGCTGACCGTGCAATACCCCTGGCGCCACGCCTTGCCAGAATTCGTTCGTGTTCTCGATACCTTCGCGTTCAGTCGAACCGACTTCGCCTTCATCGATGTGGCCTTCGGGCCATTGACCGATATCGCGCTGGCCGATGACTCGGCCTACGACCCAGCAGACCTTGAAATGCTTCCGCCGATCCGGGTGCACTGCCTGAACGGTCAGGACGGGAAGCCCTTCGAATTCTCCAAGAAAGTAACCAAATAGCTGGATCCCGTACCCAGAGAAGGTTCGACCGCAGTCCCCTGCGCACCGCCACTTGCCCTCGCGAAAGCGTTCTCCCGATCCGGCCGCGGCCGGATTTTTCCGTTGTTTTCGGGGGTTATACTGGTTTGCCTGAGCACTGGCCCCTGCGCAAAGGGGCCCAGAAGTGTTCTCTCGGTGGTCGAATTCTCTGAAGCTGCTGACTTCGTCCGTTTGGTACGGGTTATTAAGTTACTGATGTTGAATGATTATTTATAGCGGCGTTGTTGCAGAACTCTGACCGTCGAGGATTCACATTGGGAATCCATGCGGTTAGACGGGCGGCATGAGCAAGCCATCACCCACCCGCTACCGCACCACGAACTGGTCCAGCTACACGGCGTCGCTCCGCAAGCGCGGGTCTCTGCTGATCTGGCTGGAGAGGGAGATGGCCTGGCTCGCGCCGCATGACGGCAAGCCTGGTCGCCCTGCGGTGTTTTCCGACGCCGCGATCCAGGTCTGCCTGACCATCAAGGTCCTGTTCAAACTGCCGCTCCGGCAGACGACAGGAATGGTGGCCAGCCTGCTGAAGATGGCCGGTCTGGACTGGGCTGTGCCGGATTACACGACGCTGTGCCGACGCCAGAAGACCCTGGCTGTCCAGATCCCCTATCGGCGCGCCGATGGCCCGCTGAACCTGCTGGTTGACAGCACCGGCATCAAGTTCCTCGGTGATGGCGAATGGCAGGCCAGAAAGCACGGTGTCCAGGGCCGACGCCAATGGCGCAAGGTCCATCTGGCCATGGATACAGCGACTTCGGACATCCGGGCGGTGGAGTTCACCCCCAGCAGCGACGGTGACAGCCCTGTGCTGCCAGAGTTGCTCGACCAGATCCCGGAAGGCGAGGAGATCGGCACTGTGACCGCCGACGGTGCCTATGACACGCGCCGTTGCCACACCGCCATCATCCACCGGCAGGCCACCCCGATCATCCCCATCCGCAAGAACGGCCGAGCGTGGAAAGAAGACTGCCCGGCCGCAGTCGCCAGAAACGAAAAC
>JBGSNN010000464.1:0-2696 GCA_041739655.1 Albidovulum sp. | reverse complement strand
GTCAGGGTCGCTGATGGAATCCGGTCGGGTAAATGTCATGCCCAGAGCCTACATCAGCGCGGCGCTTTCGTCCACAGAATGATGTACAAACCGCCCCGCATTGCCGATCTCGCTTATGTCCAATAAGTTTGCATTATCGGATGCAAGAAGATACGCTCCGCGACATGTCGGAAAACACCGGGAAATCGAGCTCAGGGACACCAAACGGGTCTTCGCTCAACGAAGACAGCGAGAGAGATCGCGCGGCAACCGAGATCTTTCTGCCCGCCCAGGTCGCCGGCTCCGGCGCGCTGGACCGGCTGGTCGACACCGCGCGCGACTATGCCCGCGCCGCGGCCTCCGGGAACACGCTGAAGGCCTACGCGAAGGATTGGGCCCACTTCGCGCGCTGGTGCCGGATGCGCGGTGCAGACCCCCTGCCCCCGTTGCCCCAGTTGATCGGGCTTTACATCGCCGATCTCGCCGCGCCCACAGGAAAGGCCCCCGCCCTCTCGGTGTCCTCGATCGAACGTCGCCTCTCCGGCCTGGCTTGGGGCTATGCCCAACGGGGCCAACGCCTCGACCGCAAGGACCGCCACATCGCCACCGTCCTGGCCGGCATCCGCCGCAGACATGCGCGGCCGCCGGCGCAGAAGGAGGCGATCCTGCCCGAGGACCTGCGCGCCATGCTGGCCACCCTGCCCCACGATCTGCGGGGCCTGCGCGATCGGGCGATCCTGCTGATCGGCTTCGCCGGCGGCCTGCGCCGCTCAGAGATCGTGAGCCTCGACCGGGCCAAGGACGACACGCCGAACTCGGGCGGCTGGGTCGAGATGCTGGAGGGTGGTGTCCTGATCACCCTGCGCGGCAAGACCGGCTGGCGCGAGGTGGCGATCGCCCGCGGCTCCTCCGACCAGACCTGCCCGGTCCATGCTCTGACCCAGTGGCTGCACTATGCCAGGATCGACTTCGGCCCGATCTTCGTGGCCGTCAGCCGCAACGGGATGAAAGCCGACGGTAACCGCCTGTCCGACAAGCATGTTGCCAGGCTCATCAAATTTTGTGCCCGCGAGGCGGGCCTGCGGCCAGACCTGCCGGAGACCGAGCGGCTACGCCTCTTCTCCGGTCACTCCTTGCGGGCAGGCCTCGCCAGCAGTGCCGAGGTCGATGAGCGGCATGTCCAGAAACAGCTGGGCCACGCCAGTGCAGAAATGACCCGCCGCTACCAGCGCCGCAGGGACAGGTTCCGGGTGAACCTGACGAAGGCGGCAGGACTGTGACCCCTGCCCTTTCGGCGAGCCTGCGCGCCGTTTGTCCCTGCCTTATGGCTGACCCTCACCCAAGGCCGCGAGCCGTGCCGGAATGTCCATCCGCACATGCAGGAAATCGACAACGACCATACGCTCCGGCGTCGCGATGAAGACGACGTAATGCTGCCCGATCCGCGCATATCGCAGGTCTTCCGCAAGTTCTGCCGCCACCAGTCGCCGACAGTCACGCGACGGCGCGGTACCGTTGGCGAGAGCGTGACATGCGTCGATCAAATCTTCCGCATAGGCCTCGGCCTGCCGCTTCCCGAAGGTTTCGGCTGTCCAAACGGCAATATCGGCAAGCGATCGCTCGGCCTGCCGCGTCAGAACCCAGGGTTTTGGCATCAGGAACTGCCGGTTACGTTTGCGAAGGCGCGCCGAATGGCGTCTTCGCCAGATCCCTGCGCCAGATTGCCGTCGCGGGCTTGCTGAACGCCCTGCGTCAGCCGGTGCCGCAGCTCACGCAGCTCGGTCTCTTCGCGTTCCAGCAGACGCAGACCGGCGCGAAGCGCCTCCGAGGCGTTCTGGTAGCGTCCTTCTGCAACCAGATGATCGATCATACGCGACTGCGGTTCCGTCAGCACAACGTTACGGGTAGCCATGGTGCAATCTCCTCAACAACGTTGGCAGATTATGCCAACCTCGCATCGATGTCGACTCTTCCACAGGTCAAGAACAAAGCTCCGTAGGCAAACGGTCGTTTACTCCTGACATCCGTAATTGCAAAAAGGCCCCCTGCCCCGTGCCACTCATCGGATACGCGCGTATTTCCACCGAAGATCAGACTGCCCTGCCCCAGGTTCAGGAGCTGCGCATCGCGGGTTGTATTGAGATTGTGGAAGAACAAGCATCGGGCGGCAGTCGCACGCGGCCAGTTCTGGCACGTGTGCTGGATCAATTGCGCGCCGGCGATACGCTCGTCGTGGTGCGGATTGACCGCCTTGCCCGCTCGCTTTCTCACCTCTTGGAAATCATCGAGCGGCTGGAGGCGAAAGGTGCGCATTTCCGGTCCTTGCAGGATCCGATCGACACGGCGTCGCCGCAGGGCAAGTTTACGCTTCAGGTGTTGGGTGCGGCCGCAGAGTTCGAAAGGGCGCTGATCCGTGAGCGTACCAAGGCCGGGTTGGCCAGCGCACGAACCAAAGGCCGGATTGGCGGCAATCCGGGCCTGCGCGCCCGGGATCCGGCGGCGCTGCGCAAGGTGAGGCTGGCCCGGCAAGACGGCTATATGGAGCGGCTGAACGAGACGGCGCAGGACTGGGTCCCTGACCTGCCCCCCCATCGTCCCTCAGTCATAACGAGAGTCCTTGGGTTTGATATTCGGTGGTTTCGGGTTGGGCAAGCGCGCCGGGCGCGGAGCCGTCAAATTGCTCAAGCGCTCGGCGCGCTTCAGCGGGCGCTTTGTTG
>JBGSNN010000460.1:0-5712 GCA_041739655.1 Albidovulum sp. | reverse complement strand
CTCCAGCGTCACGAAACTCGGGCAGAACCCCTTCAGGCAGGAGAAGTCCTTGTTGCAGGAGGACTGGTCGATCGCGCGCTTGCGCCCGAACGGCGTTTCGAACGGCACGATCGAGACGCAGTTCGACTGCACGCCGCAATCGCCGCAGCCCTCGCAGACGGAAGGATTGATGAACACCCGCCGGTCCGGGTCCGGAAACGTGCCGCGCTTGCGCCGCCGCCGCTTTTCCGCCGCGCAGGTCTGGATATAGACGATCGCGCTGACGCCCTCGACGGTTTCCATCTCGCGCTGCACCGCGTCGAGCTCGTCGCGCGGCCGCATCGCGACCCCGCTCGGAAAGGTCGCGAGATCGATCTCCTCCTTGGGATCGTAGACGCCGACGACGCGCCGCACGCCCATCGCCACGAGTTCGCGCGCGATTCGCTGTGGCGTCAGCCCGCCCTCGTTGTGCTGGCCCCCGGTCATCGCAACGGCGTCGTTGTAGAGAATCTTGTAGGTGATATTGACGCCCGCGGCCAAGGCGGCCCGGATCGCCAGTATCCCCGAATGGTTGTAGGTGCCGTCCCCGAGGTTCTGGAACACGTGGGCCCGCGTCGAGAAGGGCGCCTCGCCGATCCAGTTCGCCCCCTCGCCGCCCATATGGGTGAAGCCGGAGGTCTCGCGGTCCATCCACTGCACCATGTAGTGGCAGCCGATCCCGGCGTAGGCGCGACTGCCCTCGGGCACCTTGGTCGATGTGTTGTGCGGGCAGCCCGAACAGTAATAGGGCAACCGCGCCGCGATCTCGGGGGCATTGTCGGCGCGCTGCGACTCGATGACGGCCGCGAGGCGCGCCTTGACCTCGTCGGTGCCGCGCCCCTCCTCGATCAGGATGCCCCCGAGCTTTTCGGCGATATAGGTCGGGTCGAGCGCATAGCGCGTGGGGAACAGTTCCTCGCGGTGCATGCCGCCTGCCCCGCCCTTGTACCAGCCATAGACGCGGCGGCCGCGGCGGTCGTCAAAGATCGCTTCCTTGATCTGCACCTCGATCAGTTTGCGCTTTTCCTCGACCACCACGATCAGGTCGAGCCCTTCGGCCCAGGCATGAAAACCCTTCATGTCCAAGGGGAAGGTCTGTCCGATCTTGTAGGTGGTCAGGCCGAGCCGCTCCGCCTCGGCCTCGTCGACGCCGAGGAGCGTCAGCGCATGGACGAGGTCGAGCCAGTTCTTGCCCGCAGCGGCAAAGCCGATCTTTGCCCCCGGCCGACCCCAGACGCGGCGATCCATGCCGTTCGCGCGGGAAAACGCCTCGGCGGCAAACCGCTTGTGGTCGATCATCCGCGCTTCCTGCGCGACCGGCGTGTCGCGCAAGCGGATGTTCAGCCCGCCCTCGGGCATCGGGAAGTCCGGCGCGGCGAAGCTGAGCCGATGGGGATCGCCGTTCACCACGGCCGTCGCCTCGACCGTGTCCTTCATCGTCTTGAGACCGACCCAGACGCCGGCGAAGCGCGAAAGCGCCCAACCGTAGAGGCCGTAGTCGAGGATTTCCTGCACCCCCGCCGGGCTGACCACCGGCATGTAGGCATCGACCATCGCCCAGTCGGACTGGTGCAGCGTTGTGGAGCTTTCGCCGGTGTGGTCGTCGCCCATCGCCATCAGGACGCCGCCATGCGGCGAGGTGCCGGCCATGTTGGCGTGGCGCATCACGTCGCCGGACCGGTCCACCCCCGGCCCCTTGCCGTACCAGAGCGCGAAGACGCCCTCATACTTGCCTTCGCCGCGCAGTTCCGCCTGCTGTGTGCCCCAGACCGCCGTCGCCGCAAGGTCTTCGTTCAGACCGGGCTGAAACCGGATGTCATTCGCCTCCAGGATCTTCTGCGCCCGCGCCATGTTGAGATCGACGCCGCCCAGAGGCGAGCCGCGATAGCCGGTCACATAGCCCGCCGTGTTCAGCCCCGCCTGCCGGTCCCGCGCCTTCTGCATCAGCATCAGACGCACCAGTGCCTGAGTGCCGCTCAGAAGCACCGGGGACTTGTCGAGATCGTAGCGATCGCTCAGTGAAATCTGCTGCTTGCTCATCGGTGGCCTCCCTCACCTCTGGCGCCATTATAGGTCAAATATGCTGACCTACAAAGCACGAATTATCGGCACCTCCACAGAAATGGGCGCAAGTCCTGTCTCTTTTGCTTTCTCCCTCAAACGAAATCCGGCATAACTCCGGCCGGAAAAGTTGATCGAAAGTATCAGAATGGACTGGGACAAGCTCAGAATATTTCATGCGGTCGCGGATGCGGGGAGTCTGACCCATGCCGGCGACAGCCTGCACCTGTCCCAGTCGGCGGTCAGCCGGCAGATTCGCTCGCTTGAGGAGAGCCTCAACACCACGCTCTTCCACCGTCATGCCCGGGGACTGATTCTCACCGAACAGGGCGAATTGCTGTTCGAGGCGACAAGCTCGATGAACCGGCGGCTGGAAACCGCCGCCGCCCGCATCCGCGACAGCGAGGACGAGGTCTTCGGCGATCTGCGGGTAACGACGACGACGGGCTTCGGCACGCTCTGGCTCGCGCCGCGCCTCGGCAAGCTTTACGAGAAGTATCCCGACCTCAAGATCGACCTGATGCTTGAGGAGCGCGTTCTCGACCTGCCGATGCGCGAGGCCGACGTGGCGATCCGGATGAAGGAGCCGTCGCAGGCCGACCTGATCCGGCGCCGCCTGATGAACATCCGCATCCAGCTTTACGCCACCTCGGACTATCTGGCGCAGCACGGCACCCCGACCCAACTGTCCGATCTGTCCGAGCACCGGCTCATCAGCCAGCACGAAGGCGCGCCGCAGGTTGCCGCAGGGGCACTTCTTGTCCAGAAGCTGGTGGATCAGGACGTGCGGTCACGTCTGACCGTCAATCACTACTTCGGTGTGTTGCAGGCGGTGCTCAACCATCTCGGCATCGGCGTTCTGCCCGATTACCTGACCGAAGACTTCCCCAACCTCGTGCGGGTTCTGCCGGATGTCGAATCCGGTGAGGTGCCGGTGTTCCTGGCCTACCCCGAGGAGTTGCGGCAGTCGAAACGGGTCTCGGCGTTTCGCGAATTCGTCATGGAAGAGATCATGGCCTATCGCAAACGCCGGGTTGAGGACGAACCGGCCTGACCCCGCAACCATCAGTTGCACTGAGGCATGACGGCAACGCATGGCGGACATGTTGCAGCTGCGGCATGTTTTTTCTTGAACCGTTCGCACAGCGCACATAAATCGGGCTTGAAGACGAGGGGTGAGGCAACTCGCCGCGTCTTCTACCTCCCTGTTGGACTTGGGCCGAGCTAGTCTCGGCCTTTTTTTCGTCAGACCCCAAATCAGCCGGTTGCGCCGCACTGACGGAATGGCGAGTCGCCGGCCCGCAGAGGCGGCCGTTTTCGCCCTTTCCTCGGCCCCCCCTTGCCCCTAAAAGACGCCGCATCTGCGTAGCCCGGGGGACAAGATGCAGGAACCTGAGATCACCGAGGCGCTGATCGCCGCACATGGGCTGAAGCCCGACGAATACCAGCGAATCCTCGGCATCATCGGCCGCACCCCCAGTTTCACCGAACTCGGCATCTTCTCGGCGATGTGGAACGAGCATTGTTCCTACAAGTCCTCGAAGAAGTGGCTGCGCACCCTGCCGACCACCGGGCCGCAGGTGATCTGCGGGCCGGGCGAGAACGCCGGCGTGGTGGACATCGGCGACGGCCAGGCGGTGATCTTCAAGATGGAGAGCCACAACCATCCGTCCTACATCGAGCCGCATCAGGGCGCCGCAACCGGGGTCGGCGGCATCCTGCGCGACGTTTTCACCATGGGCGCGCGCCCCATTGCGGCGATGGATTCTCTTTCCTTCGGCCTGCCCTCGCATCCGAAGACCGCGCATCTCGTCAAGGGCGTGGTCGAGGGCGTCGGCTCCTATGGCAACTGCTTCGGCGTCCCCAATGTCGGCGGCGAGGTGCGCTTTCACAGCAGTTACAACGGCAACTGCCTCGTCAACGCCTTCGCGGCCGGCCTCGCCGACGCCGACAAGATCTTCTACTCGGCGGCCTCCGGCGTCGGCATGCCGGTGGTCTATCTCGGCGCCAAGACCGGGCGCGACGGCGTCGGCGGCGCCACCATGGCCTCGGCCGAGTTCGACGACACGATCGAGGAGAAACGCCCGACCGTGCAGGTCGGCGACCCCTTCACCGAAAAGCGCCTTCTGGAGGCCTGCCTTGAGCTGATGGCCTCCGACAGCGTCATCTCGATCCAGGATATGGGCGCGGCCGGCCTCACCTGCTCGGCGGTCGAGATGGGCGACAAGGGCGGCCTTGGCATCCGGCTCAACCTCGACGCCGTGCCGCAACGCGAGACGGCGATGACCGCCTACGAGATGATGCTGTCGGAATCCCAGGAACGGATGCTGATGGTGCTGAAGCCCGAGCGCGAGGACGAGGCGCGGGCGATCTTCGAGAAATGGGACCTCGATTTTGCCATCGTCGGCGAGACGATTGCCGAGGACCGCTTCCTGATCCTGCACGGCAACGCGGTCAAGGCCGACCTGCCCTTGTCGAAACTCGCCTCCTCCGCCCCGGAATATGACCGCCCCTGGATCCCCACCCCGGCGCCCGCACCCCTGAGGGACGCACCGCAGATCGACCCGATCGCGGGGCTGAAGGCGCTGATCGGCTCGCCCAACTATGCCCACAAGGGCTGGGTCTGGGAACAGTATGACACCCAGGTGATGGCCGACACGGTGCGCACGCCGGGCCTTGGCGCCGGCGTGGTGCGCGTCCATGGCTCGGGCAAGGCGCTTGCCTTCACCGCCGACGTGACGCCGCGCTACGTCAAGGCGAACCCGGTGGAGGGCGGCAGGCAAGCGGTCGCCGAGGCGTATCGCAACCTCACCGCCGTCGGCGCCACACCACTCGCCGCCACCGACAACCTCAACTTCGGCAACCCCGAAAAGCCCGAGATCATGGGACAGCTCGTCGGCGCCATAAAGGGCATCGGCGAGGCCTGCCTCGCCCTCGACATGCCGATCGTCTCGGGCAATGTCTCGCTCTACAACGAAACCGACGGCAGCGGCATCCTGCCTACCCCGACGATCGGCGCGGTGGGTCTGCTGAAATCCCTCGACGACCTCATCGCCGGCCTGCCCGAGGCTGGCGACACGGCCATCCTGATCGGCGCGACCCAGGGCCACCTCGGCCAGTCCGCCCTTCTCGCCGAGGAGAAGCAGCCGGTCCCCCTCGCGCGGGGCCATGCGGATCAGCGCGTCGAGCGAGGGCAGCAGGCCGACGGCTCCGATGGTGGGCGTGGGCAGGATCGCCCGTCCCTCGGTCTCGTTGTAGAGGCTGACGTTCCCCGAGACGATCGGCATATCGAGCGCCCGGCAGGCCTCGGCGATGCCGGCGATGCAGCCGACGAGCTGGCCCATGATCTCGGGGCGCTCGGGATTGCCGAAGTTGAGGTTGTCGGTGGCGGCGAGCGGCAGCGCGCCCACGGCCGTCAGGTTGCGATAGGCCTCGGCCACCGCCTGTTTGCCGCCCTCGACAGGGTTGGCCTTGACGTAGCGCGGCGTCACGTCCGAGGTGAAGGCCAAGAGCTTGTCGCTGCCATGGACCCGGATCAGCCCCGCACCCTGACCGGGTGTGCGCACGGTGTCTGCCATGACCATCGTGTCATACTGTTCATAGACCCACTGCCGGGCGCAATAATTGACCGAG
>JBGSNN010000440.1:0-5883 GCA_041739655.1 Albidovulum sp. | reverse complement strand
GCGGGCTTGGCCGCCTTGGCTGCCTTGCGCGGCAGGGTCTCGGCAATTCCGCGCACCCGCGCGCGGCAGTCGGACCTGAGCGGGCAGATGCCGCAGGCAGGTGCCCGAGGTGTGCAGATCGTGGCGCCGAGGTCCATCATCGCCTGCGCATGATCACCGGGACGGTCAGAAGGGGTGAGCCCTGCGGCAAGCTCTGTCAGGCGCGGCTTCGCCGCAGGAAGCGGGATCTCCACCGCGAAGAGGCGGGCCACCACACGTTCGACATTGCCATCGACCACCGTTGCTGCCTCGTCATAGGCGATGGCCGCGACGGCGGCGGCGGTATAAGGGCCGACGCCCTGCAGATCGCGCAGGGTCGCGCTCGACCGCGGGAATTGCCCGCCATGGTCCGTGACCACTGCGCGGGCGCATTTCAGAAGATTGCGGGCACGGGCATAGTAGCCAAGCCCCGCCCACTCGGCCATCACCTCGGCATCCTCGGCTGCGGCAAGGTCGGCGACGGTCGGCCAGCGTTCGGTAAAGCGGCGGAAGTAGTCGCGCACAGCGGCCACCGTCGTCTGCTGCAACATCACTTCCGAGAGCCAGACGCGGTAGGGATCGGGCATGACGCCTGCGCGACGGTCCGCCGGGCCGATCCGCCACGGCAGGACGCGGGCGTGGGCATCGTACCAGTCGAGCAGTCGGCGGCTGATTCCGGCGTCACACAATCTTTATCCCTTTCGCGCGCTTCCCCGTGGGCAAAGCGCCCCGCCGCGCCTAACATAGGGGCAGGACCGCGAAAGGACAGGGATGAGCGGAGGCTCCGGAAAATTTCGCCGCCACAGCCGCGGTTTCGAATCCGCGGCGGGGCTTTTGCAGGACCGCATCCGCAGCGCGGGCGAGACGCGCGGCTTCGCCGTGGCGCGCCTCCTGACCCATTGGGCCGAGGTCGTGGGCGATGAGACGGCCGCGATGGCCCTGCCGGTCAAGGTCGGCTTCAGCCGCGATGGCTTCGGCGCGACCCTGACGCTTCTGACCACAGGCGCCTCTGCCCCGCTTCTCCAGATGCAGCTTCCGAAGATCCGTGACAAGGTGAACGCTTGTTATGGCTACAACGCCATCTCGAAGGTGGTCATCACCCAGACCGCGCCAACCGGCTTTGCCGAAGGTCAGGTGGCTTTCACCCCGGCGCCGAAACCGGCACCCGCCGCCCCTGATCCAGTGATCCGCGCCAAGGCGCGCGCGGTGGCCGCCGGGGTGCAGGACGAAACCCTGCGCGCGGCGCTTGAAGCTTTGGGTGAAAGCGTCTTATCTCGCTCCCGACAAACGAAAGGCTGATCCATGAACAGGACCTATCTTCTTGCAGGCGCCGTGGCGCTGGCCGCGCTCGGTGCGCTCTGGGCGACGAGCCGGACCAGCGTCGATCCGATCACCGCGCTCGCCACCCCGGCGATGGCACAAGAGGCCGCCGCCAGTTCAGAAGCGGCACGGGTGCCGGACATGGTGCTGGGCAAGACCGACGCTCCGGTCAAGATCGTCGAATATGCGTCCTTCACCTGCCCGCATTGCGCCAACTTCCACGAGGAAGTCTTTGCCAAGCTCAAGGCCAACTATATCGACACCGGCAAGGTCCACTTCACCTATCGCGAGGTCTATTTTGATCGCTACGGCCTTCTCGCCGCGATGATCGCGCGCGATGGTGGCCCCGAGAAATACTTCGCGATCTCCGGCGTGATCTACAGCACCCAGCGCGACTGGCTCGCCTCACAGGATGACAAGACGATCGTCGACAACCTGCGCAAGATCGGCCTCAAGGCCGGGCTCGACAAGGACAAGGTCGATGGCACCATCACGGAATTCGAAACCTGTGTCACCGACCTGAAAGTCTGCATGGAGACCGACAACATCGCCGGCGCCATGGTCGCGACCTACCAGACCAACGCCACCAGGGACGAGATCAAGGGCACGCCCACCTTCATCATCAATGGCGAAACCTATTCCGGCGAGATGAGCTATGCCGACTTTTCCAAGCTTCTCGACGAGAAACTGGGCAACTGAGGCATGACCCCTCTCGCCGGCGTGAAGGTCGTCGAACTGGCGCGTATTCTCGCCGGTCCGTGGGCCGGGCAGACCCTGGCCGACCTCGGCGCCGAGGTCATCAAGGTCGAGGCGCCCGAGGGCGATGACACCCGTCGTTGGGGGCCGCCTTTCATAGCGCGTGCGGGCGACCGGTCGGCCGCCTACTTTCATGCCACGAACCGGGGCAAGAAATCCGTCATCGCCGATTTCCGGACGCCAGAGGATCAGGCCTTCGTCCGCGCTCTGGTGCAGGACGCCGACATCCTGATCGAGAACTTCAAGCTGGGCGGCCTGGCGAAATACGGGCTGGACTACGCGAGCCTGTCGAAGATCAACCCGCGGCTCATCTACTGTTCCATCACCGGCTTCGGTCAGGATGGGCCATATGCCAGCCGCGCCGGCTACGACTACATCATCCAGGGCATGTCTGGGCTGATGAGCGTAACGGGGGAGCCCGATGGCCAGCCTCAGAAAGTGGGCGTCGCTGTCGTCGATGTGTTCACTGGCGTCTATGCCGCGACCGCGATCCTCGCCGCGCTGCACCAGCGCGGCGTGACCGGCAAGGGCCAGTTGATCGACATGGCGCTTTTCGATGTGGCGACAAGCGTGATGGCCAACCAGGCGATGAACTTCCTCGCCTCCGGCACCGCGCCCGTGCGGATGGGCAACGCGCATCCGAACATCGTGCCCTATTCGGTCTTTGAATGTGCGGATGGCTGGATCATCATCGCGACCGGCAATGACGGTCAGTATCGCAGGCTTTGCGGCGTTCTCGGGCTGGAGGCGCTGGCCGAAGCGCCCGAATACCTCACCAACGCCGACCGCATCGCCAACCGCGCAACGCTGACGCTTGCGCTGACCGCACGGACTGCGCTCTGGCAGAAGGCGGACCTGCTGGCGGCCTGCGAGGCCGAGGGGGTTCCGGCGGGGCCGATCAATGACATGGGCGAAGTCTTTGCCGATCCTCAGATTGTCGCGCGCGGGATGCAGATCGACTGCGACGGCGTGCCGGGTGTGCGGTCGCCGATGACCTTCTCCGGGGCGGCGCTCGCGACCGGGGTGCCCTCGCCGAAACTCGGCGAACATGACGCGGCAATCCGCGCCAAGCTGGGTCAGAGGCCGAGTGCCGCGAGCCGCGCATCGAGCGGCGACCAGTCGTCAAGCTGAAGCCGGACAGGGACCGTCAGCACGTTGATCCGCATTGCCTCCGGCAGCCGGACCGCGTCCTTTTCGGTCGTGACAAGCTGCGCGCCGAGGGCGGCGGCCTCGGTTTCCAGGCGGTGAAGCAGCGCTGCGGTCAGCGGCTGGTGATCGTCGAGCGAGACCGCCCGCAGGACATCCGCACCGAGGGTCCGCAAGGTCTGGAAGAACTTCTCGGGATAGCCGATGCCGGCGAAGGCGCATACGCGAAGATCCTGCCAGTCCATGCCGGTCGGCAAGGGCCGCAGGGCGCCGGTGAGACGGGCGACGGGAACCTCGGCGTCCCAGACCTGCGTGAACCGCATCTGAGCAACCTCATCACCGATGGTGAGGCAGAAATCCGCGCGCGCCAGGCCCACGCCAACGGGTTCGCGGAGTGGCCCGGCGGGCAGGCAAAGGCCGTTCCCGAACCCCCTCTCAGCATCGACGACGACGATCGAAAGATCCTTGTGCAGCGCCGGGTTCTGAAAACCGTCGTCCAGCAGAATGACCCGCGCCCCGCTGGCCACCGCCGCGCGCGCGCCTGCGGCCCGGTTACGCGCAATCCATGTCGGCGTGAATCCGGCAAGCAGCAAAGGCTCATCGCCGCACTCGGCGGCGCTGTGCCTGCGTTGATCGACACGCACCGGCCCCGTGAGTGTGCCGCCATGGCCGCGGCTCACGACATGCGCCTCGATCCCGCGCGCGGCCAGTCGCTGGGCAAGCGCGATCACCGTTGGTGTCTTGCCGGTGCCGCCCGCGCTGAGGTTGCCGACGCAGATTACGGGAACGCCGGGGCGAAAGGGTGTGGTGTCGGCCAGGCGTCGCGCCGTGGCGGCGGCATAGAGACGCCCAAGCGGCGCGAGCGCCCGGGCGGCCAGGCCAGGACGGTCGGGGGCGTTGTCCCAGAAGCGTGGTGCGCGCATCATGCCTCCTTCCGGACCAGGGGTACGTTGGCATCCACCAGATCGAGGATGATCTGCAGGACCCGCTCGGTCACCTCGGCGCCACCAGAGGACGCCGCCCAGGCGTTGTGCGCAAGCTGTGCCGCCTTGTCCGGCGCGATGAGGTCGGCAACCGCCTCCGCCAGCGCCTCGGGATCGGCCACAAGCCGGGCGGCGCGAGCATCGTCCAGCCGGGCATAGGCATCGGGATAGGGGCCGGGATGCGGGCCATGCAGGATCGCCGACCCAAGAGCCGCCGGTTCATAGGGATTGCGGCCGGATGCGCCGGGCATGAGGGTGCCGCCCATGAACGTCACCGGCGCAAGCCTGTACCAAAGCCCCATCTCGGCCTCGCCCTCGGTCAGAAGCACCTGCACCTCTGCCTCGGGTTCCTCATCCTCGGCGCGGGTCGCCACCACCCAGCCGTCGCGCTGGCAGATGTCCCGTATTGGTCCCAGCCGCGACGGGTCGGCGGGCGAAAGGATCAGCAGCATGCGATGGGCAAGGCGCAGGACATGGGCCTGCGCAGCGATGATGGCCTCCTCCTCGGCCTGCGGGCAGGCCACTGCGAACCATATCGGCCGCGCCTGCAACACCTCGGCCAGCGCGGCACGCTCAGCCTCATTGCATTTAAGAGGGTCGCTGGTTTCCTCGATGCGGCCGGTCACCTCGATGGTGATATGGCGGCCGGCGATCCGTTGCAGACGGCGGGCGGTGTCGGGATCCTGCGCCAGAACCCGGTCGAAGCGCGACAGGAGCGCCGTCGCCATGCCGCCCCGCAGGTAGCGCAGCCAGCCGCGCTGCGGTGCCACGCGCACATCAATCAGAAGCGCGGGGACCCCGCGGTCATGGACCTCGACGATCATGGCGGGCGGCAGCGACGCCCCGGCGAGGATGAAAAGATCGGGTCGCCAATGGTCCAGAAAAGCGCGGATATCGGGGCGTCGATCCTCGGGCGCCGTGTCGAAGAGGGTCGCATCGGGAAAATCCGCAGGCACGATGGGCTTGTCGCAATCCCCGGTCACGACAAGCGTGATCCCCCCGCGGGCCTGCACCAGACGGCGCAGCAGTTGCCCGAGACTGCGCGGCGTCGCGCCCGCACCGGCATGGACCCAGAGCAGCGGTCCATCAGGCCGGGCCGGTCGCGCCGGGGCTTCGCCCGTCCCGCCGCGCGCAGCGGCGAGCAGGTAAAGCCAGAGGGACAGCGATCGCTTCATTCCCTGCGGTGCTAGACGTCAAGCTCTTCGGTCGGACCGCCTTCGGCCGCTTCGTCGCGCAAGCGGTGAATATGAGCGATGAAATACCGGGTATGGGCATCGTCCACGGTGCGATGCGCTTCGGATTTCCAGGCGTTGTAGGCCGAGGCATAGTCGGGGAATATTCCGACGACATGGATATTCGCCGGGTCCTTGAACACGTTCTTCGTGGGGGTGACAAGCTCGCCACCGAATACGAGATGCAGACGCTGTGTCATCGGTTCCCCTCAAATGCGCGCTTCGCGGGCGTCACCCTATGCGAAGCGGCCACGGGCCTCAAGGCGAAGCCATGCGCCCGCCGACGGGCCGCGCGGAAATTCCGGATCGGGTCCGGCAACCGGCTCAGCCCGTCTGTACCAGACGTCCATGCAGATCCCGCCAGAGCTCCGCGCCCGCGGCCAGAACGCCGTCGGCGCGTGGGTCCGGGCGGTTGAACGTCAGCGCGG
>JBGSNN010000439.1:0-11293 GCA_041739655.1 Albidovulum sp. | reverse complement strand
CCGGTTCGGGCGCACCAAGCGCCTGCGCGCCACCGGCAAGGGCCGCCCGGACCAGCGCGCCCCCGGTCGAGCCCTGGCCCATCGACAGGACGTTCCTCAGCCGATGCGACAGCCGTTGGCCATATTCCAGCATCCTCAGTTCCCCGGCCACGCCGATCTCGACATTGCTGTCGGACCCGATGCCGATCCGCCCGCCTTCGGCAAGGAAGTCAGACGCTGGAAAGAGGCCGTCGCCAAGATTGGCCTCAGTCACCGGACAGAGCCCGCAGACGGCACCGGATGCGGCGATGCCCTGCCGCTCGGCGACGGTCAGATGCGTGGCGTGGATCAGGCACCAGCGGTCACTGACCGGGAACCGCGACAGGAGAGCCTGCACCGGGCGCTGTCCCTTTGCGGCGAGGCAGTCCTCCACCTCGCGCATCTGCTCGGCGACATGGATGTGCACCGGCCCGTCGGGATGGGCATCGAGCAGGCAGGACAGTTCCGCCTCGGTCACGGCGCGCAGGCTGTGCGGGGCGATTCCGATCCGGTCACCCGGTCGCGTCAGCGCCGCCCGCACCCGGTCTGTCAGGCGGCAGAAGGTGTCGATGTCGTGCAGGAACCGGCGCTGCGTCTCTTGCGGCGCTTTGCCGCCGAAATCGGAATGGGCGTAGAAGACCGGCAGAAGGGTAAGATGAATGCCGGTGGCCGTCGCAGCGGCAAGGATGCGCTGCGACAGTTCGGACGGATCCGCATAAGGCCGACCGTCCGGCGCATGGTGGAGATAGTGGAACTCCCCCAACCGCGTGAAGCCAGCCTCCAGCATCTCCACCGCAGCCATCTCCGCGACCGCCTCAACCTCGTCCGGCGTGAGGGCAAGCGCAAAGCGGTACATCATGTCGCGCCAGGTCCAGAAGCTGTCCGTTGCTGCGCCCCTCTGCTCGGCAAGACCTGCCATCGCGCGCTGGAAGGTATGACTGTGAAGGTTCGCCATTCCGGGGATCAACGCCTGGACGCGGCGATCGTCAGGCCGCGGCGTCGCGGCAACCGTCACGCTGTCAATCGCCGCATTCGCGAAGGTTACCCGAACATTGTGCCGCCACCCGTCCGGCAAAAACGCTTCTTCCGCAAAGATCGCTGTCGTCATCACTGTCTCCGGCGTGAGGAATGCTCTTCCCTTTCACATCAATATGTATATACTTAATGACGCAGCAGGGAAAGGGGGTCGTGATGGCAGCGGCCATGAAAGCCAGCCGGATCTGGACAAACGCGCACGTTTTCACCGGCGACGGCGCGGCACCCCATGCCGCCGATATCCTGATCGCCGACGGCGTGATTCGGGCCGTCGGACCGGCACTCGCCGCGCCCGAGGGTGCGGACAGGATCGACCTCGGCGGCCGCCTCGTGACGCCCGCCTTGATCGACTGCCACACCCATCTGGTTTATGGCGGCAACCGCGCCAGGGAATTCCAGATGCGGCTTGAGGGGGCGAGCTATGCCGACATCGCGGCGGCGGGTGGCGGCATCGTCGCGACCATGCGCGCCACGCGCGAGGCAAGCGTCGAGGCCCTCGTCGAAGCGGCGCTGCCCCGGCTTGACAGTCTGCTGCGCGAAGGGGTCGGCACCGTCGAGATCAAGTCTGGCTACGGCCTCTCGATCGACAGCGAACTGCGGATGCTGCGCGCGGCGCGGGCCCTCGAAGGCTTGCGGCCAGTGCGGATCCGCACCACCTGGCTGGCGGCACATGCTCTGCCGCCCGAATACCGCGACGACCGTGCCGGTTATCTCGACCGCGTCGTGCTCGCCGGAATGGAGGCGGCACAGGACGAGGGGCTGATCGATGCCGTCGATGGCTTTTGCGAACATCTCGCCTTCACCACGGGCGAGATCGAGCGGGTATTCGCCAGGGCCCGCGATCTCGGCCTGCCGGTGAAACTTCACGCCGAACAACTGTCATGGCAGGGCGGTGCGGCACTGACGGCGCGCCACGGCGGGCTGTCTGCCGATCATCTGGAATACATGACCGCTGCCGATGCCAGCGCGATGGCGGCGGCCGGGACGGTCGCGGTCCTGCTGCCGGGCGCCTTCTACATGCTGCGTGAAACCCGGGTGCCGCCGGTTCAGGCGCTGCGCGATGCTGGCTGCGCCATCGCCATCGCCACCGACGCGAATCCGGGGACCTCGCCGCTCACTTCGCTTCTTCTCGCCATGAACATGGGCGCGGTTCTCTTCGGCCTGACGGTGGAGGAGTGCCTGATGGGCACGACCGCTAGGGCGGCCCAGGCGCTGGGGCTCGGGCACGAGACCGGGCGCATCGCGCCGGGGCTGTCGGCAGACCTCGCCATCTGGAACGCCACGGAGCCGGCCGAACTGGTCAACCCGATGGGGTTCAATCCGCTCCACGCCCGATACTTCAAAGGAGAAAAGACCTGAGATGACGCACATCCTTCACCCCGGCGCGGTGACGCTCGCTGACCTTGAGGACGTCTTGCGGCACGGCACCGCAATCCGTCTTGCGCCCGAAGCGATGGTCGGCATCGACCGTTCGGCCGCGCGCATTGCCGAGGTCGCGGCGGGGAACGCGGCGGTCTATGGCGTCAACACCGGCTTCGGCAAGCTTGCCTCGATCCGCATCGACCGGTCCGATGTGGCGGCGCTGCAGCGCAACCTGATCCTGTCGCATTGCTGCGGCGTCGGCGACCCGCTGGGCGAAGACATCGTCCGCCTTGTCCTGTCGCTGAAGCTCCTGTCGCTGGGGCGCGGCGCCTCGGGCGTACGGCGCGAGCTGATCGCGCTCATCGAAGGGATGCTGGCAACAGGCGTCCTGCCGGTCATCCCGGAAAAGGGATCGGTCGGCGCTTCGGGCGACCTCGCGCCGCTCGCCCATATGGCGGCGGTGATGATGGGCCATGGCGAGGCCTTCCTGAACGGCACCCGCATGGCGGGGGCGGCGGCGCTTGGGGCGGCGGGGCTCCAGCCGATTGCCTTGCAGGCGAAAGAGGGCCTCGCCCTCATCAACGGCACTCAGGTCTCGACCGCATTGGCGCTTGCCGGCCTGTTCCGGGCCATGCGCGCCCTGCGCGCCGCCATCGTCACCGGCGCCCTGTCAACCGATGCCGCGATGGGCTCTACCGCGCCGTTCGCGGCCGAGATCCACGCGCTGCGCGGTCATTCCGGCCAGATCGACGTTGCCGCGGCGCTTCGCACGCTGATGGACGGCTCGGGCATCCGTGCCGCGCATCAGGACAACGATGAACGGGTGCAGGACCCCTACTGCCTGCGCTGTCAGCCACAGGTCGATGGCGCCTGTCTCGACGTGTTGCGCCAGGCGGCCCGGACGCTGGAGATCGAGGCCAATGCCGCGACCGACAATCCGCTGGTGCTCTCGGACGGGTCCGTGGTCTCGGGCGGCAACTTCCACGCCGAACCGGTGGCCCTTGCCGCCGACATGATCGCGCTTGCGGTCGCCGAGATCGGCGCCATCGCGCAGCGGCGCGTCGCGCTTCTGGTCGATCCGGCGCTCAGCTACGGCCTGCCGGGGTTCCTGACGCCGAAGCCCGGGCTGAACTCCGGCCTCATGATCGCAGAGGTCACGACAGCCGCATTGATGAGCGAAAACAAGCAGATGGCGCATCCTGCCTCGATCGATTCCACGCCGACCTCGGCCAATCAGGAAGACCATGTCTCGATGGCCTGCCACGGTGCGCGGCGCCTTTTGCCGATGACGCAGAACCTCTTCTGGATCGTCGGGGTCGAAGCGATGATGGCGGCGCAGGGGGTCGAGTTTCGCGCCCCGCATGTGACCTCGCCCCGCCTTCTCGCGGCCAAGGCCGCGATCCGTGCCCGCATCGCGCCTTTGGTCGAAGACCGCTACATGGCCGACGACATGGCCGCCGCCGGAGACCTCGTGGCATCGGACGCGCTGGCCCTTGCCGTCGGGGACGACATCCTGCCGGGGCTTCGGCCATGACCGGGGTCGTCACCATCACCCGCGGCGACGGTCCCATCGTCCTCGGGATGCCGCATACCGGCACCGCTGTGCCCGACGCCATCCGCGACAGGCTCAATGACGAGGGCCGCGTGCTCCGCGATACCGATTGGCATGTGGACACCCTCTACCGCGACCTGATCCCCGGCCTGACGGTGGTCCGCGCCAATGTCCACCGCTATGTGATCGACCTGAACCGTGACCCTTCGGGGCAAAGCCTCTATCCGGGCGCTGCCACCACGGACCTTGTGCCGACGACCAATTTCGACGGGGCACCAATCTGGAAACCGGGCGCCAAGCCGACCGAGGCCGATATCGCCGACCGGCTGCGACGCTATCACGCGCCCTATCACGCGGCGCTCGCGACAGAGCTTGACCGCGTGCGCGCCCGCCACGGTGTCGTGATCCTTTGGGATTGCCACTCGATCCGTTCGGTCATTCCGTGGCTCTTCACGGGCACGCTTCCCGATTTCAATATCGGCACCAACGGCGGCGTGACCTGTGATGCCGGGCTCGAATCCGCCGTTGCTGACGAAGCGGTGGCGTCGGGGCGGACCCATGTGCTGAACGGCCGCTTCAAGGGCGGCTGGACCACCCGCCACTATGGCCGCCCCGGCGACGGCATCCATGCGATCCAGATGGAACTCGCGCAAGCAAGCCATCTGACCTCCGAAACGCCGCCCTTCGCACTGGACACCGCCAAGACCGAGCACCTGCGCCCGGTCCTCGCCCGGATGCTGGCGCGGCTCGCCGACCTTGCCCCCTCTCTTGCCGAACCGAGGTAACCCGATGACCGATCATATCCAGAACCCGCGCCACAACAGCCGCGACATCTACCCGCCGACCGGCCCCGAACGTACCGCAAAAAGCTGGCAGACCGAGGCCGCGATGCGGATGCTGATGAACAACCTCCACCCCGACGTGGCCGAAAACCCGCATGAGCTTGTCGTCTATGGCGGCATCGGTCGGGCGGCGCGGACCTGGGCCGATTTCGACCGGATCGTGGCGACGCTCAAGGACCTGGGGGCCGACGAGACGCTGGTGGTGCAGTCCGGCCGTCCGGTCGCGGTGGTGCGCACCCACCCGGATGCGCCGCGCGTGCTGATTGCCAACTCCAACCTCGTGCCGCATTGGGCCAATTGGGACCATTTCAATGATCTCGATAAGAAGGGCCTGATGATGTACGGCCAGATGACCGCCGGATCCTGGATCTACATCGGCACGCAAGGCATCGTGCAGGGCACCTACGAGACCTTCGCCGAGGCCGGGCGCCAGCACTACGGCGGCAACCTCAGCGGCCGCTGGATCCTGACCGCAGGCCTCGGTGGCATGGGCGGCGCGCAACCGCTGGCCGCGGTCATGGCGGGGGCCTGCTGTCTCGCCGTCGAATGTGACGAGACCCGCGCCGATTTCCGCATCCGCACGCGCTATTGCGACGCCAAGGCCCACAGCCTCGACGAGGCGCTTGCCCTGATCGACCAGTGGACCAAGGCGGGCGAGGCGAAATCCGTCGCCCTCATCGGCAATGCCGCCGAGGTGTTCCCTGAACTTCTGGCCCGCATGAAGGCAGGCGGCCCGCGCCCCGATATGGTGACCGACCAGACCTCGGCCCATGATCCGGTTCACGGCTATCTGCCGCTTGGCTGGACCGTCGCGGAATGGCGCGCGAAACAGGAAAGCGACCCCAAGGGCGTTGAGAAGGCCGCCCGCGCCAGCATGAAACAGCATGTCGCGGCAATGGTGGGTTTCTGGAACGCGGGGGTGCCGACACTCGATTACGGAAACAACATCCGGCAGGTTGCCAAGGACGAAGGGCTTGAGACGGCCTTTGCCTTTCCGGGCTTTGTTCCCGCCTACATCCGGCCGCTGTTCTGCAAGGGCATCGGCCCGTTCCGCTGGGTGGCGCTCTCGGGCGACCCCGAGGACATCTACAAGACCGATGCCGCGATGAAGAAGCTGTTTCCCGAGAACGACCATCTCCACCGCTGGCTCGACATGGCGCGCGAGCGGATCGCGTTTCAGGGCCTGCCCGCCCGCATCTGCTGGATCGGCCTTGGCGAGCGTCACCGCGCCGGCCTCATGTTCAACGAGATGGTGGCTTCGGGCGAACTCAGCGCCCCGATCGTCATCGGTCGTGACCACCTCGATTCCGGCTCCGTCGCCAGCCCCAACCGCGAGACCGAGGCGATGAAGGACGGATCGGACGCGGTGTCGGACTGGCCGCTGCTGAACGCGCTTGTCAATACGGCGTCGGGCGCGACCTGGGTCTCGATCCACCACGGCGGCGGTGTCGGCATGGGCTTTTCCCAGCACGCCGGCGTCGTGATCGTGGCGGACGGGACGCCTGAGGCGGCCAAGCGCCTCGAAAGGGTTCTCTGGAACGACCCGGCCTCGGGTGTCTGGCGCCACGCCGACGCCGGTTACGACAGCGCGATCGCCTGCGCCAAGGACCACGGCCTGCGCCTGCCCACCATCCTCGGGAACTGAGGTGCCGCAAATCATCCGCATCGCCGACTGCCCGCCCGTGCCGTGGACGAACGGCGCGGGCACGACGCGAGAGCTTTGGGCGCTGCGCGACGCGACCGGTGCCGCCCGCGTCCGCATCAGCATCGCGGAGATCAGAGGCGCGCAGGCGTTCTCGCGCTTTCCCGGCATCGACCGGGTGATCCTGCAACTCGACGGCCCGCCGATGGTGCTGACCATCGACGGCGCCGCCCATCCGCTAACGCCGCTGTCGCCCCTTGCCTTCCCGGGCGAGGCGCAGGTGACCTGCCTGCTGGACGGCGACGGCGTCGCGCATGACCTCAACCTGATGTGCCGACGCGGAGAGTTCGCGGCCTCCATGCGACGGCTCGAGACACCTTCCGGAACGGCCATCGACGCGGGCGTCCAGGGGGCCATCACCGCGCTCCTCGCCCTTGGCCCCACAACGCTTCACCTGCCTATGGAGGTGACGCTCGCCACCCACGACCTTCTCATCGCGCATGGGGCGCTTCAGATCAGAACGCCTCGGGCCGCCACTCTCGTCCGCCTGACGGCGCGCGACGTCCACCCAGAACCACAGTCAGGCCGCGCATGAACGGCACGAAATCCGCAACCCTGCACGACCGCATCCTGACCGACGTGCGCGACAAGATCACGCGCGGCATCTGGCAACCCGGCCAGCGCATTCCGTTCGAGACCGACATGGCCGAGGCCTATGGCGTCTCGCGCATGACGGTGAACAAGGTCCTGACGCAGCTTACCCGCGATGGCTATCTGGAGCGGCGGCGCCGGATTGGCACATTTGTCGCCAAGCCGCGCCAGCAATCGGCGGTGATGACCATCGCCAATATCGGCGAAGAGGTGCGCCAGCGCGGCGGACGCTATTCCTTCCGCATCGTCGCGCGCGAAGCCCGCGCCGCAAGCGCGCAAGACAGGGCCGCGCTCGCCGCAACCGACGGAGTGCTGCGGGTCCTCTTCATCGAATCTGTCCATGCCGCCGATGATGAGCCGTTCTGCCATGAGGCACGCCTCATCAACCTGACCGCCGTACCGGACGCGGAAGGTGCGGATTTCGGGGCAGAGCCGGCGGGCGCATGGCTTCTTCGGAGAGTTCCATGGAGTGCCGCCGAACACCGGATCAGCGCCGTCACCCCGACACCCCGCGTTGCCCGTCTGCTGGCGCTCGCGCCCTCTGCGGCCTGCCTCCAGGTCGAACGTCGTACCGAATTTGCCGGCCAGCCGATCACCTTCGCACGTCTCACCTATCGCGGCGACCAGCATCAACTCGTCGCGCAGTTCTCGCCGTCGGCAGCAAACGGACCGCCGCGGTCCGGCTGAAAGGCGTCGCGTCTGGCCGATCATCGCCACGCGCGAAACCATCAGCGGATTGCGCAGTTAAGTCATTGATGTGCGGGAGAATGGTGGGCGACCCTGGAATCGAACCAGGCGTGGGTCTCCCCGGCGGAGTTACAGTCCGCTGCCGCACCTTGCAGCACGTCGCCCGACGCTTGCGCGGAATATCGAAGGGGCACCGGGGCGTCAAGGAGGAATTCGGCATCGTGCGGGCTTGTCTCGGGGCGCAAGGCGCCGCATTGTCCCGCGCCACGACGAGAGGACGACGACCATGAAGAAACCGACCTGGGTGATCGACAAGGAGCGCGCCAAGCGCGCCGCCGCGGCCGAGACGGTCTGGCTCTTCGGGCTTCACGCGGTGCGCGATGCGCTGACCAATCCGGCGCGCGACAGGCTGCGGCTGGTCCTGACCAAGAATGCCGCAGACCGGTTGGGGCCTGACGTGCTCGTTCACGGGCCCGAAGCCGAAATCGTCGATCCACGCAAATTCGACGCCCATGTCCCGCTCGCACCGGACAGCGTCCATCAGGGTGCTGCGCTTGAGGTCAGGCCACTGAGCTGGGGACCGCTGACCGAGATCTGCGCATCGGGCGCCGGGGCGCCGCTCGTCGTCGTCCTCGACCGCGTGACCGATCCGCACAATGTCGGCGCGATCCTGCGCTCTGCCGAAGTCTTCGGCGCACGCGCCGTCATCGCCCCGGCGCGACATTCCGCCCCCGAGACCGGGGCGCTGGCCAAGACTGCAAGCGGCGCACTGGAGCGGCAGCCCTATCTCCGCGTCGGCAACCTGTCGGAGGCGATGACAACGCTGAAGCAGATGGGCTATGTCCTCCTCGGCCTCGACGGCGCGGCGACGGCAACGCTGGCCGAAGCTCTCGCCGCAAGCGGTACGCGACCCGTCGGCCTGGTGCTTGGCGCCGAAGGTCCGGGCCTGCGCGACAAGACCCGCGACACCTGCGATGCGCTGGTGCGGATTCCCTTTACCGGGGCCTTCGGCTCGCTCAATGTTTCAAATGCTGCCGCCATTTCTCTCTACGCGGCCAGCCAGCGCGGGCTTTGACGCAGGTTCCTGTCACAAATCGCCACGCGCGTTCACACTTGCCGGAGGTGGCGTTGCCAAGCGCGCCGGACGTGTCATCTTGACAGGGCGAAGGTCAGAACTGCCGTGGCCATGCCCGGAGCCCCGCCGCAAGAGGATATGATGAAACTGAGCCGCCGTGCCCTTTTGGCGATCGTACTTGCGATTCCCGTCGCCGGCACGATCCTGCGCCCCGCCCGCGCCAATGAACCGGCTATATACGCGCCGGGTGGCATTGCCATTTCCGGCTACGATCCGGTGGCCTATTTCACGGTCCATGAACCCGTCCGCGGCACGCCTGACCATTCTCTGTGGTGGCGCGGCGCGATGTGGTATTTCGTCAACGGCGAAAACCTGCAGAGGTTCGAGATGAACCCCTCTGCCTATGCCCCGCAATATGGCGGCTATTGCGCCTATGCGCTGTCCAAGGGAACGATCCTGTCCTCGGCGCCAGAGGCATTCACGATTCACAACGGCGCGCTTTACCTCAAGCACAGCACCGCGATACGCACGATCTGGCGGCAGGACATGGATGGCAATATCGACAAGGCCAACGCAAACTGGCCGATCGTCCTGCGGAGATGAGTCGGGATCACATCTGCGCGAGAGGTCTTTTACGGAACTGTTTCAATCCTACATATATCAATGGGAGCACGGTTCTGGAACCACCGCGCTCCACTGCACTGTCCCTCGTTCCGCAACTGGCGCCCGTCCCTTGGACAGGGCGCCTTTTTCTGGCAGGACTGCGCCATGACCGGCTATTCCGATCCCTTCCTGCGCGAGGTTCTGACGACGACGCGGGTCGTCGCGGTGGTCGGCGTGTCGCCCAATCCGGTGCGCCCGTCCTATTTCGTCGCGCGCTACCTCGCGCTCAAGGGCTTCCGGGTCATTCCGGTCAATCCCAGCCAAGTCGGGCCCAGCCTCTTCGGCGAAACGGTCTATCCGGATCTCGCCTCGATTCCGAAGGAAGCGAAGGTGGACATGGTTGACATCTTCCGCCGATCCGACGCCGTGCCCGCAATCGTCGATGAGGCCATCGCGCATCTGCCCGATTTGCGGACCATCTGGATGCAGCTTGGCGTACACCATTCCGAGGCGGCGGCAAAGGCCGAAGCGGCGGGGCTGCGGGTGATCCAGAACCGCTGCCCGAAGATCGAGTATCAGCGGCTCTTCGGCGAACTCCGCATGGGCGGGTTCGCAACGGGCGTGATTTCCTCGAAGCTCTAGCGGTGTCCGCCCGGCCCGGCGAGGTCGTCAAGGATCGGGCACTCCGGCCGCCCGTCGCCCGCGCAGCAGGAAACAAGATGGGCGAGCGTCCTGCGCATGGCCGAAAGTACCTCGATCTTGCGGTCGATCTCGGCAAGATGCCCCTCGGCCAGTGCCTTCACGTCCCCGCTGGCACGATCGCGATCGCGGTAAAGCGCAATCAGCCTGCGGCACTCGTCAAGACTGAACCCCAGCGACCGGGCCCGGCCGAGAAAGGCAAGCGTCTGCAGGTCGCTTTCACGGAAGTGGCGATAGCCGTTTTCCGCCCGAAGCGGCTGGATCAGGCCGACATCCTCATAGTAGCGGATGGTCTTCGGCGGCAGGCCCGCCCGGGCCGCGACGTCGGATATGTTCATCGATGTGCCTCCTTGCGGGCGCCTGCAAAGCGCAGGCGCAAGGCGTTGGTCAGGACAAAGACGCTCGACATCGCCATCGCACCGGCGGCGAGCATCGGCGACAGCAGGATGCCGAAGGCGGGATAGAGCAGCCCAGCCGCAACCGGGATCAGCGCGACATTGTAGGCGAAGGCCCAGAACAGGTTCTGGCGGATGTTACGCATCGTCTGCCGCGACAGGTCGAGCGCGGCCACCACGCCCATCGGATCGCCCGACATCAGGACGACATCCGCCGTCTCGATCGCCACGTCCGTGCCGGTCCCGATGGCGATGCCGACATCGGCATGGGCGAGCGCGGGCGCGTCGTTGATCCCATCACCGACGAAGGCGATGCGGGTCGCATCGGTGCCGCGCAAACCGTCCAGTGCCGCGACCTTGCCACCCGGCAGTACACCCGCGACGACGTGATCGATCCCCGCCTCTGCCGCGATGGCGCGCGCTGCGCCCTCGGTGTCGCCGGTGATGAGCACGGTTTTCAGGCCGAGATCGTGAAGCGCGGCGATCGCGGCGCGGGTCGTCGGCTTGATCGGATCGGAGGCAGCGAGCACCGCAGCAGGCCTGCCGTCGATGGCAACGAGGATCGGGGTGCGGCCCTTGTCCGAAAGCGCCGCCGCAATGGCGCGAAGGGGGGCGGGGTCGATGCCATCCCCGATCAGCATCCGTTCGGCACCGATCAGAACGTCATGCCCGGCGACGCGCGCACGCAGGCCATGACCCGCGACAGCGGTCATCGACGCCGCCGCTGGCACC
>JBGSNN010000045.1:0-5142 GCA_041739655.1 Albidovulum sp. | reverse complement strand
GGCGATCTCAGCGAAACCCTTGAAACCGCCAGCTGGTATCTGAAGCTGCGCGGGCGGGTCGAAAAGCCGGAGGAACTGGCCGGGTTCTCCGTGACCTTCAGCCGGGTGCCGGTCCGGCTTTCGGAGACGGAGCGCATGGTGGCGGAGGAACTCTTCCGGTCGCTGCCCGCCTGCGAAGCCTGGCTCTCGAACCGCAGCGCCTATGTCCGGATGGACAAGGAGGGTCTTCTCGGCGTGATCGCGGACAAGACCCCGAACCGGGGGCTTGCGGCCCATTTGCAGAGTGCCGTGAGGGAGGCAGGTGAGCTTCTCGAGGAAATCGACCAGTTGATCCTCGCCCCCGCAGAGGTGGCCTGATGGCACCGCGCAAGGACATGATGCGGATCATCCGACAGGACGCCGGGTTCTCAGCCAAGCTCGGGTTCGGCGCGCCGGCGGCATCACCAGCGGCAAAAAGCACCGATGCGGCGGCAACAGCTGCAACCGCACAGGGCGCGCTGGATAGTGTGACGTCGGCATTGGACGCTGCATTCATCGCGTCGCCAGGGGGCGATGAACGCGCCGAAGACCCCGCACGATCCACAGCCCGCTGCGGAACCCCGAACGGGGAAGCGACCTCCGAACCGATAGAATCCGGACCGGCGCGACCGGGCGGCTCCGCTACCGCGGTCGGATCGGCGGCGCGCGGGCATGTGGTCTATGTCGCGGTCTCGCTGACGACCCGGCAAGCAGCGCTGGCCGAAACCTGGGCCACGGCCGCGAAATGCTCCGTCCAGTTCCTGATCCGCCGTGTGGCCCAGGGCCTGCGCGAAGAGGTCTTCGAGGATTGGGAACAAGATGGCATGCCCGAGATCGTCGAGCCTCGTGGATCACGCGGCAGGCATCCGACCAGTGTGACACTGACCCTGCGACCGCCGTTCGCGGCGGCGCTCTCCGCGCGCCATGATCCGCTCGGCATGGTCGGTCTCGCGCGCGTCATGGGTCCGGCCTTTCGGGCCCGGTTCGAGGCGGCCTTCGACGACGCACTGGCCAAGGCGAAGATTCAATCGGTGAACGAGGGAGACGAGACATGAACGACCGGGAGATCGCGGCCTTCGACAGCGCGGCACGGGAACCTGGGGTCGACATCGGTCGGCCGGTCGAGTGGATGGTCGATCCGGAGAGCCGCGATCGAGTTCTCGGCGTGACCTACGCGTTCAGCGAAACCGGAGACCGCAAGACCGTCTGGTACACGCCGAACAAGCGGCGGGCGAAGACGTTCGTTGTCGTGCGGGATTTTCCGGAAGCTGACGCCGCGCCGGTCAGACCGTAGGCTGAGCGGCCGAGTGTCGAGCGCGGCACTTGCGATGCAGCGCACCGCAGGAACGCGGACCCGGCGGTTCACACCGCCGGGCTCTTGTCGGGCCGATCAGTTTGTGAAGTCCTCCTCGCGGCCGACCAGCTCGGGGTCTTCGCCTTCACCGGCCTTCGGTCGGCTGAGGAAGTCGACCTTCTCGGCGATGATCTCGCAGCCATAGCGGTCAACACCGGCTGCGTCGGTCCACTTGGTGTAGTGGATGCGGCCCTGGACCATCACCTTCATGCCCTTCTCGCAGTGTTCGGCGACGGTCTTGCCGAGACCGTTGAAGCAGGTGATGCGGTGCCATTCGGTGTCCATGACCCGGTAGCCGTTGTCGTCGCGGATCGCGCGACCTTCCGAGAGGCGGGGGCGCGAGGTAGCCAACGTGAAGTGCGTGATCCTGGTCCCACCTTGCGTGGTGCGGACTTCCGGGGCCTGACCGATGTTGCCGGCGAGGATGACGATGTTCTGCATTTTGGTGCTTCCTGTATCTGGATCAAAGGACCATCCCTTCGACAAGACCCGGCAAAAGCCTGTCGGCTGAGGCGCGCCCGGCTGACGGCACGGCAGACGGAAACCCCCGATGGGACGGGGTGGGGCGGGCAGGTCGCTGCAAGCGACCAACACGGCCCGGCCTAGAGCGGGGTTGCGCGCATGAGGCCGAAAAGGATTAGGGGATTGTCCGTCGAAGGGAGGTGCCTGAGCCGGGACCACGGGGAAGTGCCCTGCAGGACAGTTCAGACGCTCCCAACCGGCAATATCAGGCCAACGAAGGACGAAGCCCGAAAAGAAGGCAGCAACGAGATCCCTTCAGACCGGTCACCTTGCGCAGCAGCTGTCGCGTGCCGCTCAGACCCGCGACAGATCAGGTCACCGGAAGTGAGATACCGTGCACACGGGCATGAATGCTTTCAACGTCGCGGCCCTGTCGCTGAACGATCGGCGGGACCTGCTGACGGCAATGTTTGGGGCCATCTCCAGCAACAAGTACCGCCAAGCCGCAGCGGCCGCGGCTGCATCGAGGCTAATCGAGCGAAGACCGGTTCACCCTCGGCGTCCTTCCTGGCGAAGAGGGCATCAAGGCCAGCCGGTCGTTCGTCACCGCAAGTACCGGCTCCGTGAGCATCCCGAACTCGCCCGGGCCATGCGCGGACAGATACCCCGGTGGATTGGTAAGCATCCTCCGGCGACGCGATGGCCGCGATTCAATCTTGAGGTGAAGACGCCGGCAAAGCATTCTGACTGGAAATTGCATTTGCAGGAGATGTTATGGATCCGATCGCGATCGTGGCTTTGGTCTGGTTTATCCTTGCCCCAGTTTTCCTCGTGCTATGGCTGTTGGCCAAGCGGCAACTGCGGCGGCAGGTATCGGTCGCGGATCAGGCAGCAGAGAACCACAAGGCAGAAGCCGCCAAACTATCGGCAGAACATGAGGCGACGGAAGCCAAATACGCGGCGATCATATCGCAGGAAGCCGAAGTGGCCCGACTGCAAGCCATCGCCACATCACTGACGTCCGACATTGAGGCCTTGCGCTCTTCCTATGCCGAAAAGCGGGCGCTCTTCGACCGGCTGGAACAGCAGGTCGCGATCTATGACGAGCGCTTGGCCTTTGCCGAACTGGGCATCTACGAGCCGCATTTTGATTTCACCGACAGCGAAGATTTCAAAGCCAGGATCGTTGAGGTGCGGGACAGGCAGAAGGCGATGATCTCGGCCAAGCAGGCAGCGCTCTGCCCGACTGAGTGGACCGTCGAGGGCAGCAAGGCCAAAGGCGCAACCATGATCAATCGTCAGACACGCCTGACCATGAGGGCCTTCAACAATGAATGTGAAGCCGCGATTGCCAATGTCCGCTGGAACAACGTCGTCGCCATGGAAAAGCGCGTCCTGTCGGCCGCGGCAGCAATCGACAAGGAAAACACGTCCATGAACCTGACGCTGAACGACAGGTTCGTCGCCCTGAAGATCGAGGAACTCCGGCTGACGCATGAATACCGAGAACAGCTGAAGCGCGAAAAGGAAGAACGCGCGGAAATGGCGCGTGCCGAGAAGGAAGAAAAGAAGCTGTTGGCCGAGGCCGAGGCGGCCGAACGGGAGGAAGCCAAGTATCAGGCGCTGCTCGAGAAAGCCCGCAAGGAGGCCGACAGCGATGGAAATCGCCGGCGCATCGAAGAGCTGGAAGCGGCGCTGGTCGCCGCTCATGCAGCAAGCGAGCGCGCTCGCGCCATGGCTGAAATGACCCGGTCCGGCTATGTCTACATCATCTCCAATGTCGGATCCTTCGGCGAGGATGTCGTCAAGATCGGTCTCACCCGTCGCCTCGATCCGGATGACCGGATCCGGGAGCTGGGCGATGCCAGCGTGCCTTTCGGCTTCGACACACATGCGATGATCTACAGCGATGCCGCACCCGCTCTTGAAGGAGCCCTGCACAAAGAGTTTGCGGATCGTCGGATCAACATGTCGAACTTTAGGAAGGAGTTCTTCCGGGTTTCGCTGGACGAAGTCGAAGCCGCGGTCGCGCGGCTCGCTCCCACCGCGGGATTCTTCAAGGACCGGGAGGCGCAGGAGTGGCACGAAACGCTTGCCCGCCGAAACGCTGCCTTGTTGGACATGCAGTCGGCGGTATCGAAGTCGTTGCCGGCGACAATCTGACGGCCTTCGGAAAGATCATCCGAAGTTGGTTGATGGGCATGAATAAGGGGGCTTACGCCCCCTTCTCGAACTTCAGGACCGGGATGCCCAGCTTCCTGGCCTTGTCGGCGAGGTTCTCCTGGATGCCATTGCCCGGGAAGACCAGAACACCCACAGGCAGCACGTCCAGCATCGCGTCGTTGCGCTTGAAGGGGGCGGCCTTGGCGTGCTTGGTCCAGTCAGGTTTGAAGGCCACCTGCGTGACGCCCCGGGCTTCGGCCCATTTGGCGGCGATGAGTTCGGCACCCTTCGGACTGCCACCGTGCAGGAGGACCATGTCGGGATACTTGGTCCGGACCTGATCGAGCTTGCCCCAGATCAGGCGGTGATCGTTGAAGTCGGTTCCACCGGTGAGGGCGACTTTGGGGCCTGCGGGGAGCATCACCTCGGTTTCCGCGCGGCGCTTGGCGGCCAGGAAATCGCGGCTGTCGATGAGCGCCGCGGTCATGTGCTGGCGGTTCACCATCGAGCCGGTGCGGGGGCGCCAGGCCGATCCTGTGTGATGGACAAACTCGGTGGCGGCGTGATCGCGCATCATGTCCATGCAGTTGCGCCGTTCGATCAGGGTCAGGCCTTCGGCCGTGAGGCGCTCGAGTTCGACGGATTTCACCTCGGAGCCGTCCTGCTCGCGCTGGAGGCGGCGCTGCGCCTGCTCGTTCTCATCGAGCGACCGCTCGACACGGGCTGTGGCGCGGTGGAAAAGGTTGACCTGGCCCCAGAGCACTTCTTCGAGGTCGGGTTCCATGCGGGTGTCTTCCAGGGTCGCGACGAGGGCGTCGAAGATGTCGGCGACGGCGACGGCAAGGCGCTGCCCATCTGGCATCGGGCGCGGATCGGGCTCGTCAAAGGGGCGGTAGCCATAGAGCTGCAGCTCGTCGAGCGCATGGGCGGTCTGGGATGCGGTATGGGCGGGTTCATACGCATCGTCGTGGGTGTGGATCGTCATCGGTTCTTGCCTCCGGGCCTGTCTCGTCCGCGCGACATCCCGCGCGGCCTTCATGGGCGTAGAGGCGCCGTCGGAGGGGACGCCCCTTCACCCCCTTTCGGGGCCGGAACGCATGTGGAGGAGGACGGGGGGCGGCTGATTTGGCTCTCGCGATGCAAAG
>JBGSNN010000324.1:0-1965 GCA_041739655.1 Albidovulum sp. | reverse complement strand
GCGGCCCCCGGGGCGGCATGCACCGGCCTCGCCTTCGCCGTGGCCGCCGAGCACACCGCGGCGACCCTCGCTTCCCTGCGCGCGCGCGAACTGATTTCTTCGGCCTATCTCGAACGGCACCTTCCGGTCGCGTTGGCCGATGGCCGGATGGTCGAGGCGGTGACCTATGTCATCGACCCCGATCATGTCCAGTATTGCGGCGGCATCGCGCTCGAGGATCAGGCGCAGATCATCGCCCGTGCCAAGGGTGGCCGGGGCGAGAACCGCGACTATCTCTGGAACACGGCACGACACCTGCACGCGCTTGGCATCGCCGATGCCGAGCTTGACTGGCTCGCCGAGCGGGTGCGGCAGCTGACCGCGCGAGGCTGACCTTTCGCGCTTGAGCGTGCCCCACCTGCCGCCTATTGTCCCGCCAGAGGCAGGACAGGGGTGACGGGCCAGATGGACAAACCCGTGCGCGACGCACAGCCGTATTTTTCGCAGCCGGTACGTCAGATCGTCATGATGCTGATCGTCCTGATTGTCGTCGGGGTCGGCGGCTATCTGGCCTATGGCCGCATCCTGCCGATCTTCATCGCCAATCCGTGGCTGAACGGCCTGATCCTCGCGGTGTTCCTTCTGGGGGTGCTGACCTGTTTCTTTCAGGTCGCGCAGCTCGTCCGATCGGTCATCTGGATCGAAGGGTTCGCGGTCAACAGGCCGGGGCACGAGATCACCATCGCGCCCCGACTTCTCGCGCCGCTGGCCGCGCTGCTGCGCTCGCGCGGGCCGCGCAGCCGCAATATCTCGGCCTCGTCGGCGCGATCAATTCAGGATTCGGTTGCGGCCCGCATCGACGAGGCGCGCGACATCACCCGCTACCTGACGAGCCTTCTGATCTTCCTCGGCCTTCTCGGCACCTTCTACGGCCTTGCCACCACGGTCCCGGCCGTTGTCGACACGATCCGTGCGCTCGCGCCGCAAGAGGGCGAAAGCGGGATGGCGGTCTTCGACAAGCTGATGTCCGGCCTTGAGCGGCAACTCGGCGGCATGGGCACGGCCTTTTCCTCGTCCCTCCTCGGACTTGCCGGATCGCTCGTCGTCGGACTTCTGGAGCTTTTCGCGAGTCACGGTCAGAATCGCTTTTACCGGGAACTGGAAGAATGGCTGACCTCCTTCACCCGGCTCGGCTTTGCCTCCGGGGACGGCGAGGGTGGCCTCGATCAGGCCACCGTGGCGGGTGTGCTCGACCACATGGCTGAGCAGGTCGATACGATGCAAAGGCTTCTCGAACGCACCGACGCGGGCCGCGCCGCAGTCAACGACCGGCTGGAGGGGCTCGTGGGCGCGGTCGAAGGCCTGACGCGTCAGTTGCAGGGCGAAGCGGGCAGCGCCGCGATCCTGACCCGCATCGCCGACGGACAGGAGCGGATCGCGGCACTGCTGCGACCGCCCACGGCGGCGCCTGACGATAGCGGCCCGGATGCCGAAAGCCGGATGCGGCTGCGCTCGATCGACATGCAACTCTTGCGGCTTCTGGAGGAAGTGGCCGCGGGGCGGCAGGAAAGCATCGGCGATCTCAGGGGCGATCTGGCGCAACTGACCCGCGCTGTGCGCGCCCTGTCGCGGCAGACGCCGCCGTCCGAGCGAGGCTAGCGCATGGGACTGTCCGGTGGGCGCGGCGGTCAACGCCTTTCGGCCAATATCTGGCCGGGCTTCGTCGATGCGCTGACCGCATTGCTTCTGATCCTGATGTTCCTCGTCACCATCTTCATGGTGGTCCAGTTCGCGCTGCGCGAGGCGATTTCGACCAAGGATAGCGAACTCGAAGCGCTGTCGCTGCAAGTGGCCGATCTCGCCGATGCGCTCGGGCTTGAGCGGAACCGCAATGCGGCGCTGACGACCGAGGTCGCGGGGCTGAACGCGACCCTTGACGACGCGCGGGCCGCGGCCGACCGCCAGACGGCCCTGATCGCAACGCTG
>JBGSNN010000323.1:0-8578 GCA_041739655.1 Albidovulum sp. | reverse complement strand
GGGTGACCGGACGCGCGGGTGTGATGCGGCGCACGTTGCGCTGCCAGCGCAGGGCGGCACGGCGCTTTTCGGCCCGCGGCAGCGTTTGCGTATAGGTCAGGATCAGGGCGCCGATCAGCGCCAGATCCCGCCAGAAACCCTCAAGATCGCCGGCTCCGGCGTTGTCGATGTAGCTTGACCAGAACAGCACCGTGGCGAGAAGAAGGGCCGCGACGCGCAACCAGAGGCCGATGAGGACAAGGTAGGCGGTGGCGAAGATGATCGCCTTGCTCGCCGCATCCGCATAAGGCTCGGGCAGGAAGGGCTCGGTCAGGGGCAGGGCGGCGGTGCCGGGAATGAGCCCGAGTGAGACCGCGAGGAAATACGAGGCGATCACGATCCGGACCAGATTCTGACCGTTCTGGCTCAGGTTCTGAACTTCGGAGTTGCGATGTGGCATGGCAGCGGCACCCTTTCAATTGCACTGAGTTGACAAACCGGGCAACTGGGTACCGAACACTCCCCTTGGTTGAATTAAGTAAGAAAAAATCGACTAAAGTTTGTAGAGATCAGGGCGAGATTGGGGTCAGGCGATCGAATCCGCGAATGGATCAGGTCGGGCCGCCCCGGATCGCACCGAAAGGGGCGACGCTGGCCGCCCCTTCCGTCGCAGCGTCGTCTCGGAATGTCAGGCAAGGGCGGAGGACCTGCGGGCCAGGGTTGCGTCGAGCGAATAGGCACCGGCGCCGTGGAGGGCGAGAAGCAGGAAGCCCCCGGCAATCCCGGCGTTTTTCCAGAAGCTGACCATCTGCATCGTGTCCGAGGGGACCAGATGGAAGAGAAGCGCGGTCAGGATTGAGAAGCCGCCAAGGGCGAGCGCAACGGGGCGCGTGAACAGGCCGAGCAGAACGGCGAGACCGCCGAGGAACTCCAGCGCGATGGTTGGCCAGGCGAGGACGGCCGGAACGCCGCCAGAGGCCATGTAGCCGGTGAAGCCGGCAACATCCTGCAACTTGCCATATCCGGCAATGATGAAGAGAAGGCTGAGAAGGATACGCGCCGCGAGGGTGGCGCTTGACGTGATCGGGGTCATCTTTATCTCCGTGTCAGCGCCGTCACTGGCGCCTCACGGATCTACATCCCGATCGAGAGTGAAGGTAGGCCGACGGCCAAACAGGATTTGTGCACACCTGCGCAGAAACCCGGCCCCGGTCAGCCTGAGCCCGGCGCTCAGAAATCGACGCTCATGTCGATGTCGCGCAGATAGCCCGGATCGATGTCCTTCGGCGCGGACATGAGCGAACGCTCTTCCTGCGGCGCGTAGCGCAGACTGATGAATGCCGCGTGCAGCTTGTCGCCGAGTGCCATCAGGCCGGAAACCAGCCACGGCGCCTCGGTCGCGGCAATGCCATGCGAAGCGGTGAAATCAGATTGAGCCATGTGACGTCTCCCCTTGAGCGGTTCTGGTCAGGACGGCGCCGGTATCGTCGTGGTCTTGCCGGTCTGCCCTGCGACCCAGATCAGAATTCAGTTCATGTCTTAAGGGACCGTTAAAGCGTGGCGAAAATGGGGCGACAATCACACCTTATGCGGGAATTTTTGGACGAGTTTCGGACAGTCCTGCAAAACAAGGGATTTGGCCTGAAGGCGCGGTTGGACTTGGGGCGGTTCGACGAGGGTGACGTAGCGTCACGTTTGGGTGGGCCGGGAAATCTCAACCAAAGGTTGATTCGCCCGTCAAACCCGGCGCCGAAAACGGAGTGTCCGAGGCCGATCAATCGGCCCCGGAGCCATCCTCTTCACCCTGATCGGCGATGCGCGCGACCGAAACCACTTCCTCGCCCGCTGCGGTGTCAAAGACCCTGACGCCGCCGGCCGAGCGCGAGCGGAAGCTGATCCCCTCGACCGGGCAGCGGATCGACTGGCCGGTGGAGGTGGCGAGCATGATCTGGTCGTCACGCTCGACCGGGAAGGACGCGACGAGCCTGCCGCCACGCATCGCCTTGTCCATCGCCATGACGCCCTGACCGCCGCGCCCGCGGACCGGATAGTCGTGCGAGGAAGAGATCTTGCCCGCGCCTCGCGCGGTGATGGTCAGGATCAGATCCTCGGCGGCCGACATTTCGGCATAGCGTTCCTGCGGCAGCGCGACATCGCCACTCGCTTCCTCGTCATCATCAGGTTCGGCACCGTCGTCGAGAGCGCCTTCCACCGCGCGGCGCATCTTGAGATAGGCGGCGCGCTCATCGGCGCCGGCCTCGAAGTGGCGGATGACCGACATCGACACGACGCTATCGCCAGTGGCCAGCCGGATGCCGCGCACGCCGGTCGAATCGCGGCCCTTGAAGACGCGGACCTCGGTCGTCGGGAAGCGGATCGCGCGGCCAAGCGCCGTGACAAGCATCACGTCGTCATTCTCGTCGCAGATGCGCGCATTCACCAGCAGTACGCCCTCAGGCAGTTTCATGGCGATCTTGCCGTTGCGCATGACATTGGTGAAGTCCGACAGCGCATTCTGGCGCACGTCGCCATCCGAGGTGGCGAAGAAGATCTGAAGGTTTTCCCATTCCTCCTCGGGCACATCGACCGGCATGATCGCGGCAATCGAGACCCGCGGCGGGATCGGCAGGATGTTGACGATGGCCTTGCCCTTGGCCGTGCGGCCGCCCAGCGGCAGGCGCCAGCACTTCAGCTTGTAGACCATCCCGTCGGTGGTGAAGAACAGAAGTTGCGTATGGGTGTTGGCGACGAAAAGCGTGGTGACGACATCGTCCTCCTTCGTCGCCATGGACGACAGTCCCTTGCCGCCGCGCCGCTGGCTGCGGAATTCGGCCAGGGGCGTGCGCTTGATGTAGCCGCCCGAGGTGATCGTCACGACCATGTCCTCGCGCTCGATCAGGTCCTCGTCCTCCAGATCGCCGGCCCAGTCGGCGATCTCGGTCCGGCGCGGCACGGCGAAGGCCTCCTTCACCTCGCGCAGCTCGTCCGAGATGATCGCCATGATGCGGTCGCGGCTGCCGAGAATGTCGAGGTAGTCCTTGATCTTGCCGGCAAGCTCCTGCAGTTCGTCGGTCACTTCCTTGACCCCCATCGCCGTCAGCCGCTGAAGGCGCAGGTCGAGAATGGCGCGGGCCTGGGTTTCGGAAAGGTTGTAGGTGCCGTCCTCGTTCATCTTGTGGCTGGGATCGTCGATCAGCCGGATGTATTCGGCGATGTCATGAGCCGGCCAGCGCCGGGTCATCAAGCGCTCGCGCGCCTCTGCCGGGTCGGCCGAGCCGCGAATGGTGGCCACCACCTCATCGACGTTCGAGACCGCGACGGCAAGGCCGCAGAGGATATGGCTGCGCTCGCGCGCCTTGCGCAACTCGTAAGCGGTGCGCCGCGCCACGACCTCCTCGCGGAAGTCGATGAAATGGGTGAGGAAGTCGCGCAGGGTCAATGTCTCGGGCTTGCCGCCGTTCAGCGCCAGCATGTTGCAGCCGAAGGAGATCTGCATCGGCGTGAAGCGGAACAACTGGTTCAGCACCACCTCCGCCGTCGCGTCGCGCTTCAGCTCGATGACGACGCGCACCCCGACCCGGTCGCTTTCGTCCTGGACATGGGCGATGCCCTCGATCTTCTTGTCGCGCACCAGTTCGGCGATCTTCTCGATCATCGTCGCCTTGTTCACCTGATAGGGAATCTCGTCCAGCACGATCGCGTGGCGATCCTTGCGGATTTCCTCGACCCGCGTCTTGGCGCGGACGATGACGCTGCCGCGCCCTTCGAGATAGGCCTTGCGCGCGCCCGAGCGGCCAAGGATGACACCGCCGGTCGGAAAATCCGGTGCCGGAATGAGCTCCATCAGCGCTTCCATCGACAGGTCAGGGTCGGCGATCAGCGCCAGCGTGCCGTCGATGACCTCGCCGAGGTTGTGCGGCGGGATGTTCGTCGCCATGCCGACCGCGATCCCGCCGGCGCCATTGACCAGCATGTTCGGAAAGCGCGCCGGAAGGACGGTCGGCTCGCGGTCCTTGCCGTCGTAGTTGTCCTGGAAATCGACGGTGTCCTTGTCGATGTCGGCCAGAAGGAAGGCCGCAGGCTTGTCCATCCGCACTTCGGTATAGCGCATGGCCGCGGCGTTATCGCCGTCCATCGAGCCGAAGTTGCCCTGACCGTCGAGAAGCGGCAGCGACATCGAGAAGGGCTGCGCCATCCGCACCAGCGCGTCATAGATCGAGGCGTCGCCGTGGGGATGGTATTTGCCCATCGTGTCCCCGACCGGGCGGGCCGACTTGCGATAGGGCTTGTCATGGGTATTGCCGGTCTCGTGCATCGCGTAGAGCACGCGCCGGTGAACCGGTTTCAGGCCGTCGCGCAGATCGGGGATCGCCCGGCTGACGATCACGCTCATCGCATAGTCGAGATAGGCGGTCCGCATTTCGGCCGCGATATCGACCGTGGGCCCGGCATAGACCGGGCGCGGCGGTTTTTCCGAAGCGTTTTCGGGGGTTTCCGGGGTGTCTGTCACGGAGGCTCGCCCTTGGTGTCCGAGGGTCGTTCAACGACCCAGATATTGTTGTGCGTCACTATACCCTATGCCATCCTTGGGGTGCAATGGCAGGCGGCGGCTTTCTTGCCCTGCCGGATGCCACAATCTCAACATCTTGTTATCATTGTTGTAAACTGCGACTCGGGTAGCATATCCGTCAGGTATCGACGGAGGTTTGCATGCGTGCAGGCGAAAACGTCTCTGAAACCGAGCTGATGCTCAGGGGCTACGGTCTTACCACGGCCGAGCTGTATTACCGGATGCCGGACCACCGGCATGTGCTGAACAGCTTCATCTGGCAGGAATATGACCTCGCCCCGGACTATCCCGAGCTCTTCCGGTTCATCGAGTTCTGGCAGGACAAGATCGACGGGCCGCTGCACTCGGTGCGCTTTTGCCACCGCAAGCTGATCGGTCCCGGCGACTGGCGCAACGTGGTGGGCGAGTTCACCCTGCACTGAGGCGACGGCGTTCGGCCGGTCCGTGACCCATCGCGTGGCGCAGATGGGTCCCGGCCGGCAGGGCATCGTCAAAGCCCGCAGGGAATAACCGCGCTGCCAGGACGTATTGCGGGGGTGACGTCACCAAGAAGGAGACCCCCGATGAGCCTCTTCCGCAGCAAGCCGCTTTTGCAGTTTCTCTGCGACCCCGCCGACAAGGATGTCATCGCGCCACCGGTTCCGGCCAAGGCCTACCTGCCGGACTGGTTCCGCAAGTTGCCTGCTGTCGATGAGACCAAGCTGGCGAAAAACGACACCGGCCTGACAGTCAAGCGCTGCATGCCGTTTCTCGACGCGATGACGACCGGCTGGCTCATCCCGCTGGCCGCCACCGTGCGGATCGAGATCCGCGAAGCTGGCGCGGTGATGGAGGCAGGCTGGGATTTCGACCGCACCATGATCTCGAACCACGGAATGCATCAGGTCAAGGGCAACCCATGGGGCAATCGCCCGCCGCGCAAGTTCCACAACTACTGGACCATCGTCACACCACCCGGCTGGAGTTGCCTCTTCATCAACCCGATGAACCGGCCGAACGGGATATTCGAGATCATCTCGGGCATCGTCGATACCGACACCTACCGCGCGCCGATCCACTTTCCATTCCTCGCCACCGGACCAGACGGACTGCATGTGATCGAGAAGGGCTCGCCCATCGTGCAGGTGATCCCGTTCCGCCGCGACGTTGCCGACGTCGGGACCGAGATCCGGGCCGAAACGCGAGCCGAGGCCGAGGAGCGCGTCCGCGTGCTTCGGCAGACCGGGGCCAAGACCGGCTGGTATCGGACCGACGCCCGCGCCAGGCGTTGACAGCGGCTGTCGGTGCGAACGACCGGGCCGGGGTACGTCACCCCGGCCTGTTTCGTTTCGACGGTGGCCCGAGGCGTGTCCGCATGAGGCCCGCGCACAAGCGAAAACGCCGGCCCGCAAGAGCCGGCGTCCAGAGTGCGTCAGGATTGACGCGATCAATCGTCGTCGCCATCCGAATCCGAGCTGCTGTTCGAGCTGGAGTTGCTGCTTGAGTTGGAACTCGAATTCGAACTGCTGTTCGAGCTGGAGTTGCTGCTTGAGTTGGAGTTCGAGTTGGAGTTCGAGTTGCTGTTCGAATCCGAGTCCGAATCCGAGTTCGAGTTGGAATTGCCGGGCGAATCGTCGTTGTGACCGCCGGACAACACGGTCCGCCAGAAGCCGCGATCACGGCCATCATCCGCAAGGGCGGGTGCGGCGATCGAGGTTGCCATGAAAGCGACGGTTGCAACTTTACTGATGGTCTTCATCGGTGGGTTCCCTCCTTTTGAGAAGCAGCCATCGGTGACTGCACTGGGATAACGCCCGCGGCGCGGGGTTATTCCCGGTGCCTTGGAGATTTTCTGGAATCGATCCGCAAGACCATGCAATCAAATGAGAAACCCCGCGTCATGCGGGGCCGGGACCGCGTCTTGTCATGGCTGCGCTGCGATGGTCAGTCCAGGTTGCGCAGCGCCGCGGCCTCGTCTTCTGCCGAGAATGGCGCGCCCGCGCCCGTCACCGACAGGTAGCTGTCCAGCGCTTCCAGCGACGATGCCGGCGCGTAGCCCTCGGCATCCGATGCCGCGCCGGCGATGGCAAAGCGCAGGTCCCAGGCCTGATCGGCGCGGCACGCGACGGCGACCACGGTGGCCCCACCGGTGCGGCTCTGCTCGAACTCGCGGCAAAGCCGGTTCTCTGCGTCGCGGAACGTGGCGACGGCGGAGAAGTCCGCGCCGCCGCTCAGCGCCATCTGCGCGCCAGAGGGCACCGTGCCCAAGGCTTCGATGATCGCCGGGTCAGTGAGACCGGCAAGCCGAAGCCCACCGCGCCCGCTGTCATCCTCGGCCATCAGCCAGACACCGCCCGCACCGACCGCAAGGGCGACGGCCGCCGCCGCGGGCACCTGCCAGAACGGCACGACACGGCGCCGTGTGGCAAGATCGACGACGTTGCTTGCCGACGGCGGTGTCTGTGGCAAGGCCGTATCGGTCCGGGCCATAGCGCGGATCCGCGCCTTCAGATCCGCCGGAACCTCGGGCGGCGTTGCATAGGCGCGCCGGACCGCCGCTCTGCTGTCGGCGAAGAGCGCCACCCTTGCTGCCAGCGCCTCATCGGCAGCCATCGCCCGTTCGACCTCCAGAGCTTCGGCGGGTGACAACTCGCCGTCGGCATAGGCCATCAGCATTTCGTCAGTGAATCCCACGATCGTCACCCCTTTCGTCCCCTGCGGGGCCTAACGTCCGGTCCATCACTTTATTCCCACCTTCGCCGCGAGCGCCAGTCGCGCGCGGGCAAGCCGGCTCATCACGGTTCCGATCGGCACGCCGATGACCTCTGCCGCCTCGCGATAGCTCAGCTCTTCGACGCAGACGAGCATGATGACCTCGCGGTGATCCTCGGGCAGGTCTGCCATCGCCTGTTCTGTCTGGTGCAGCAGAAGAACGGTTTCGGTGTGGTGGACGCCATCGACCACAACCGCGTCGGGCGTGTCGTGGATATCGAGCGTCACTCCCTGGGTCTTCGTCCGCCGGACGTTGTCAATCCAGGAATTGCGCAAGATCCGGAACAGCCAGGCGTCCAGCCGCGTTGCCGGATCGAACCGGTTGCGGGCGGCGAACGCGCGCTCGGCCGTCGTCTGCACCAGGTCATCGGCAAGATCGGCACGTCGGCACAAGGATAGCGCGAACCGCCTCAGATTGGGCAGCAGAGCGATCAGGTCGTCACTGAATGTATCCCTCATGGCGGCTTTCTTAGTCGGACTGTGTTACGGGGAAAAGGAATACTGTGCCGCTTCGTCCGTATAGCTCCTGCGGGCCCGCCTTCATGGCCCGCACCCCTGCGCCTCATAGACGGATAGACCTGATGACCCTCTCGATCCTGCTTCGCGCCGCCCTTCTGCTGGTCTGCCTCGCCGTCGTCACCAGCCCGTACGCTTCCGGGCCGGTCGGCGTCGCGCTGGCCGATGATAGTGACGATGACGACGACGATGATGATGATGGCGGTGGCAGGTCGCAGGCGGATGCCACGGCCAATGCGGGCCGCAGACCGTCCCTGGTGCCACGCCGCATCGTGGAAACCGTCGATCTGCCGGGTTTCGCGCCGGGCGAACTTGTCACCCTGTCGCTGAGCGCGGCCGACCTCGCGCTGCTTCTGACCCGTGGCTATGCCGTGCTGGAAGAGCGAGCGGTGCCGGAACTCGGTACCCTGGCGCGCCGCTTATCGGTGCCGGACGGCACCTCGCTTGAGGCCGGGCGCGCCGAGGTTCGCGCCCTGGCCTCCGGGTCCGACGCCGATTTCAACCACTATTATCGCAGCGAAGAGGCCATCGAACCGACCCCCTGCGAGGGACCGCATTGCGCCGCCTTCGACCTGATCGGCTGGCGGGTCGAGGCGGACATGTCCTGCATGTCGGATATCGCCGTCGGGGTCATCGACACCGGCATCAACCCCGATCACCCGACCTTCGCCACGGCGCGCCTCGAAGTCCACAAGCTGACCCCCGGCGCGCACGACCCCTCGCGCGCCATCCACGGGACGGCGGTTGCCGCGCTGTTGGTCG
>JBGSNN010000296.1:0-2892 GCA_041739655.1 Albidovulum sp. | reverse complement strand
CGCGGGCGGCGGCGGGCTGGGCTTTGGCGGCGGGCTTGCCGGGCTGACGGCGGTCGCCTCGCCTTTCCGGCTGGCGACCAACGTCCAGCCGGTGCCGCCGGCGGTGCAGGACAAGGTGCTGAAAGCGGTCGATGACGATCTGGTGAAGGAGGGCATCCTCGCCAAGGCCGGCTCCGACGAGGTCGGCGCGAAGCTTGCGGCCGAGCTGAACTTCGAACGCACCTACTGCCTTCCGACGCAGGGCGTCGTGGTCAAGGGCTGCCTCGACCGCTGCAATACCTGCGAGGAAAGCCGACAGAAGGCGATCGCACTCGATCTCGTGCGCAAAGACCTGGAAAACCAGCTTCTTGCCAAGCAGATCACGCTGCTGGAGAAAGCCCAGGAGTATCGCTGCCGCCCGGTCGGCGAGGCGGAGCCCGAAGACGCCTGAGCTCGCTGCGGCAAACGAAAGCGGCCCCCGAGGGGGCCGCTTTTTCTGCTTCCGACGGATCGCGTGGCTTACGAAATCCGGATGTGATCGCCGAGCGCCACCATGTCGGCCAGAAGTTTCGCGGCATCGTCCACCAGGTCCTGATGCCCGGCTTCCTTTGCCGCGCGCAGGTTTTCTTCCGCCCGCGCGACGAACCCCTTGACGATTTCCGGCGTAACCTCGGAGAGGTGCAGCGCCTCTTCGGCCAGAAGCGACACACCGGCGACCGAGATCTCGGCAAAGCCGCCGGTCACGGCATAGTCGTCCGACGCACCATCGCCCTTGACGATGTGCAGGATGCCCGGCCTGAGCGTGGTAATAAGGGGCGCATGCCCCGGCATCGCCGTCAGGTCGCCGTCCGCACCCGGAATGCGCACCTCGCGCGCCTGAACGGAGGCAAGCCGCCGTTCAGGGCTGACGAGGTCGAACTGCATCGTATCGGCCATCTCGCCCCCTTACGCCGCCTCAGCGGCCAGACGCTGTGCCTTGGCTTTCACTTCGTCAATGTCGCCGACCATGTAGAAGGCGGCTTCGGGCAGGTGGTCGTATTCGCCCGCGACTACCGCCTTGAACGAGGCAATGGTCTTTTCAAGCGGCACCTGAACGCCGTCGGACCCGGTGAAGACCTTGGCCACGTCGAAGGGCTGGCTGAGGAAGCGCTGGATCTTGCGGGCGCGGGCCACGGTCAGCTTGTCCTCTTCGGACAGCTCGTCCATGCCGAGGATGGCGATGATGTCCTGCAGCGACTTGTAGCGCTGAAGGATGCCCTGCACGTCGCGGGCGACCTGGTAGTGCTCCTCACCCACAACGGCGGGGTCGAGGATGCGCGAGGTCGAGTCCAGGGGGTCAACCGCCGGATAGATGCCGAGTTCCGAGATCGCGCGGCTGAGAACCGTGGTCGCGTCAAGGTGTGCGAACGAGGTCGCCGGCGCGGGGTCGGTGAGGTCGTCGGCCGGAACGTAGATCGCCTGAACCGAGGTGATGGACCCGGCCTTGGTCGAGGTGATGCGCTCCTGCAGGGCGCCCATGTCGGTCGCGAGCGTCGGCTGGTAGCCCACCGCCGAGGGGATGCGGCCGAGAAGGGCCGACACTTCCGAACCGGCTTGCGTGAAGCGGAAGATGTTGTCGACGAAGAACAGAACGTCCGTTCCCGACTGGTCGCGGAACTGCTCGGCCAGGGTCAGGCCGGAAAGGGCGACACGCATCCGCGCTCCGGGCGGCTCGTTCATCTGACCATAGACGAGGGCCACCTTGGACTTCTCCAGATCGTCGGGGACGATGACGCCCGACTCGATCATCTCGTGATAAAGGTCGTTACCCTCACGGGTGCGTTCGCCGACGCCCGCGAAGACCGAGAAGCCCGAGTGCACCTTGGCGATGTTGTTGATGAGTTCCATGATGAGAACGGTCTTGCCCACGCCGGCGCCACCGAAGAGGCCGATCTTGCCGCCCTTGGAATAGGGCGCCAGAAGGTCGATGACCTTGATGCCGGTGACGAGGATCTCCGAGCTTGTCGCCTGCTCGGCGAAGGTCGGCGCCGGTTGGTGGATCGGGCGGCGTTCGCTTGCATTGACCGGGCCTTTTTCGTCCACCGGGTCGCCGATGACGTTGAGGATGCGGCCAAGCGTCGCGTTGCCGACCGGAACCGAGATCGGGCTGCCAAGGTCCTTCACCAAGGCGCCGCGCACGAGACCCTCGGTCGCGTCCATGGCGACGGTCCGCACGGTGCTTTCACCCAGGTGCTGGGCAACCTCGAGGACAAGCCGCTTGCCGTTGTTGGTGGTTTCAAGCGCGTTCAGAATCGCCGGAAGTTGATCTTCGAACTGCACGTCCACGACGGCGCCGATGACCTGGGTCACCTTGCCCGTTGCGGCGGCAGCTTTCGGTGCTCTTGCCATAGTGTTTCTCCGGTTTCCTTAGAGCGCCTCGGCGCCCGAAATGATTTCGATAAGTTCCTTGGTGATCGCGGCCTGACGCGAGCGGTTGTAGACGATCGTCAGCCGGTCGATCATGTCGCCGGCGTTGCGCGTGGCGTTGTCCATCGCGCTCATCCGCGCGCCCTGCTCGGACGCGCTGTTCTCCAGCAGCGCCGTGAACACCTGGGTCGCGACGCCCCGCGGCAGGAGATCGGCAAGGATCGCTTCCTCCTCGGGCTCGTATTCGTACGGCGAACCGCCGCTTTCGCGGGTCTCGAACACCGCGGGGATCAGCTGACGTTCGGTCGGAACCTGGCTGACCACCGACTGGAAGCGGTTGTAGAACAGCGTGCAGACGTCGAACTCGCCCGCGTCGAAGCGGTGCAGCACCTCCCGCGCGATGCCAGCCGCATCGACGTAGCCCAGACGCTTGACCATCGACAGATCGACGTGGCCGACCAGCGCCGGGCCGAGGTCGCGGCGCAGCTGCTCGCGGCCCTTCTTGCC
>JBGSNN010000270.1:0-9371 GCA_041739655.1 Albidovulum sp. | reverse complement strand
GGTGGGCAGGCCGCGCGCCACCCGCACGGCAAGGTATGCGAAGGCCTGCGCCTCGAGCATGTCGCCATCAAGGCCAACCGCCTCGACCGGGTCCACGGGGCACTCCATCCCGGCAGCGATCATCGCCATCAGGACCGGATTGTGCCGCCCGCCGCCGCTGACCAGAAGTCGCGAGACCGGCGCCGGGAAATGTTCCGCCCCAAACACGACCGAGGTCGCGGCGGCGGCCGTCAGCGTGGCGGCGGCATCGGCGTCGGAAAGCCCTTCGACGGCCTCGAGAAGCCAGTGGAAATCCTGCCTGTCCAATGACTTGGGCGGCATCTTGAAGAAATAGGGCTGACCCTGAAGCCGGTCGATGACGGCCGCATCGACGGTTCCCGCGCGGGCCATCGCGCCGCCGTCGTCGCGCGGCAGACCAAGGCGGCGCTGCATCAGATCGTCGATCGGTGCGTTGGCCGGGCCGGTGTCGAAGGCAAGGCAGGCGCCGGGCGTTTCCGGCGCGGGTTGGCGCGGGTCAAGCCAGGTGAGGTTGCCGACGCCGCCGAGATTGAGGAAGGCGACAGGCGCCGTGGCGCCGATCCATCGGGCGCAGGCGAAATGGTAGAACGGCGCGAGCGGGGCGCCCTGCCCGCCGAGTTTCACATCCGACGACCGGAAATCCCAGACCACGGCAAGCTTGAGGATCTCGGCAAGCACCGCGCCGTCGCCGGTCTGATGCGTGCCGCGCCCACCCGGATCGTGGGCCAGGGTCTGGCCGTGAAAGCCCGCGATCTCCGCCCCTGCGGCCAGCGGGGTCATCAGCGCGGCATGGGCCGTCTCGACCACCTCGGCCGCCGCCTCGACGCCATCATCGCCGGGCCAGCGGCCGAGGGCGGCGCGGATCGTGGCGCGCTCATCCTCGCTATAGGGGCGGTAGGCGGTGGCGCCGAAGCCAAAGATGGTTTCGCCATCGGTCCTGACGAGCGCCGCATCGACGCCGTCGAGCGAGGTGCCCGACATCGTTCCCAAGGCCCAGACTGCCGCGTCCTTCAACATGGACTTTCCCTTGTCGTGTCCCGCCGGTATAGCGGGCGCGACGAGAATGGACGAGGCCGCGATGACCTACCACCCGAAATCCGATTTCATGCGCATGATGATGGAGCGCGGCTTTCTGGCCGATTGCACCGATTATCAGGGCCTCGACGAAGTTTTGGTCAAGGGCGTCGTCCCCGGCTATATCGGCTTTGACGCGACCGCGAAATCGCTGCATGTCGGCAGCCTGATCCAGATCATGATGCTGCGCTGGCTGCAGAAAACCGGCCACAAGCCGATCTGCCTGATGGGTGGCGGCACCACCAAGGTCGGCGACCCGTCGTTCCGCGCTGAGGAACGGCCGCTTCTGACGCCGACCGAGATCGACGCCAATATCGCCGGCATCAGGCAGGTCTTTGCAAGATACCTGCACTTCGGCGACGAGCCGGGCGATGCGATCATGCCCAACAATGCCGAATGGCTCGACGGGCTCAATTACCTCGATTTCCTGCGCGACATCGGGCGGCATTTCTCGGTGAACCGGATGCTGTCGTTCGAAAGCGTGAAATCGCGGCTTGACCGCGAGCAGTCGCTCAGCTTCCTCGAATTCAACTACATGATCCTGCAAGCCTATGATTTTCTTGAGCTGAACCGGCGCCACGGCTGTCTTCTCCAGATGGGCGGATCGGATCAGTGGGGCAATATCATCAACGGCATCGACCTGACGCGGCGGGTGCTGGATCACGAGATCTTCGGGCTGACCTCGCCGTTGCTGACCACCTCGGACGGGCGCAAGATGGGCAAGAGCCAGAGCGGCGCGGTCTGGCTGAATGGCGACATGCTGAGCCCCTACGCGTTCTGGCAGTTCTGGCGCAACACCACCGACGCCGACGTGGCACGGTTCCTCAAGCTTTACACCGAGCTTCCGATCGCGGAATGCGACCGTCTCGGCGCGCTCTCCGGGTCCGAGATCAACCACGCCAAGATCGTGCTGGCCAACGAAGTGACCACGCTGCTGCACGGCCCCGAGGCGGCGGCGGCGGCCGAGGCGACGGCGCGCGAGGTGTTCGAGAAGGGCGGCGTCGGGGACGATCTGCCGACACTGGCGCTGTCGGTCAGCGATGTCGCCGACGGGATCAGCGTGGCGCAGCTTTTCGTGCGCTCGGGGCTTGCGAAATCCGGCAAGGACGCCAAGCGGCTGATCGCCGAGGGCGGCGCGCGGCTGAACGACGATCTGGTGATGGACGCCGGGATGATGCTCGGCGCAGGCGAACTGACCGAGCCGGTGAAGCTGACCGCGGGCCGTAAGCGCCACGCGCTGGTGGTTCTGGAGTAGTCCGGGGCGACCTGAGAGAGCGCAGCGTCTTGTCTCAGTAGCCGAATATCCCACGACGCGGCCCGGTTCCGGTGTAGAGTCGCGTCAAAGAGGATGCCAACCGGAGGCCGGGAATGACAACGGGACTAAAGGTGATCGGCACGGGATTCGGCCGCACCGGCACGGATTCGATGCGCGAGGCGCTGAACATTCTCGGGTTCGGACCGTGCCACCACATGCGCGAACTGCTCAAGGACACCGAGCACAAGTTGGCATGGCGCCGCGTCGCTGCCGGCGAACCACCTGACTGGAACGCGCTTCTCGGGGCCTACCGGTCCTGTATCGACTGGCCCTCGGCCTACTATTGGCCTGAGTTGATCGAGGCCTTCCCGGAGGCCAAGGTCCTCTTGACCTGGCGCGACGCCGAAAGCTGGTGGAAGAGCTTTTCCAAGACGATCCTTCCGATAATACAGGCCGACACGGAGACCGAGGAAAGCGCCCCCGGAAGTCAGTTCCTGTCATTGAGGGTCTTTGGCGGCAAGGATCTGACGGAAGAGCATTGCATCGCCGTCTACAAGGCCAATGTCGCCGAGGTGAAGGCCAAGGTTCCGGCAGAACGGCTTCTCGTCTATCCGATCGGCAGCGGCTGGCAGCCTCTTTGCGCCTTTCTCGGAGTGGATATTCCCGACCAGCCTTATCCGAACGCCAACAACACCGCGGAATTCCAGCGAGTTATGCTGGAACATATGCCGCCCAGGACCTAGCGGCCACGAGCGGCACCCATCCACGCGGCTTCGGCCGCTATCCCTCGACCCGGACACTGACCATGCGATCAGGATCCTCGACCGCGCCATTGGCGTCGGGATTGCCCCGCTTGATCTTGTCCACCACCTCCATGCCCGTGACGACATGACCGACGACGGTGTAGTCACCGTTCAGGAATTCGCCCGGCGCGAACATGATGAAGAACTGCGAATTCGCCGTATCCGGACGGTTCGCGCGGGCCATCCCGACAACGCCGCGCAGGAACGGAATGTCGGAAAACTCGGCCGGAATGTTCGGCAACTCGGACTTGCCACTTCCCGCGAGCGAGAGGTCGGCACCGACCTTGCCGTATTTCACGTCGCCCGTCTGCGCCATGAAGCCATCGAGAACGCGGTGAAAGACCACGTTGTCATAGGCCCCGGTGCGCGCAAGCTCGGTGATCTGGGCGACATGCTTTGGCGCCACATCAGGCAGCAGGTCGATGACCACGGTGCCATTCGCCTCGGCCCCGGAAACCTCGATCACGAGGTTCGGACCCGGTCCGTCTTCGCCCGCAAAGGCGCTTTGGGTGCCCTGGTGATAGAGAAACCACGCCACCCCGATGACCGCGATGCCGGCCGCGATGCTGCCGACGAAGACCCGTGTGTCAGACATCGGCCGCGACCTTGACCGAGATCATCCGGTCGGGGTTTGCCGGCGGCTCGCCGCGCTGGATCTTGTCGACATGCTCCATGCCCGAAACGACGCGGCCATAGACCGTGTACTGACCGTTCAGGAAATGGTTGTCCTTGAAGTTGATGAAGAACTGGCTGTTCGCCGAGTTCGGGTTCTGCGAGCGGGCCGCACCGATGGTGCCGCGATCATGCGGCAGCTTGGAGAATTCCGCCGGAACGTCGGGCAAGTCAGAGCCGCCGGTGCCGGCGCGCCGGGCGTTCCAGCCCTGCTCCATGTTGGCGTGTTCGACGTCGCCGGTCTGAGCCATGAAGCCCTCGATGACGCGGTGAAACGCCACGTTGTCGTATTTTCCGGAACGTGCGAGGTGCTTCATGCGTTCGGAATGCTTCGGGGCCACGTCGGGCAGAAGCTCGATCACCACGGCGCCGTCCTTCAGCTCGATGATGATGGTGTTTTCGGGGTCCTTGATGTCAGCCATGGGGGCCTCCTTGTCAATCTTCGCGCGGAACCTAGTCGCGCGAGGGCGTCAAGAAAAGAGCAAAGCGCGCAGATGAGTTGACCTTCGCGCATCCGTCAGATGATTTAAGGCAAACCGGCGGTGCGCTGCCGCCGAAGTGAAAGGATACCGGAATGAGCTGGAAGACCCTCGACGACATCGACCTCAAGGACAAGGTGGTGCTGGTGCGCGTGGATATCAACGTTCCGGTGGAAGCGGGCCGCGTGACCGATGCGACCCGGATCGAAAAGATCGTGCCGACGATCAAGGACGTGCAGGCAAAAGGCGGCAAGCCGGTGCTGCTGGCGCATTTCGGGCGTCCCAATGGCAAGGTGGTGCCGGAGATGAGCTTGAGGGTGGCATTGCCGGCGCTTGAGGCCGCCCTGGGCCAGACCGTCGCCTTCGCCGAGGATTGCATCGGCGCGCCGGCCAAGAAGGCGGTGGCGGCGATGGCACCGGGCGATGTCCTCTTGCTGGAGAATACCCGCTTTCACGCCGGCGAGGAAGCCAACGACGCGGCGATGGCGGCGGCGCTGGCGGCCCTCGGCAATGTCTATGTGAATGATGCGTTTTCGGCTGCGCACCGCGCCCATGCCTCGACCGAGGCGATCGCGCATCTGATGCCCGCCTGCGCCGGGCGGCTGATGGCGGCAGAGTTGAAGGCGCTGAACGCAGCGCTTGGCGATCCGCAGCATCCGGTCGTCGCGGTCGTGGGCGGCGCGAAAGTGTCGACCAAGCTCGATCTTCTCGGCAACCTCGTCACCAAGGTCGATCACCTGGTGATCGGCGGCGGCATGGCCAACACCTTTCTCGTGGCGCAAGGCATCGCGGTCGGCAAGTCCCTGGCCGAGCACGAGATGGCCGATACAGCGCGCGAGATTCTGTCGAAGGCGAAGGAGGCGGGCTGCCGGATCCACCTGCCCGTCGATATCGTCGTGGCGCGGGAGTTCCGCGCGGCCGCGCCGTCAGAGACGCTGGCGGCCGACGCCTGCCCGCCCGATGCGATGATCCTCGATGCCGGTCCGGCAACCGTCGCTGCGGTGGCGGCAGTCTTTGCGGCGTCGCGCACGCTGATCTGGAACGGACCGCTCGGCGCCTTCGAGATCGCCCCTTTCGATGCGGCCACCAATGCGGCGGCGCGCAAGGCGGCGGATCTGACGACGGCCGGCAAGCTGATTTCTGTCGCTGGCGGCGGCGATACGGTGGCGGCCCTCAACAAGGCCGGCGTGGCCGATGCGTTCAGCTATATCTCCACGGCGGGCGGTGCCTTTCTCGAATGGATGGAAGGCAAGGTGCTGCCGGGCGTCGCGGCCCTGGAAAACTGAACGCTTGCAATTCGGCGGCCGTGGCCTATCAGAGTCCTCCGGGGGCAGGAGCAGGATGGCATGGCCGTACAGTGGACACTGATCACCGGCGCCTCCGAGGGGCTTGGGGTGGAGTTCGCGCGGCTCGCCGCGGCCGAGGGGCGCGATCTTATCCTTGTGGCGCGTCAGGCGCAGAAGATGGAGCGTCTGGCCGATGAACTGCGCGCCCGGCACAACATCGCGGTCGAGGTCATGGCGACGGATCTGTCGGACCCCGAGGCGGTCGAGACGCTGTGGCGCAAGGTCGGCATGCGCCGCCATATCGACATCCTGGTGAACAACGCCGGGCTTGGCTACAACGGCCCATTCACCGCCAGCGACGGCGCGCGCGAGATGACATCGGTCATGGTCAATGTCGTCGCGGCGACGATCCTGATGAAGCGCGCGGTCGTGCATATGCAGGCTCAGGGCGGCGGCAGGGTTCTGAACGTCGCCTCGACGGCGGCCTTCATGCCGGGTCCGAACATGGCGGTCTATCACGCGACGAAGGCCTATATCCTGTCGCTGAGCGAAGCGGTCGCCGAGGAGTTGCGCGGCGGCGCGGTCACCGTCACCGTCCTTTGCCCCGGCGCGACGCGAACGAATTTTGCCGCCGACGCGGGGATGGAGCATGTCCGGCTGCTCAAGGCCTTTTCCGTGCCGTCTGCCGCGAGCGTCGCCAAGGCGGGCTGGGCCGCGATGAAGGCGGGGCAACGGATTCGCGTCACCGGGCTTCTCAACAAGGTCTTTGCCTTCGCTCCGCGTCTTGCGCCGCGCGGCCTTGTGACCCGGATCGCCGCATTGTTTCTGAAATAGCGTTGAAGAACCGGGCGTTAGCGCCACCATGTTTGCAACGTCGGGGCGGCTCGCCTAGAAGCTGAGGGCAACGGGCGCGAGGCGCCCAGGTCAGCCAGACGAGGGTCAGATGTCACGGCAGAAGCAAGCGGAACAAATGCGTTCGGGCAAGGGGTTCATTGCGGCGCTCGACCAGAGCGGCGGCTCGACCCCGAAGGCGCTGAAGCTCTACGGGATCGGCGAGGAGGCCTATTCCAGCGAGGCCGAGATGTTCGGCCTGATCCACCAGATGCGCGTCCGGATCGCCACCTCGCCAGCCTTTGACGGCGACCGCGTCATCGGCGCAATCCTGTTCGAAAGGACCATGGACGGCGAGATCGGCGGCAAGCCTGCGGCGCGCTATCTCTGGGACGTGAAGGGCGTGGTGCCGTTCCTGAAGATCGACAAGGGGCTTGAGGCCGAAGCGGACGGCGTCCGGCTGATGAAGCCGATCCCGGGGCTCGACGATCTTTTGCAACGGGCGGTGGCCAAGGGCATCTTCGGCACCAAGGAGCGGTCGGTCATCGACGCGGCCAACCCCAAGGGCATCGCGGCGGTTGTCGCGCAGCAGTTCGACGTGGCGCGGCAGGTTCTGGCGCATGGTCTGATGCCGATCATCGAACCCGAGGTGACGATCTCCATCGCCGACAAGGCCGCGGCGGAGGACCTGCTTCTGGCCGCGATCCTGAAGGAGCTGGACAGGCTTCCCGAGGGCACCGAGGTCATGCTGAAGCTGACGCTGCCGACAAAGGCGAACCTCTACCGGCCGCTGGTCGAGCATCCCAATGTGATGCGCGTCGTGGCACTTTCCGGCGGCTACACGCGCGCCGAGGCGAACGCCATCCTTGCGAAGAACGCGGGCGTGATCGCGAGCTTTTCGCGCGCCCTGACCGAAGGCCTGTCGGCCGCGCAGTCGGATGCGGCGTTCAATGCCGCCCTCGACGCGGCGATCCAGTCGATCTACGACGCCTCGGTCGCCCGGTGAGCGGGCCTGCGCCAGCGGCGGAAACCGGCCGGAAATAAAGGGATACCGGGGGATTCACATTCTGATTCGGATGTGACATGATTCGCCGCATACCGCCCGTCAGAGGCCGGTCCCGAGGCAGAGCATGACCATATCCCGGAAGAAACCCACGCTTGGCACGGCGCTCTCCCTCGTCGTGATCGGCGTGATTGGTTTCTATTTCACCTTCGCGGCGGTGCAAGGGGACTATGGTGTTTTCCGCCGCGTGCAGGCCCAGGCCGAGCGCGAGACCCTGACCGCGGAGCGCGACCGGCTGAAGGCTGAGGCCGAGAAGATGGAGAACCTGACGCGGCGGCTCTCGGACACCTACCTCGACCTCGATCTTCTCGACGAGCGCGCCCGCAACGTACTCGGCATGATCCGTTCGGACGAGATCGTGGTGCACTGAGGCGGCCCTTTACCCGCCCGCCATCCCAGGCCCCGGCCCGCGTATTTTCAGACTGAAACTGGACGAGGTCCGCCTGCCCGGCGGTACCGCGCGCGCCAGCGTCGCGGACCCTGCCGGAGCCGGTAAAATTTCCTCTCGCGCGTTGACTTCCGGTACGTTATAAACTCGTTTAACGTTGAACTAGTTTCGCGCCGACGGGAGGAGCATGCGATGGCTGCACAGAAGGCTTCTGTGAAACCAAACACGTCGAAAGACGATCTGATGAAATTCTACCGCGACATGCTGCTGATCCGGCGGTTCGAGGAGAAGGCCGGCCAGCTTTACGGCATGGGTCTGATCGGCGGGTTCTGCCATCTCTACATCGGCCAGGAAGCAGTGGTGGTCGGGCTCGAGGCCGCGGCGGAAGAGGGCGACAAGCGCATCACCTCCTACCGCGATCACGGCCACATGCTGGCCTGCGGCATGGACCCCAAGGGGGTGATGGCCGAACTCACCGGACGCGCGGGCGGCTATTCCGGCGGCAAGGGCGGCTCTATGCACATGTTCTCAAAGGAAAAGCACTTCTATGGCGGCCACGGCATCGTCGGCGCGCAGGTTCCGCTTGGGGCCGGCCTCGCCTTTGCCGACAAGTACAAGGACAACAAGCGCGTCACATTCGCCTATTTCGGTGACGGCGCGGCGAACCAGGGCCAGGTCTACGAGACCTACAACATGGCGGAGCTCTGGGACCTGCCGGTGATCTTCGTGATCGAGAACAACCAGTATGCGATGGGCACCAGCGTCAAGCGGTCGACAAAATCCACGACGCTGTTCGGGCGCGGCCTGGCCTACGGGATCCCCGGCGAACAGGTTGACGGCATGGATGTGCTGGCGGTCAAGGCCGCAAGCGAGAAGGCCGTGGCGCACTGCCGCGCCGGCAAGGGCCCCTATATCCTCGAAGTGATGACCTATCGCTATCGCGGTCATTCGATGTCGGACCCGGCGAAATACCGCAGCCGCGAGGAAGTGCAGAAGATGCGCGACGAACGCGATGCGATCGAGCATGTGCGCGAGCTTCTCTTGCAGGGCGGCCATGCCACGGACGATGACCTCAAGGCCATCGACAAGGAGATCAAGGCCATCGTCAATGAGGCTGCGGAATTTGCCAAGGAGAGCCCCGAGCCTGCGCTCGAAGAGCTCTGGACCGACATTTACGCCTGAGGGGGACCGCATCATGGCTACCGAAATTCTCATGCCCGCGCTGTCCCCGACGATGGAGGAAGGCACGCTGGCCAAGTGGCTCGTCAAGGAAGGCGATACCGTGAAATCCGGCCAGATCCTGGCCGAGATCGAGACCGACAAGGCGACGATGGAGTTCGAGGCGGTCGATGAGGGGATCGTCGGCAAGATTCTCGTCGCCGAGGGCACCTCGGGCGTGAAGGTCAATACCGCGATCGCGGTGCTGGTCGAGGACGGCGAAAGCGCCGATGCCGCGCCCGCGTCGAAGGCCGAGGCACCGACAGCGGCGGCGCCTGCCCCGG
>JBGSNN010000234.1:0-5562 GCA_041739655.1 Albidovulum sp. | reverse complement strand
TCATAGCCGCCGCCATAGCCACCGCCGCCGCTGCCAGCGCTGCCGCCGCCGTCGCGACCGTCAAGTAGGGTCAGTTCGCCGCGGAACGGGCGCAGGACGACCTCGGTCGTATATTTGTCGGCGCCCGACTGGTCCTGCCATTTGCGGGTTTCAAGCTGACCCTCGAGATAGACCTTGGAGCCCTTCTTCAGGTACTGTTCGGCAATCCGCACCAGGTTCTCGTTGAAGATTGCCACCGAATGCCATTCGGTGCGTTCCTTGCGTTCGCCGGACTGCTTGTCGCGCCAGGTTTCCGATGTCGCGATGCGCAGGTTGCAGACCTTGCCGCCGTTGGGAAAGGACCGCACCTCGGGATCGCGCCCGAGATTGCCGATAAGAATGACCTTGTTGACCGATCCCGCCATGCGCCGCTTCTCCTCTCGAATCTGTTCAGGTGTCTTACCTCTGCCGGACCCGACAAGAAAGGCTCATGGTTAACAACCGTCTAAAGCCGCCGGTCCCGGCGCGGTTCTTTTGCTCGGATCGCCGGGGTCGAGCGCAGGGTCCGGCGCCGGACCTTGCCGCAGGGTCTGGTCTTGGCGCGAGTTTCCGCTATAGTCCGCGCCGCTGGAACCTCAGCACGGGGGACGGATGCGGCTTGTCCTGAAAGCCACGGCACTGGGTGCCCTGACGATGCTCGCAGCGACCGCAGTCGCGGCCGAGGGCTTGTCATTGCAGCATAAACCGCGCGCCACGGCATCCCGGCTCGATCAGTTCCGCCAGCAGACCCGTGTCCTCGACAGCCGCGCGGCGACGCAATATGCGGCGTCGGTCAAGCTGACACCGCATGGCAAGGCGGGTATCGTCCCGGCATCGATCCCGGCCTATTCCGGCCGCTACCGGGGTGAGTATGTCGAGGCGGCGAAGGCCGCGGCGCGACGCCATGGCGTGCCCGAGGACCTGTTCCTGCGTCTGGTGCAGAAGGAAAGCGGCTGGAACCCCGGCGCGGTCTCGCACAAGGGGGCGACCGGTCTGGCCCAGCTCATGCCGGCGACGGCGCGGCGGCTTGGCGTCAACATGTCCGACCCGCAAGACAACCTCAATGGCGGTGCGCGGTATCTCAGGATGATGTACGACCGCTTCGGCGACTGGAAACTGGCGCTGGCGGCCTATAACGCCGGTCCCGAGGCGGTGCAGAAGCATGGCGGCGTGCCGCCCTATGCCGAAACCAAGGGCTATGTCCTCGCCATTCTTGGCGGCTAGCCGAGCTTCGCGTCGCTGTCCTCGGTGATGGTGTAGTCGCGCGGGATGCCTTTGGTGGCCTTCGCCCAGATCGTGTCCCTGGCCCGCGCCTGATGCACCTCGAATGCGGCGCGGTCGCGGAAGGTTTCCCTGACGGCAAAGCGGACCGGATCGGAGTGCGAGCGGACCACGTCGAACGCCAGACAGCCGGGTTCGGCGCGGGTCAGGCGGATGTGGTCCGGCAAAAGGCGGGCCACCCGATCCGCCTCTTCGAGACTGCGGCAGATGAGGAAACCGGACAGGCTGAGGCGCGACATGGCGGCGACCATAGGGTATGCGGCGCGGTTCGGGAAGGGCGCCTTCACTCCATCTCGATGGTGCCGGGGGGCTTGGAAGTCACGTCATACATGACGCGGTTGACGCCCTGCACCTCGTTGATGATGCGGGTCGCGGTCTCGCCGAGGAAGTCGTGGGTGAAGGGGTAGTAATCTGCCGTCATGCCATCGACCGAGGTCACGGCACGCAGGCTCAGCGCGTAGTCATAGGTGCGGCCGTCGCCCATGACGCCCACGGTCTTGACCGGCAGGATCGCCGCGAAGGCCTGCCAGATCTCGTCATAGAGGCCATGCTTGCGGATCTGGTCGATATAGACCGCGTCGGCCTGGCGCAGGATGTCGAGCTTCTCGCGCGTGATCTCGCCGGGGCAGCGGATCGCGAGGCCGGGGCCGGGGAAGGGGTGGCGGCCGATGAAACTGGCGGGCAGGCCGAGTTCACGGCCGAGCGCGCGGACCTCGTCCTTGAAGAGCTCGCGCAACGGCTCGACAAGCTTCAGGCCCATTTTCTCCGGCAAGCCGCCGACATTGTGGTGCGACTTGATGGTGACGGAGGGCCCGCCCGAAAAGCTGACGCTTTCTATCACATCCGGGTAAAGCGTGCCCTGGGCGAGAAACTCGGCCCCGGCGATCTTCGACGCCTCTCGCTGGAAGACGTCGATGAAGAGCTTGCCGATGGTCTTGCGCTTGACCTCGGGATCGGAGACGCCCTCGAGGGCGCCGAGGAAGAGCTCGCTTTCGTCAGCGTGGATCAGCGGAATGTTGTAGTTGTCGCGGAACATCGTCACGACTTCCTCGGCCTCGTTGAGGCGCAGCAGGCCGTGATCGACGAAGACACAGGTGAGCTGGTCGCCGATCGCCTCATGGATGAGAACCGCGGCGACCGAGGAATCGACACCGCCCGAGAGGCCGCAGATCACCTTGCGGTCGCCGACCCGGGCGCGGATCTTCGCGATCGCGTCATCCTTGTAGGACGCCATGGTCCAGTCGCCGGTGAAGCCGGCGAGCCGCACGAAATTCTCGTAGAGCTTGGCGCCCTTCGGGGTGTGGTGCACTTCGGGGTGGAACTGCACGGCGTAGAAGCGGCGCGCGGTGTCGGCGGTGATGGCGAAGGGCGCATTGGGCGAGGTGCCGTAGACCTCGAACCCCGGTGCCAGTTTCGAGACATGATCGCCATGGCTCATCCAGACCTGTTCGCGCCCTTCGGCGAACCAGCCGTCAAGCAGCGGCAGACCCGCCTCTGTCGGCGTCACATAGGCGCGGCCGAATTCGGCGGTGCCATGGCCGCGTTCGACCTTGCCGCCAAGCAGGTGCATCATCACCTGCTGGCCGTAGCAGATGCCGAGGATCGGCACGCCGAGGTCGAAGACGGCGGCGGGCGGCATCGGCGCGCCCGTCGCAAAGACCGAGGCCGGGCCACCCGAGAAGATCACCGCCTGCGGTGCGAACGCCGTCAGGAACGCCGCATCGACGCGGTTGAAGGGATGGATCTCGCAATAGACGTTCAGCTCGCGCAGGCGGCGCGCGATCAGCTGCGTGACCTGGCTGCCGAAGTCGATGATGAGAAGGCGCTGATGGGCATGTGTCATGGCCGGGGATTATCGCCAGTTCCGGAAGGGCGCAAGGGCCGGAAAGGCGGCGCGGGGGCGCTGCCCCCGCACCCCCGAGGTATTTTTGCCAAGATGAATGGATCAGGCCACCACGGCCTTGGCGCGCAGCAGCATTCCGTAGAGGTCGCGGGGGTCGTCGGGATCGGCGATCATGTCGAGAGGGTCGCTGTAGGGCAGGGTCCGGAGCTGGTCATGGATGTAGCGCAGCGCCGAGAAATCCTCGATCGCGAAGCCGACGCTGTCGAAGAGCGTGATCTGGCGCGGGTCGCTGCGGCCGGGGACGGTCCCGGCGATGACCTGCCAGAGCTCGGTGACGGGATGATCGGCGGCGAGCTGCTGGATTTCGCCCTCGATGCGGGTCTGCGGCGGGTATTCGACAAAGATCGCGGATCTGAGCAGGATGTCGCGGTGCAGTTCGGTCTTGCCGGGGCAGTCGCCGCCGACCGCGTTGATGTGGACGCCGGCGCCCACCATGTTGTCGCTGAGGATGGTGGCGCGTTGCTTGTCCGCAGTGCAGGTGGTGACGATCGCGGCCCCTTCCATCGCCTCTTCGGCGCTTCTGCAGCGCGTGAGGAGGAGGCCGGAACCGGCGAGATTTCTTGCACATTTCGCCGTCGCGTCCGGGTCGATGTCGTAGAGCCGAACTTGGCTGATGCCGCAGATTGCCTTGAAGGCGAGCGCCTGGAATTCCGCCTGCGCGCCATTGCCGATCAGTGCCATCGTGGTGGCGCCCGCTGGTGCGAGGTAACTGGCGGCGAGGGCCGACATGGCGGCGGTGCGCAAGGCGGTCAGGATCGTCATCTCGCTCAAGAGGATCGGATAGCCGGTGTTGACCTCGGCCAGAAGGCCGAAGGCGGTGACGGTCTGGAGTCCGTCGCGCGTGTTCTTGGGGTGGCCGTTGACATATTTGAAGCCGTACATCTCGCCATCCGAGGTCGGCATCAGTTCGATCACGCCAACGTCAGAATGCGAGGCGATGCGGGGGGTCTTGTCGAAGCTGTTCCAGCGCAGGAAATCGGCCTTGATATAGCCGGAAATCTCGCTGATGGCGCGTTCGACTCCGATATGAAGAACCATCTTCATCATATTGTCGACACTGACAAAAGGGACGATATTCAGGTGCTGCGGCTGGGTCATTTCGGGGTCCTTGAAAGAGGCGTGCGGGGCCTTCGGGTCGGGCTTTGGCCGCCCGCTCACATACGGGTGCCTGGAGGCAGGCCGGTCATCAGGCGCCGCGAGTCGGGCGATCGAAGACCTTGCGGCCCATGAGCGAGCCGACGAGTTCGACCATGAGATGCGCGGTGCGGCCGCGTTCGTCGAGGAAGGGGTTCAGCTCCACAAGGTCGAGCGAACTGACAAGGCCGCTTTCGTGCAGAAGTTCCATGACGAGATGCGCCTCGCGGAAGGTGATGCCGCCGGGGACGGTGGTGCCGACCGCCGGGGCGATGCCGGGGTCGAGAAAATCGACATCGAGCGAGACGTGGAGCAAGCCGTTCGCCGCCGCCACCTGCTGCAGGAAGGCCCGCAGCGGCGCGACGATCCCCTGTTCGTCGAGCGTGCGCATGTCACAGATCGTCACATCCGTGTCGAGCAGTCCGGCATGTTCGGCTGGATCGACGGAGCGGATGCCGTAAAGGCAGATGCGCTCCGCCGGGATCGGTGCCGGAAACGGCGGGAAGGCGTCGAAGCCGGGCCGGCCCGCGATATAGGCGACGGGCGTGCCGTGGAGGTTGCCGGACTGGGTCGTCAGCGGGGTGTGATAGTCTGAATGGGCATCGAGCCAGAGCAGGAAAAGCGGACGCCCGACCTTGGCGGCATGGGCGGCCATGCCCGCGACGGAGCCGAGCGACAGCGAATGATCGCCGCCGAGGAAGATCGGCAGGCCCTTCTGCATCGCCTCCATGCCGCGTTCGGCGAGCGCCTCGGTCCAGGCGACGGTTTCGGCAAGGTGATGGACCGCCGGGTTGGCGCAGGTCGCGGCGCGCAGCGGCCGGGGCACCACATCGCCCCAGTCCTCGGACGTGATGCCGAGGTCGGTGAGGCTGCGGGCCATGCCCGCGACGCGGAACGCGGCGGGGCCCATCAGGCAACCGTCGCGTTTCTGGCCGCTGTCGATCGGCGCGCCGATCAGGATGCAGGTCTTGGTCATCGGGTCATGCGTCCTTGTCATGGGGGCGGGGGATTCGGTCGCCGGAATCGGTTCCCCGACTGTCTTGCCGGATTGCGCCGGAAAAAAGCGGCCCTATTATCGGATTGCACAGGCATTTGCACAAAACGGCGGGCAAAATGAGCGAACTGGACGATACCGATCAGGCGCTGATCGCGGCGCTCAGGCGCGACGGGCGGGCCTCGTTCTCGGATCTGGCGGCGCAACTGGGGCTGGCGCGGGCGACGGTGAC
>JBGSNN010000203.1:0-4948 GCA_041739655.1 Albidovulum sp. | reverse complement strand
GTCGCGCAGGCCCTGCCGGTCGCCCGCGCCGCGATAGCGCCCGGTCCGCACCGTCGCGGCGTTTGAAAGGCCAAGGTGGGCCATGAAGGCGATCGCGACGAGTTCCAGCGCGATGCCATGCGCCGCCAGTTCCCTGGTCCCGATCCAGCCCATCATCAGCGCCGCCGCCTGGAACAGCCCGCTCTCGAAAAGCCCGGTCAGGCCGATCGGCCAGCCCAGCCGATAGACCTGCGCGAAGGCCGGCCAGTCCGGCCGCCAGACCCGCTGAAACAGGCGAAAGCGCCGGAAATCAAGGTGCAGTCCAGCGTAAAGCGCCATCACGATCACCGTCAGCACCTGCGTCGCCACCGAGGCGAGCGCGGCACCCGGCACGCCGAGTTCCGGCGCGCCCCAATGACCGAAGATCAGCGCCCAGTTCAGGGCGATGTTCAACGCCACGCCCGCGAGCGTCGCCCAGAGCACGATGGCGGCGCGTTCGAGCGCGGAGAGGAAGCTTTTCAGCGCCATGACCAGAAGCGCGGGCACCATCCCCAGGCCGGCGATGCGCAGATAGGCCTCGGCCAGAGCAGACACATCCGGGGCCTGCTTCAGCGCCAAGAGGATCGACCCCGACCACCAGAAGACCGGATAGATCGCGACGCCGTAGAGGATCGACAGCCACATCCCCATCCGGGTGTCGCGCCGGACCTGCGCTTCATCGCCGCGCCCCAGTGCCGAAGCGACCATCGGCATCACCGCCTGCGCAAAGCCCGAACCGAGGATGAAGAGCACGAAGAAGGTCGAGGCGCCGAGCACCACTGCGGCCAGTTCCGTGACACCGTACCAGCCGAGCATCACTGTATCGGTCACATGCAGCGCCATCTGCGCGAGGTTGGACCCCACCAGCGGCAGGCTCAGCGTCACAAGCGCCCGCACATGGGTGCCATATGTCTCTCTCCCCCGCATCCGCAAGCCTTACGTCGGGCGCGGCGCAAGGTCCAGAGCCGGGCCTTCCGGCACAGGTGCGAGGTCGATCAGATGCGCCGTGATGGTGGTCAGGTCGCCGCCCGGCACGCGGGCAAACCCGGCGCGGTCGGCGATCCGCCGCATCGCGTCGTTGCCGCGCAGATAGACCACCCAGACATCCTCGATGCCGCGGGCCCGGCATTCGGCGACCGCACGGGAAAAGAGCGTCCAGCCGACGCCCCTGCGGCGCATCTCGTCATCGACCGAAAGCGCGATCTCGGCGGCTTCGGGCCGCGTGCTGTGGGCATGGACTTCGGCGACACCGCAGACCTGTCCGCCCGCCTCGGCCGTCACCACGAAGATCGGCGCGGCGGTGCCGGCATAGGACGCGATCACGCGATCCGGGGCCGGCGTGAAAAACCGGTTGACGCGCGAGGTGAGGTCGAGCCGCAGGAGATGCCGCGCAAGGTCCGTCCGCCATCCGGGCGCAGCCGCGCGCGGTCGGGTCATGCTGACGTGGAAAGGCAGGCTGCGGGTCATCCGACTCTTTCGTTTCTGCGCTCGCATTGCTGCAATGCAGAATAAAGATAGGCCGGAATGTGTCGGTTTTGTATTCAATCGCGCTCATAGGCGGTATCTCGCAGGCGCATGGCCCGCGCCGGGAACCAAGATGTATTTATTTGTTTATATTATTCAATGCTTTGAAAGATATTCCTAAGAAACTGATGCAGCCGGCCGCGGACTGTTTCCGGCGCTGTGCCCGCCGTGACGCAACGGCGCCCGCCTGAAACCCGGTCGCGGTCAGTGGCGCGGCCGGGGGCGTCAGCCCGGCTTGCGCGCGATGAAATCGACGAGAGCAGAGCGCCCGGAATGTCCCCTGCCCTCGTCCACGTCAGCATCGAAATCCTCAAGCCGAAGCACCTCCCAGCCCGCGAAGGCGTCGCGCAGCAGGTCTTCGGTGTACATGTTCTCGCGCATCGGCGGCCCGCCGGTGCCATAGTCCACCTGCCGCGGCGCGTAGCCGTGGAGAAGGAGCAATCCACCCGGCCGCAGCGCGCCCTTGATCCGCTCGAAAAGCTTCGCACGCGCATCCGGACCGACGAACTGGATGAAGACGCCCGCCACCACGTCATAGCTCTGTGACCAGTCCCAGCCATCCAGGTCCTCGACATGGAACGCCACCGCCACACCCCGCGCCGCGGCCAGTCTGCGCGCCTTCTCGACCGCGTTCGGTGCCGGATCGAAGGCCGTCACCCGCAACCCCTGCGCGGCAAGCCAGACCGAATTTCGCCCTTCGCCATCGGCGATTGCCAACGCCGTCTCCCCCACCGTCAGCCAGGGCGCGGCCCGCTTGAGAAAGTCGGCCGGCTCGGTGCCGAAGAGATAGCCCTCCCCGGCGTAGCGGTCATTCCACATCTCGTCTCTCCCTTGTGCTGCGGCGTCAGACCACCCCCCATATTTCGGGTCCGCCCCGCCAATTGCAACCCCGCGCCGCTTGCCCCCGACGGCCCCGCATGGTCTAATCCCGGCCCAGAGAAAAACAAAGAGCAGCAGCCATGGCCGACGACCTCCTGTCCGCCCATCCGGACGACTACAATGCGTCCTCGATCGAAGTCCTCGAAGGACTCGAACCCGTGCGCAAGCGGCCGGGCATGTATATCGGCGGCACCGACGACCGCGCGCTGCATCACATGGTGGCCGAAATTCTCGACAACTCGATGGACGAGGCCGTCGCGGGCCACGCCAACCGGATCGAGGTTGAGCTTCACGCCGACCATTCGCTGACCGTGCGCGACAACGGCCGCGGCATCCCGGTCGATCCGCATCCGAAGTTCCCCGGCAAGTCGGCACTTGAGGTCATCCTCTGCACGCTTCACGCCGGCGGCAAGTTCTCTGACAAGTCCTATTCCACCTCGGGCGGCCTCAATGGCGTCGGCTCCTCGGTGGTCAACGCGCTCTCGGACTCGATGATCGTCCAGGTCGCCCGCAACAAGGAGCTTTACGAGCAGAGCTTTTCGCGCGGCGTCCCGCTTGGTCCGATCGCGAAACTCGGGCCGACGCAGAACCGCCGCGGCACCACCGTCACCTTCCATCCCGACCCCGAGATCTTCGGCTCGCTCCAGTTCAAGCCTGCCCGCGTCTTCAAGATGGCACGGTCCAAGGCCTATCTCTTTTCCGGGGTGGAACTGCGCTGGAAATCCGCCGTCGAGGATGGCGAGACGCCGACCGAGGCCACGTTCCACTACCCCAACGGCCTCGCCGATTACCTCGCGCTCTCGATGGAGGGCGCCACCGCCTATGCCGACCGCCCCTTCGCGGGCAAGGTCGGCTTTCAGGAAAAATTCGGTGTCCCCGGCTCGATCGAATGGGCGATCAACTGGACGCCCGCGCGCGACGGCTTCATCCATTCCTACTGCAACACCGTGCCGACCCCCGAAGGCGGCACCCATGAGGCAGGGTTCTGGGCCGCGATGCTGAAGGGCATCCGCGCCTATGGCGATCTGGTCAAGAACCGCAAGGCGGGCGAGATCACCCGGGAGGACATGCTGACCGGCGGCTGCGCGCTGATCTCGATCTTCATCCGGGAACCTTCGTTCGTCGGCCAGACCAAGGACCGCCTGTCCACCGAGGAGGCCGCGCGCTGGGTCGAAAGCGCGGTCCGCGACCATTTCGACAACTGGCTGGCGAATGACACGAAATCCGCCGGCGCGATCCTCGATTTCCTCATCCTGCGCGCCGAGGAACGCCTCAAGCGCCGGGCCGAGAAGGAGACGCAGAGAAAGACCGCGACCAAGAAGCTGCGGCTGCCCGGCAAGCTCGTCGATTGTTCCGCCACCAACCGCGAGGGGACCGAGCTTTTCATCGTCGAAGGCGACAGCGCCGGCGGCTCCGCCAAGATGGCGCGCGACCGCACCAATCAGGCGCTGTTGCCGCTGCGCGGGAAAATCCTCAACGTTCTCGGCGCGGCCTCGGCCAAGATGGGCCAGAACCAGGAGATCAGCAACCTCTGCCAGGCCCTCGGTGTCGGCATGGGCACTAAGTTCCGGCTCGACGATCTGCGCTATGACAAGATCATCATCATGACCGACGCCGATGTGGACGGCGCCCATATCGCGTCCTTGCTGATGACCTTCTTCTTCACCCAGATGCGGCCCTTGATCGACAAGGGCCACCTCTACCTCGCCTGCCCGCCGCTTTACCGGCTGACGCAAGGGGCAAAGCGGCTCTATGTCTCCGACGATGTGGAGAAGGAGCGGATGCTGGTCGAGGGCCTCGGCGGCAAAGGCAAGATCGACGTCCAGCGCTTCAAGGGCTTGGGAGAGATGGACGCCAAAGACCTCAAAGACACCACGATGAACCCCGCGACCCGCAAACTGATCCGGGTGAGCATCGACGACGAGGACGGCGGCGAGACCGGCGAACTGGTCGAGCGCCTGATGGGCAAGAAGCCGGAACTGCGGTTCCAGTATATTCAGGAGAATGCGCGGTTTGTGGAGGAGTTGGATGTTTAATCTTGGGACAGGCTGAGAAGAACTTCATTGAAGTGGTTCGCTCAATTACGCGTGTCGAGGTACGCACGTTTCCTTGGTTGAAGAACACTTTCGAGAACGATGATGCACCGATCGCGAACATTTTCACCGCCCTTAACGGTGATGTCCTAGGCCTTAAGGGCAAAAGAGAATCAAAACTCAGGCCGGACGCGTTTCTTCCGGATCTGAATTGCCTACTTGAATTTGACGAAGTGCAACATTTTACTAGCCAGCGGGAGTTAGCGCTTTCACTGTACCCATATGGTGTCAGCTTAGGTTACGACAGGGAATATTACATTTCGCTGTGCAAAAGGCATAGAAACCACGCAGGCTCAAAGGGCGCGGCAGGTTATCGACGGCCGACATCAGAATTTCCGTTTGTGGGAGGGCGACACTGCCAACGAGCAATGTTTGATACGCTTCGCGACATTCTTCCTTTGCGTAACGGACTATCGCCAACCGTAAGGATACCA
>JBGSNN010000117.1:0-5110 GCA_041739655.1 Albidovulum sp. | reverse complement strand
GCCCGGCACGGTGAACTTCACCGAATAGTTCGGTTCTCCACGGCCACCTTCCGTCACTTGCAGGAAATAGATATTGCGCTGCGTCTCGACCGTCAGGTTGGTCGTGGCCCCTGCGACGACGGGCTTGATGATGAAAAGGTTGGCGCGCTCCAGCTTGTCGATCTTGAAGCTTTCGAGATCGCCGATGGCGATGGAATGGATTTTTTCACCCTCACCAAGTTCAACAAGGGTCACGTTTCTGAGCCGGGTGTTGATCCGGTAAACCTGACCTTCCTGATAGGTCGCATAGGTCACACGAGCATCATGGCTGCCGGGCTTCGGTGCGGTTTCGGCCAAAGCGGGCAGGGCGGTCATCGAGATCAGAAGCCCGAGCACAGGAAGGGTCAGTGGATGGGTCATGTCATTCCTCCGTGGGGGCCAGGGTTTCTGCAGTGATGCGATAATCCGTCACCAGAAAGCCGGTTGGGTTCTGCCAGACGAGATCGAGCGCAGTCTGTTTGGACGGCTCGAAGCGATAGGTGACAGTCGCGGTGAATTTGCCGATCCGGTCAGGCACTCCCTCGCCATCCGACACCCAGGTCTTGGTGAAGCGCACCTGCGCGGTGGTGTCCGTCACCGGGGTGATCGACAGAACGTCGATAACTACCTTGGAGTTCTGACCATAGAGCTTGGGTGGATAGTTTGAGTTGCCTTCCGTCCAGAGGCTCACCAGCCCCTGCCGCGCGTTGCCTTCGGACCAAGTGTAGGCGCGCAAAATGCGGGACTCGTTGTCGTGCTGGTCATAGGTTTCTCGGTCGGTGACATAGGCAAAGAGCAGGCTTTGGCGGATGGCTTCAGCCTGTTCGATCCCGGCTTTCTCGACCGCGACCACACGTTCGGCGACGCCGGTGTCCTTGTCGACGATGGCGAGGAAGGCCTCGGTCTGCTTCAGGGGCATAAGCGTGACGACAGCGATCATGCCCATGAGGCCGATGGCGAGACCGCCGCCTGCCACCGCATAGGCGATGCGTTCGCGCTTTTTGACGCCGTAGAACATCTCGGCTTCGAGAAAACTTCTCAGTTCAGGGGGTGAACCTGTCATCGTTGTGCTCCGGAAATGGGGATTTGCGCGGTCGGCAGTTGTGCGGCGTGGGCCGGTTCGTCAGCGTCAACTGTCGCGGATGAATTGACCCAAACGCGCCCGTGCGGCCTGGCCGCGCTCGGCATCCGACCTTGCCTGATCTCGCAAATGGTGGTGTTCGGTCATGCCGTGCATGAAACCCGATCGCACCTCGTTCATTCGGCGCGCCGAATAGTCGGAGGCCTTTTCCAAGGGCTTGCCCGCAACCCGCAGCGCTTGCGGTGCAATGCTCGCAAGGCTGATCTGGCCGGTGATGTGCGTCACGGCATTTGGGATAGCCATCAGGGCGAAGATGCCGACGAAAACGATGACGAAGAAACCAAGGATCGAGCCGAGGTCTGTCACATCTTTTGTCTCGCGGAAAACGTCGTGGGCTACGGTGACGACCGCAACGATGACCCCGGCGGAGGCGACCGGATACATCAGATAACCGATCATGGCCGAGAGCCAGGCCTCGAACATGCCCTTGGTCTTCTCAAAGATCGTGGCGCCGATGGCAATTGGTGCAACCCCGAGCAGGAAAGCGATCATCAGCTTCGAGAAACCGACGATGAAGACATAGACTGCCATCAAGACCCCGAGCACCACATAGAGAACAGCGGCCACAAAGCCCCGCATGATTGAAGACATCGCGGAAGACACGGAATCCACGTTTCCGGCCATCATGTTCGCCATGTCATCCATCGCTGCAGTGGCGGATGCACCGACACCGCCACCCCCGAGCCGGAAGTATTCCAGCGCAAGAGCACTGAGCCCGTTGCTGGCGGCGTCATAGATTTGGGTGAAGTTGGACCAGGTCAGACCAAACATCAGGACCATAACGATCCGGAAAGACAGTTGAACCGCATCACGCATGGAAATCCGGTAGACATTCAAGGCCGCGTTGATCCCGACCATGACGAGCAGGAGGGCAAGCAGGGTCGTGTAGATCGGCCCGACAGCACCGGCTGTCGCCTCGAAATACTGCCGCCCCGCAGAGGTGATCGCCGCATCCAGCGTCGCCAGGATGGTCGAGACGCTGTCCATCAGAAGCTGCCGCCACACATGGTTTCTGCGACAGCCGTCAGGGTTGCGGCCTCTTCCGCAATCGCCTTCGTTTGCTGCCAGCTGAGGCGCTGGACGTGGTGATGATCGCGCAATGCAGCCGCGACGGCCTCGACTTCTTCCCAGTTCGCCACTTTGCCTGTGCAGCCGCAATCCTGCGTTTCAATCACGTTGCGCACGCGGACCAGGCCGTAGATGTCGCGCAGAGCCCGCGCTTCGGGGCCGGAACGCGCCAACGCGTAGCCTGCGGGCCAGAAGGCTTCACATTTACGGAATTCTTCGTTCACTGCTCCCGGGATCGGCTCCACATTTTCTGGCACATCGACCTTGGGCAAAACGTCGAGATAGGCGTCTTCTTGCGCAAGGTCTGCCGAGACAGGGGTTTCGGCCCATGCTGCGGCCGAGAAAATTGCGATCAACCCAAGGGCACCGCCCATCAGTCGCACTTTGAAAGCATTGGCCATGTTCATTCTCCCCCAAGGACTTTGATGAACTTCTGTTCTTCGGCGGCGGTGGCGGCATCCATGACACCGGCCTCGCCCATGCCCATCAGCTGGGCGGATTCCATGTTCCAAATGTTCGCGAGCGCGATCGACAGTTCCGCCGTCACGCGGGTGTTCAGATCGATGGCCTCTTTCAGCCCTTCGGTGTCCGGGATTTCCTGCACGAGTTCGTGCACCCGATCGAGGCTTTCCGAAGCCTTAACCGAGGAGGTTTCTGCGGCGGCCGAGAGGAAAGCGGCGGTGTTTGCTTGCGTGCCGATCCGGGCTGCCCCTTCATCTTCACTGTTCGCAAGGGTGTCGACAGTGGCCACATCAAGGCCAGCCGAGGCGAAGAACTCCGAGACATATTGCGCGGCGGGCTTGTCACCTACTTTGCCCGAGGTTGTCATAAGGGAATAGCTGCCGTCCTTGGCCGCGATCAACCCACCGGTCAGGTCCGCCACATCGGGCAGGATATCGTCAAAGAAGGTATCGGGGTCCGGGATGCCCAACGCCTCCAGAGTGAGCCCGTTGCGCAATGCGTCGAGCTGTGCCTTCAGGGTGGCGATCTGTTCGATCTGCTTCAGGATCTGCTCATCGAGTTTCAGGTTGGAGGCGATCATCTCCTTCACCTGCAACTTGGCCTCGGTCAGCACTTCGCCAATCTTGGCGATGCTGGTGAGGTCAACTGTTGGCACGCCCTGCGCGAGGGCAGGGGCCGAGGAAAGCAAGGCTGCAGAAGTAAGGAGGGGGCCAAGACCCCGGACAAGATTGCGGATCATTCGGAACCACCCTTCACTTTGATGAATGTTGCGTTGATGGCATAGGCCTGCAGCCAGAGGGCGTAGCGGGCCTGATCGACCTTTACGCGCGCTGCCTTGACCCGCTCGACCATCAGCCCGATCCGGACGGCTTCCGCCCGGGCATAGCTGTTGAGGTCCAGAGCCTCTTTGGTCGATTTGGTCGTGGGGATGCGCTCGATGATGGCGCGCAGCCGTTTCAACGATGCCTCGATCTCGACCGAGGCTGCCATCCCATAGTGCAGGCCAGCGTCAGCGGTGTTGCTCGCCTCGGCGATTGCCATGTCGCGCGGATCAAACGTGCCAACCTGATCCACGCCGGTGATCTTACCAGCATAGGAATTGAAGAACCCGGTGATGCGGACGACGTAATTCTGCGTCTCTTCAAAGGGCGGGATGCCACCGTATTTGGTGACATTGCCGGGGCCGGCGTTGTAGGCCGCCAAGGCCAGCGGCACCGAGCCAAACTTGTTGAGCTGGGTCAGGAAGTACCGCGCGCCACCATCCAGCTGCAGCATCGGATCGTCATAGTAGGCGGGGTAAATGCCAAGATCCTTGGCCGTGTCCGGCATCACCTGCGTCAGACCAAAGGCCCCAACTGGGCTGCGTGCCCCGATGGAAAACCCGGATTCCTGTTTCACGAGGCTTTGGAACCAGATGCGAAACTCGACCGGGTTCAATCCGGCACGGGCAAGGCCGGGGTGCCCTGCGTATTTCTGCGCTGTGGCCACGATCATCTCTTCGATGCTGGTCTTGGCATCGCCGAAAAGCCGAGCGGCATAAGGGTTGTTGTCTTCAACTGCGTAAAGGACTTCGGCCTCGGCGCCGGGGATCACTTCGAGATCGCCGATCCACGGCGTCTTGCCTGTCATCATCGCCAGCGTAGCATCGAGCGCATCGAGTTGGTCCTGGTGCAATTCGTCGATTCGACGCTTCTTGTCGGCCTCAAGTTCGCGCCCACCGGTCAGATAGGACATCTGAGCGATTTCCAGGCCGTGCTGGATGATCGACTTCGGGTCGACAATCGGCACGCCTTGCGCCGTCGCAGGCCAAGGCAGGACCGCCGCGCCCAAGGCCAATGCCCCGATCATGCCAAGAGGTTTATTCGCAGGGAATGACATCAAGACCCGAAGTGTTGCCGCGTGAGACAAGCCCCGCATCCGGACTTGCGCCCTTGGTGGAAGTGGTCAAAGTAGAACCCGCGGTGGCCCAGCAATTGGTCTTGGCAATCGGCACGCCAGTGCAGCCCGCAAGCCCCGAACATCCGAGTCCGATAATCATGGTTATGTAATGCATTGATTTCATTGAGTAATCATTCCTTCCAGAATTTGGGCCGCGCGGCATAGTCCGCGCCGAAGGCATTGAGACCGGCCTGACCGCCGCCGAGGGCCGTCAGCAAAGGCCCGAGCGCCTTCAGATCGACGTTGAGAACGGTCGAGCCGCGCGGGGAGCGGGACAGCACCAGACGCTGACCCGGGATCGGGTTCAGGACGAAGTCCAACTCACCATCGGTCAGGCGGAAACTGTCATAGTCGCTCGATGCCGCTTCGCCGTTCGGGAAGAGAAGCTGGTTCGGCAGCGCCTCCAGGATCGAACGTGCTTTTGAACCGCGGATCTGGCTTGGGAACTGGGTCATCATCACGACGACAACGTTCTTCTTCCGG
>JBGSNN010000115.1:0-7395 GCA_041739655.1 Albidovulum sp. | reverse complement strand
GCTCGCCGATGCCGAGCGCAGGTTGGCCGAGACCGAGTTGCGCGCCGGTTTCGCCGGAGTGCTGTCGGGTGTGACCGCGGTTGCGGGTGGGCTCGTCGCAAAGAACGAAAAGCTTGGCGACCTCGTCGCCCCCGATGATCTTGAGGTTTCCTTCCGGGTCTCCACCGCGAAGTTCGCCACCCTCGTCGATGCCGAGGGAGAGCTGATGCCGCTTCCGGTCACCGCCGCGCTCGACATTTCGGGCACCGAGATCAGCGCTGCGGGCAGGCTCGCGCGGGTTGATGCTACTGTGGGCGCCGGGCTGAGCGGGCGTCTGGTCTTTGCCTCGCTGATCGCGCCGCGCGGCCTGAAGCCCGGCGATTTCGTGACCGTCGCAGTGCGGACCCGGCCGCTCGACGGCGTGGCACTCCTGCCCGCCGCCGCAATCGGCTCTGACGGCACGCTTCTCGTTCTCGGTGAGGGCGACCGGCTCGAGGCGGTCCGGGCCGAGGTGTTGCATCAGGAGGGCGACGCTGTGATCGTCCGGGTCGGCGACCTTGCCGGGCGCGAGGTGGTGACCGAACGCTCACCGCTTCTCGGCGCGGGCATCCTGATCCGCCCGATCCGCGACGGCGCACAATCGGGCGAGGTCACGGAGACCGAGACCAAGGCGGCACTGATCGACCTGACGCCGGAACGCCGCGCCGAGTTGATCGCGCTGGTCGAAGGCAACGACCGGATGCCGAAGGATGCCAGAGAGCGCATCCTGGTACAGCTTCGCGAAGGCAAGGTGCCCGCCGAGATGGTGCAGCGGATCGAAGCGCGGATGGGTGGGTGATGACCGATCGGGGCGAACGGTTCCCTGCGGTTCATGGGTTGCTGTCCTATTTCGCGCGCCATGCGACGGCCGCGAACCTCGTTCTGGTGATCCTCGTCGCGGCGGGGCTGGCGGCCCTGCCGCGGATGCGGGCACAGTATTTCCCCGATGTCGTGATCCAGCAGATCGTTGTCACGGTCAATTGGACCGGCGCTGGTCCTGAGGATATCGACCGCGGCATCGTCGAGGTGCTGGAGCCGGGCCTGCTGGCGGTCGAAGGCGTCGAAACCTCCACCGCCGTGTCGCGCGAGGGGCTCGCGCGAATCACGCTTGACTTCGAACCCGGCGCGGACATGGCACGCGCGCTCGACGATGTGGAAACCGCGGTGGCGGGCGTCACGACCCTGCCCGAGGCGGCCGAAAAACCGAACGTCACCCGCCGTGTCTGGCGCGATCGGGTCACCGACATGATCATCACCGGGCCGGTCGAGCCGACGCAGCTTCTGCGGCTCGCCGACGAATTCCTGTCGCGCCTGTTCGAAGCGGGCGTGACCCGCGCGACCATCGAAGGCGTCGCCGATCCCGAACTCCGCATCGACGTGCCGCTGGAGCAGCTGATGCGGCACGGCCTCACCCTGTCCGAAATCGGTCAGCGGGTGGCGGCCGAAGCGTCGCCCGATCCCGCCGGTGAGGTTGCCGATGGCTCGGCCCGGTTGCGCACCGGGTCCGAGCGTCGGACGGCCGACACGCTCGGCCAGATCGTGCTGAAATCGGCACCGGACGGCACCGATCTTCGTCTCGGCGATATCGCGACCATCAGCCTGCGCGGCAGCGCCGACATTCACGCCTATTATGTCGACGACAACCCGGCGATTGCGCTGCGCGCCGACCGCGCGGTGCAAGGCGACGCCCTGGCGATTCAGGCCGAGGTCGAGAAAGTCGCCGCCGAGATGCGCCCGACGCTTCCGGCCGGCGTGCAGATCGATATGATCCGCACCCGGTCCGAGGATATCCGGGCGCGGCTCGACATTCTCATCAACAACGGTGCCATGGGCCTTGCGCTTGTGGTCGGTATCCTCTTTCTGTTCCTGAACGCGCGGACCGCCTTCTGGGTCGCCGCGGGCATTCCCGTTGCCATGCTGACTGCGGTTGCGCTGATGCAGGCCTTCGGGCTGACCTTCAACATGATCTCTCTCTTCGCGCTGATCCTGACGCTTGGCATTGTCGTGGATGATGCGATCGTGATCGGCGAACACACAGATTTCCGCGTCCGAAGGCTGGGCGAACCGGCGCTCGTCGCGGCAGAGACCGCCGTCACGCGCATGGCCGCGCCGGTTCTGGCCTCGACCATCACCACCGTCGTTGCATTTCTCGGGCTGACCGCGCTCTCCGGCCGGTTCGGCAATCTCATTCAGGATATCCCCTTCACCGTGACCGTCGTTCTGGTGGCTTCGCTGGTGGAATGCTTCCTGATCCTGCCCAATCACATGGCCCATGCGCTGGCGAAATCCGCCAAGGCGCATTGGTATGACGCCCCCTCGCGCTGGGTGAACCGGGGCTTCGCTTGGGCGCGCGAAAACCTCATGCGACCGCTCACGCGCTTCGTGATCTGGGCCCGCTATCCGGTGATCGCCGCCGCGATGGCGCTTCTGGCCTTCGAGGCCGCAAAGTTCATTCGGGGTGACCTCCAGTGGCGCTTCTTCTCCTCGCCCGAACAGGCCACGATCGACGCAAATTTCGCCATGCTGGCCGGGGCGACGCGCGACGACACCTTCGCGATGATGCAGGCGCTGCAAGATACGGTGGAAACGGTCGCCGCGGACTATCGCGAGACCTATGGTGTGGAGCCGCTGCACTATGTCATCGCCGAGATCGGCGCGAATGTCGGTCGCGGTCTCGCGAGTGCCGAGACCAAGAATCAGGATCTGCTCGGGGCGGTCTCGATCGAGCTTGGCGACCCCGACCTGCGACCCTGGACCAGCTCTGATTTCGTCGCCTCGCTGCAGGAGGCTGCGCCGCGCCATCCCCTGCTTGAGGAGCTGTCGTTCCGCGGCGGGCGGTTCGGGCCGGGCGGCGACGACATCGACGTTGAGCTCTCGGGCGCGGACGCGACCACGCTGAAGGCCGCGGCCGAGGCGTTGAAGCGGGCACTCGTGGTGTTTCCCGCCGTCTCGGCCCTTGAGGACACGCTGCCCCTCGACAAGGACGAGCTGGTCCTGAACCTGACGCCGCAAGGCCGCGCGCTCGGCTTCACGGTCGAGGGCGTCGGGGCGGAGTTGCGCAACCGGCTGAACGGAATCGAGGCGGCAAGCTTTCCCGACGGAGCGCGCAGCACCAAGATCATGGTGCGGGTGCCGGACGATGAAAAGTCGGCCGACTTTCTTGACAAGACGCTGATGCGGACCGCGTCCGGCGGCTATGTGCCGCTTGCGGACATCGTGACGGTCAAGGCGCAGGCCGGGTTTTCCAGCCTTCGGCGCGAAAACGGCAAGCGCATCGTGTCGGTGACCGGCGACATCGCCGACGACAATGCCGACAGCGTAGCCGAGATCATCGCCCGTCTGGATCAGGAAATCCTGCCGAAGATCGCAGCGGACTACGGCGTTTCGTTCCAGGTGGCGGGCTTGAGCGAACAGGAAGACGAATTTCTCGGCGATGCGATGATCGGCCTCGCTGCGGCGCTGCTTGGCATCTACGCCGTGCTTGCGTGGATCTTCGCAAGCTGGACGCGGCCGATGGTCGTGATGCTGGTGATCCCGCTCGGCCTGATCGGTGCGCTCTACGGACACGGCGCCTGGAATGTGCCGATCAGCATGTTTTCGGTCATCGGCATGATCGGCATGTCCGGCATCATCATCAACGACGCCATCGTCCTCGTCTCGACGATCGACGACTATGCGGCGAAGCGGGGCCTGATCCCGGCGACCATCGACGCGGTGGCGGATCGTCTGCGGCCGGTGTTCCTGACCACGGCGACAACCGTCCTCGGGCTCGCGCCGCTTCTCTACGAAGGTTCGCGCCAGGCGCAGTTCCTGAAGCCGACAGTCATCACGCTCTGCTATGGGCTCGGCTTCGGCATGGTTCTGGTGCTGCTGGTGGTGCCGGCCATGATCGGCGTCCAGCACGACCTGTCACGGCATCTGGTCTCCTTCCGCCGCGCCCGCCGAACACCCGCGCTACAGCGGCTCGTGCGTGTCGCGGCGGGTGCAATGCTGGCGGTCTTTGCCGGGACGCTGGGGATCGCGATCTGGCGGGGGGCGCCGCTCGGTCCGGCCTTGGCCGCCTTCGCCTTGGGCGTAGTGGCCGTGGCGGCTGCCTTCTGGCTGATCGGGTGGGCCCATCTCAGGCGGGGTCAGCCGGCGCAGCCCTGAAGCTCGACCACCCGGCCGGTGCCGCCGAAGATCGTGATGCGGATGTCAGACCGGTTGACGGCGAAGGGCTTGGCCGTCGCGGGCACGAGATCCGCCGTCGCCCTCAGCTCCGCCCCGCTGCGGCGGGTGTCGGCGGGCGAGATCCAGATCGTCTGATCCGAAAGCTCGAAGACCGCCAGTTCATCCGGCCCGACTGAGGGCAGCGTCAGCCGAGAGGTCAGCCTCATGCCGTCGCGGATCGGTTCTGCATCGCACCGCGCCGCGCTGAGGCCCGCCGCCGCCGCCGGTTCGGGCGCATCGGCCAAGGCCTGACGGATCGCGGCGACCAGGGCGCCACGCGGCGCAAGATCGCCCGACAGATCCAGCGACATCGGCACGCAGATGTCATCGCAGACGCCAATATCCACGCCGACGCGGACGCGGATCGGCCGGGCCCTGTCCCTTGGCGTGAGTTCGATCGGCAACACCAACTCGTCGTGATAGCCGAAGGTCCGGAGCCCGTTCAGATCGAAGATTTCGGGACGCGGCCAGTGAAACGCCACCGAGGCGAGGTTCTCAGAGCCGGACCAGTCGAATCGCGGCGGGATGCCGGCCTCGCCCGGCGCACGCCAGTAGGTTTTCCAGCCCGGCGCGAGGACAAGGTGCAGCGCCGCCATCTCGGTGCCTGCGGTGGTCTGCCAGCCGTCAACCAGCTCTGCCCGCAGCACCGGCGACGGGATGTCTTCGGCGCAAGCAGGGGCCGCAAGTGGCCACAAGGCAACCACGGCAGAGGCGAAATGGCGCAAGTTGAGACTCATCGCCCCGAAACTAGGCGGCGGCCCGCCGATTGAAAGCGCGAAATGCCGCCTTCACGAAGAGTTTTGCTGCCGCTTCGCAATTCCGGCCCTTGTATCCGGGCGCCGGGAAAGCGATCCTGATTTCGGAGGCCCGTCGTATGAATCTCAGCGGAAAGCTCCTGATCGCCATGCCCGGTATGGGCGATCCGCGCTTTGAGCGCAGCGTGGTCTTTCTCTGTGCGCATTCCGAGGATGGCGCGATGGGGCTGATCGTCAACAAGCCCGCACCGGACCTGACCTTCGGCCAGCTTCTCAAGCAACTCGGCATCCCGGCGCCGGATGATCCGTCGCGCGCGATCCGGGTGCATTTCGGCGGCCCGGTCGAGCATGTGCGCGGTTTCGTCCTGCATTCGACGGACTATGGCGGCGAGGGAACGACGCTGCACATCGACGACCGGTTCGGCATGACCGCGACGCTCGACATCCTGCAGGCGATCGCGCGCGGGGAGGGGCCGACCTCCTCGTTGCTGGCGCTCGGCTATGCCGGCTGGGGGCCGGGACAGTTGGAGGCCGAGATCCTGCGCAACGGTTGGCTGACCTGCGACGCGTCGCCCGACCTCGTGTTTTCCGAGCGGAACGACATGAAATGGACCCGCGCGCTCGGGACTCTCGGCGTCGATCCAAGATCGCTGTCCGGGTCGGCAGGCCGCGCCTAACGCGTCACGCCACGTCGCGACGATAGGTGACTGAGGTCGGGCGGGTGAAGCCCTCATGCGCGGTCTCATCGACCTTGCGAAAGCCCATCGCCTCGAACGCAGCGTGGTTCTCGGTCAGCTCGACACGGGTCTGCAAGGTAACCGCGGGCTTGCCGAGCGCCTTGGCGCGGCGCAAGGCGTGCTCGATGAACTGCCGTCCAAGGCCCTGCCGCCGATGCGTCGCCGCCACCGAAAGCTTTCCGAGGTAGAGATCGTCGCTGCGGGGCGTCAGGATCATGCAGGCGACAGGTTTTCCGGCTTCCTCGGTCACCCAGATTTCGTCCGTCGTGGCCTGTGCGGCGAGCGTTTCCGCGGTCAGCCGGTGGACCGAGCTTGGCGGGTCGACGCGCCCTTCCATGTACGCAAAAGCGTTGCGGACAAGCGCAAGGACCGGCCTGAAATCCTCGTCCGGTCCGATCAGGCGCGGACGCCATTTCTTCGGCAGATCGTCGACAACATGCAGCCAGGGCAGGCGTTCGTTCCACATTACGTGCCGGTCGGCGGCAAACGCGGCGGGGTCGTCGAGCGTCAGGGCATATAGGTCGATCTCCTGCGTGCGGACATTGCTCTGATAGGTCAGGGGCGAGCCACAGACCGGGCAGAAGCTGCGGAAGATGCCGGGAGAGGATTCATAGATCCGGGGCGCCGTGCCGGACCATTCGATCCGTCCATGATCCACCGCGAAGAAGCTGGTGATCGGCGATGAAGTCGCGCGACGGCAGCTTTCGCAATGACAATGCGCCTGCCAGTTGGGCGGCCCCTCGAAGCGGTATCTGACCGCGCCGCAAAGGCAGCGCCCGGTTCCACCCTGCATCATTGTCTCCGTTCACATCACGCCCATCTGGCGCCGGATCAGGGCGACGGTCAAGCGGCCAGTACAGCCGATATCTTGGGGATAACTCGCGCCATTCCGCCATATGCGGTAGGGGCAGGTTGACACCATGCCGCTTCGCGCCGACGATTACCGACCTGTCGGAATCATCGAACGGCCTCGTCTTGCGATTTACCCGCCTGCGCCTCAACGGCTTCAAGAGCTTCGTGGACCCCACGGATCTGATCATCCACGAGGGGTTGACAGGCGTGGTCGGTCCGAACGGCTGCGGCAAGTCGAACCTTCTCGAAGCTTTGCGCTGGGTCATGGGTGAAAACCGCCCGACCGCGATGCGCGGCGACGGGATGGAGGATGTGATCTTTGCCGGCGCGGCCTCGCGCCCGGCGCGCAACTTCGCCGAGGTGATCCTCAGCATCGACAATTCCGAACGCCTCGCCCCGCCGGGCTTCAACGACCTTGACCAGTTGGACATCGTGCGCCGGATCACCCGTGACGCCGGTTCCGCCTACAAGGCCAACAGCCGCGAGATGCGGGCCCGCGACGTGCAGATGCTTTTTGCCGATGCCTCGACCGGCAGCCATTCGCCGGCACTGGTGCGCCAGGGCCAGATCGCCGAACTGATCAGCGCGCGCCCGAAGAACCGCCGCCGCATCCTCGAGGAGGCCGCCGGCATCTCGGGCCTTTACCAGCGCCGCCACGAGGCCGAACTGAAGCTGAACGGCACCGAGCAGAACCTCGCCCGGGTCGAGGATGTGATCGAACAACTGGCCCAGCAACTGGCCCAGTTGGCCCGCCAGGCCCGCCAGGCCGCGCGCTACCGCGAGATCGGCGAGGAGTTGCGCCGCGCCGAGGGGATGCTGCTTTA
>JBGSNN010000027.1:0-6443 GCA_041739655.1 Albidovulum sp. | reverse complement strand
CAGCGCCGGCGACGAATGGACCTTTGCGGCGCCCGAGATGGCCCGCGCCTGGCGCCACGAGGTGTTGCGGCCGGGCCATGTGGCGCGGCGGATCGAAGAGGATCTGCTGACCGGCCGCTGGTCACTGATCATCGAGGATGAGGGGGCGGAATGCGAGAACCTCGACCACGGCCTCGTCACGCGCGAAACCATGCACGAGACCTGGTCGATCCATCCCGACGACCCGGCCTCGGCCGAGGCGGTGATCCGCTGGACGCAACGGCTCGGCCGCGGCGCATGGCAGGTCGAGACCGAGGCGCAGGCGCGGATGTGGTGCGATGCGGAGCAGTTGCATTTCGAGGCGGACCTGACGGCGCGGGAGGGCGATGAGGAGGTGTTCCGGCGGCACTGGGAGGAAAATGTGGCGCGCCGCTTCGTGTGATTGACTCGGCGATCAACAAAAAAAGTTGCCGAGTTTTGCAATCGCAGTCTATCACTAAAGAAAAAGAACCAGATGAACTGACAGGGAGACCAACATGTCACAAGAACTGAAATATCTGCTGACCCTCGCCGCGCAGGGCAAGACCAGCCGTCGCGCCTTTCTCGGCAAGGCCGCCGCAGCGGGCATCAGCGGTGTTGTCGCCAACACCATGCTGGCCAATGCGGTCCGTGCCGAGGGGCCGAAAAAGGGCGGTCTGATCCGCGCCGGCGTTGCCGGTGGCGAAAGCACCAACTCGCTCGACCCAGCGCTCGCCGCGTCCGAAGTGCCGTTCCAGGTGAACCGGACCTGGGGCGAGACATTGGTGATCGAAGGTGCGACGGGCGGTGTCGAACTGCGCCTCGCCGAAGACATCTCCTCGACGCCCGACGCCAAGACCTGGAGCTTCAAGATCCGCAAGGGCGTGGAGTTTCACAACGGCAAGACCGTCACCGCCGAGGACGTGGTGGCGACGCTGAAGCGTCATACCGACGAGAAATCGCAATCCGGCGCGCTCGGCATCGTCAAGGACATCGCGGAGATGAAGGCCGAGGGCGACATGGTCACCCTGACGCTCGGCAACGCCAATGCCGACCTTCCGTTCCTGATGGCGGACTATCACCTGATCATCCAGCCGAACGGCGGCCTCGACAATCCGACCGACGGCATCGGTGCGGGTCCCTACAAGGTTGAAGTGTTCGAGCCGGGCGTGCGCGTCGGCTATACCAAGTTCGCGAACTATTTCGACGATTCCCTCGGCCATGCCGATCAGCTTGAGCTGATCGTCATCAATGACAACACCGCGCGGACCGCGGCCTTGCAGTCCGGTCAGGTTCACATGATGAACCGCGTCGATCCGAAGATCGCCGAACTGCTGAAGAGCGCGCCGGGCGTTGAAGTGAAGGCGGCCGCAGGGCGTGGTCACTATGTCTTCATCATGCATGTCGACAAGGCGCCGTTCGACAACAACGACCTGCGCATGGCGCTGAAGCTTGCCATCAAGCGTCAGGAAATGGTGGACAAGATCCTCGGCGGGCTCGGATCGCTCGGCAACGACTTCCCGATCAACTCGGCCTATCCGCTGTTCGACGAAACCATCCCGCAGCGCGAATACGACGCGGCGGCGGCGGCGGAGTTCTACAAGAAGTCGGGCCACGACGGCAGCCCGATCATCCTGCGGACCGCCCCCGGTGCCTTCCCCGGTGCGGTGGATGCGGCCAACCTCTTTGCCGCGTCGGCGCAGGCCGCAGGCATCCCGCTGCAGGTCAAGCTCGAACCCGATGACGGCTACTGGTCCAACGTCTGGAACGTGGAGCCGTTCTGCGCCAGCTACTGGGGCGGGCGCCCGGTGCAGGACCAGATGTATTCCACCGCCTATCTCTCGACCGCCGACTGGAACGACACCAAGTTCAAGAACGCCGAGTTCGATGCCTTGCTGCTGGCGGCACGCGGCGAACTCGACGAGGCCAAGCGCAAGGCGGAATACTCGAAGATGGCCAACATCGTGCGCGACGAAGGCGGCCTGATCTGCCCGATGTTCAACGACTTCGTTGACGGCGTCCGCAGCGAGATCGCGGGCTGGAGCGAGGACCCGAACGGCGAGTTGATGAACGGCCGCGCCCTGGTGAAGTGCTGGCTGGCCTGAGCCCCGTGACGGTTCACCCGATCCTGAAACTGACGATCCAGCGCATTGCGCTGGGTCTTCTCCTTCTGCTCGCCGTTTCGGCCGTGATCTTCCTTGGCGTCGAGGCGCTGCCGGGCGATACGGCGCAGGCGATCCTCGGCCAGTCGGCGACGCCGCAGGCGCTGGCCAACCTGCGCGAACAGATGGGCCTGAACGATCCGGCCCTGACGCGATATTTCAAATGGCTCGGCGGGGTCGTGACCGGCGATCTTGGCACCTCGCTGACCAATGGCACCGACATTGCGCAGGCCATCGGCCAGCGGCTTGGCAATACGCTTTTCCTTGCGGTCTCGGCCGCCGTCATCGCGGTGCCGCTGGCGCTGACGCTCGGCCTGATCGCCGCGCGCTACGCCGGGCGCTGGCCCGACAAACTGATTTCCGGCGTGACGCTGGCGACGATCAGCCTGCCGGAATTCGTCGCGGCCTATTTCGTCATCTTCGTCCTGACGCAGGTCTTTCCGGTCTTCCAGCCCGTCGCCATGATCTTTCCGGGCATGAGCTTCTGGGCCAAGCTTCACGCCGTCGCGCTGCCGGTCATCGTTCTGGTGATGGTGGTGCTTGCGCACATGATGCGGATGACGCGCGCGGCGATCCTCAACGTCATGCAATCGGCCTATATCGAGACCGCGGAACTCAAGGGTGTCGGGCCGATGGAGATCATTCGCCGACACGCCTTCCCGAACGCCGTCGCACCGATCATCGCGGTGGTTGTGCTGAACCTCGCCTATCTCGTCGTCGGTGTCGTCGTGGTCGAGGTGGTGTTCAGCTACAATGCCCTTGGCCAGTACCTTGTCGATCATGTGACCAAGCGTGACCTGCCGGTGGTGCAGGCCGTCGGTCTGGTCTTTGCGGCGGTCTATATCGGCCTCAATATCCTCGCCGACGTGATCTCGATCATCGCCAACCCGCGTCTGAGGCATCCGAAATGAAGCTGACCCTTTCAGCCGGCATCGGGTTGTTCCTGACCGGGCTTTTCGTCCTCTCGGCGATCTTCGCGCCGTGGATCGCGCCCTATCCGATCGACGCCACGGTGGGCGGGGTCTGGGAATCGCCCTCGGCGACCTACTGGCTCGGCACCGACACGATCGGCCGCGATATCCTGTCACGGCTGATCTATGGCGGCCAGATCACGATCTTCGTCGCACTCGCCTCCTCGGTGCTGGCGTTTTCGCTCGGCTCGTTCTTCGGGTTCATGGCCGCGGTGGGCGGCGGCTGGACCGACCAGATCCTCAGCCGCATCGTCGATCTGATGATGGCGATCCCGTCGCTGATCGTGGCTCTGGTCATGCTCTCCGTGCTGCCGCTCAACCTGACGGTGCTGATCCTGGTGATGGGGGTGCTCGACGCCACGCGGGTCTTCCGTCTGGCGCGGGCGGTGGCGATGGATATCGTCGTCATGGACTATGTCGAGGCGGCGCGGCTCAGGGGCGAGGGGCAGGGCTGGGTGATCTTCCGCGAGATCCTGCCCAACGCGCTGTCGCCGCTGGTCGCCGAATTCGGCCTGCGCTTCATCTTCGCGGTACTGTTCATCTCCACATTGTCGTTCCTCGGGCTTGGCGTGCAGCCGCCGCTGGCCGATTGGGGGGGCATGGTGAAGGAGAACAAGGACGGCCTGATCTATGGCAAGTCGGCGGCCCTGCTGCCCGCCGCCGCGATTGCCGCGCTCGCCATCTCGGTCAACCTCGTCGCGGACTGGGTGCTGAGCCGCACGTCGAGCCTGAAAGGAGGGCGCGGTGGCTGATCCGTTGCTGGAGGTCCGCAACCTGCATATCGGCGCGACGGCCTATCCGCCGGGCGAGCCGCCGCAGGAGATCACCATCGTGCAGGACGTGTCCTTCACGTTGGAAAAGGGCAAGGTGCTGGGCCTGATCGGCGAAAGCGGCGCCGGCAAGTCCACCATCGGTCTGTCGGCCATGGCCTACGGGCGCGGCGGGGTGCGCATCACCGGCGGCGAGGTCCTGATCAACGGCCGCGACATCCTCAAGCTGTCGCCCGGCGGCCTGCGCAAGCTGCGCGGGCACGAGGTGACCTATGTCGCGCAGTCGGCGGCGGCCTCGTTCAACCCGGCCAAGAGGCTCATCGAGCAGGTGATCGAAACCTCGCTGCTGCACGGGTTGTCAAACCGGGCCGAGGCGGAACGGCGGGCGGTCATGCTGTTTGCCAAGCTTGACCTGCCGAATCCCGAAACCTTCGGCGCACGCTATCCGCATCAGGTTTCGGGCGGGCAGTTGCAGCGCGCGATGACGGCGATGGCGCTCTGCCCGAAACCCGATCTCGTGATTTTCGACGAGCCGACGACCGCGCTCGACGTGACGACCCAGATCGAGGTGCTGGCCGCGATCAAGGAGGCGATCCGCGATACCGGCGTTGCCGCGCTTTACATCACCCATGACCTGGCCGTGGTGGCGCAGGTCGCGGACCAGATCATGGTGCTGCGCCACGGCAAGCGCGTCGAATACGGCGAGACCGGTCAGATCATCGGCGCGCCGCGTCAGGACTACACCAGGGCGCTGGTCTCGGTCCGATCCATCGAGCACGAGGAAAAGACGCCCACCGCGGCACCGGTCCTGAAGGTCGAAAACGTGACCGCGCGCTATCGCGGCACCAATTTCGACGTCCTGAAGAACATCTCAGTCGAACTGCATCCGGGCCAGACGCTGGCCGTCGTCGGTGAAAGCGGATCGGGGAAATCGACGCTGGCGCGTGCGATCACCGGGCTTCTGCCGCCGACCAAGGGTCGGTTCGTCTTTGCCGGGCGGGACTTGTCCGCGGCACAGAAGGATCGCAGCCGCGATGATTTGCGCGAGTTGCAGATGATCTATCAGATGGCCGACACCGCGATGAACCCGCGCCAGACCGTGGGCACGATCATCGGGCGGCCGCTGGAGTTCTACTTTGGCCTCAAGGGTGAGGCGAAGCGCAAGCGCATCCAGGAGCTTCTCGACGAGATCGAGATGGGCAAGGGCTTCATCGACCGCTATCCGGCCGAACTTTCGGGCGGGCAGAAGCAGCGGGTCTGCATCGCCCGCGCTCTCGCCGCGAAGCCGAAGATGATCATCTGCGACGAGGTGACATCGGCGCTCGACCCGCTGGTGGCGGACGGGATCCTGAAGCTTCTGCTCAATCTCCAGAAGATCGAGAATGTCGCCTATCTCTTCATCACGCATGACCTCGCCACGGTGAAGGCGATCGCCGATTCGATCGCCGTCATGTATCGCGGCGAGGTGGTGCGCTATGGCCCGAAGTCGGACGTGCTGGCGCCGCCCTTCGACGACTATACCGACCTTCTCCTGTCGTCAGTGCCGGAAATGCGGCTTGGCTGGCTGGAAGAGGTCATCGCGCATCGCAAGATGGAAAGCGCCGGCAACTAGGCCGCGCCGGGGGACCCGCAGGACAGCATGGACCGAAAGCTTCTTCTCATCATCATCGATGGCGTCCCATGGCGCAACTGGCGCCGGCTTTTCGGCAATCTCGAAGGCTGGGTCGCCACGGGCGAGGCGCGGGTCTGGCGTATGCGGGCGGTGCTGCCCTCGACCTCGGCCACCTGCTACGCCTCGATCCACACCGGTGTCAGCCCGCAGGTGCATGGCTGCACCGGCAACCACAATGTCTTTCGCCTGAAAGAGCCGGACATCTTCGCGCAGGTCCGCGCCGGTGGCGGCGTGACCGGGGCGGTGGCGCATTCGTTCTGGTCGGAGTTCTTCAACCGCCATCCGTTCGACATGGTCCGCGACATCGAATATGACGAGCCGGAAAGCGCCACGATCAATCATGGCCGCTTCCACACCATGACCGGCTACGGCCACGTCAACCAGATGACGCCTTCGGATGTGGACCTCTTCGCGACACTGACATCGCTCGCGGCGCGGTTCGGGCTGAGCTACGGGATGCTGCATACCTGCACGCTCGACAGCATGGGGCACCGGTTTTTCCACGATTGCGAAGAGATGGACAATGCCTGCTATCTTCTCGACGAGATGCTGGCACCCTTCATCCCGCGCTGGCGCAAGATGGGCTATGAGGTCATCGTGACCGCCGACCACGGCCAGGACGCGCGCGGCCATCACGGCGGCGCCGGCGAGGATCAGCAGGACTTCGCGCTTTATTACTTCGGCGACGGGCAGGGGCCGGCAGAGGACACATTGCTCGACCAGTTGCAGTTGGCGCCGACGATCCTGAGCCGCCTCGGCGCACCGGTGGCGGCCACGATGGCGGCGAAGCCGTTCCTGAGGTAGCCGCGCTCAGGCCGCCGCTTCGGCCTCGGCCATCGCTTCGGCGGTCGCCTCGAGCGCGAGCAGGATC
>JBGSNN010000480.1:0-3247 GCA_041739655.1 Albidovulum sp. | reverse complement strand
CCGGGGCTGAGCCCGGCCGCGACGCTCGGGTACCCACAAACTCCGGGGACAAGGTGACGGCGCGGGACTCCGCGAGGAGGGGGTGTGATGGACTGGCTCACGGACAACAAACTGCCCGTCGGCAAGCTCGCAAAGGGCGGGTTCGACTGGCTGAAGAGCAACGCGAAGGGCTTTTTCGACGCGCTCGCGCAGCTCATGGAATGGCTGATCGCCACCATCCTCTGGGTGCTGCAGACACCGCATCCGCTGGTCATCGTCGCCGCCTTCATCGCTCTGACCTGGGTCCTGCAGAAAAGCTGGAAGACCTGCCTCCTGGTCCTCGCCGGCTTTCTCTTCATCCTCAACCAGGGCTACTGGAAGGAGACGATGGAAAGCCTGACGCTGGTCCTGTCTTCCTGCGTCGTCTGCATGGCGGTGGGCGTGCCGATCGGCATCGCTGCGGCGCACCGGCCCCGGCTCTACGCCTGGATGCGCCCCGTGCTCGACCTGATGCAGACCTTGCCGACCTTCGTCTATCTCATCCCCGCGATCGTCTTCTTCGGTATCGGCATGGTACCGGGCCTGATCGCCACGGTGATCTTCGTGCTGCCCGCGCCGATCCGGCTGACCCATCTCGGCGTGTCATCGACACCGCAACCGCTCCTGGAGGCGGTGACGGCCTTTGGCGGCACCGGGCGGCAGACCCTGTGGAAGGTGGAACTGCCGTATGCGCTGCCGCAGATCATGGCGGGGCTGAACCAGACCATCATGCTGTCCTTGTCGATGGTGGTTATTGCCGCCCTCGTCGGCGCCAACGGACTTGGTGTGCCTGTCGTGCGGGCGCTCAACTCGGTCAACACCGCGCTCGGCTTTGAATCCGGCTTCATCATCGTGGTCGTGGCCGTCATCCTTGACCGGATGCTGCGGATCGGAGACGGACAATGACGGTCGCGGTCGAGTTCGACAAGGTCAACATCGTCTTCGGCGATCATCCCGCGCGCGCGCTGCCGCTGATGGATCAGGGCATGAGCCGGAGCGACATCCAGAAGGCGACCGGTCAGGTGCTGGGCGTCCACGACTGTTCGCTGACCGTCCTGACCGGCGAGATTCTGGTTCTGATGGGCCTGTCCGGGTCGGGCAAGTCCACCTTGCTGCGCGCCGTGAACGGCCTCAACCCGGTCTGCCGGGGCCGGGTCGTCGTCCATGACGAGGGCTGGAACTGTGAGGTCGGCAGCGCGTCCACGGCCGATCTTCTGAAGGTCCGGCGCGAATGTGTGGCGATGGTGTTCCAGCAGTTCGGCCTCTTGCCGTGGCGCTCGGTGCGCGAAAATGTCGGGCTCGGGCTGGAACTCGGCGGGCAGTCCCCGGCAGCGCGGCGCGCCAAGGTGGACGAGCAACTCGCGCTGGTGAGCCTCTCGGACTGGGCCGAGCGCAAGGTCGGCGAACTTTCCGGCGGGATGCAGCAGCGCGTGGGCCTTGCGCGCGCCTTCGCGACGGATGCGCCGATCCTCCTCATGGACGAGCCCTTTTCGGCGCTCGATCCCTTGATCCGGTCGCGGCTGCAGGACGAGTTGCTGGAGCTTCAGGCGAAGCTGAAGCGCACCATCATCTTCGTCAGCCACGACCTCGACGAGGCGTTCAAGATCGGCAACCGCATCGCGCTGATGGAGGGCGGCCGGATCGTGCAATGCGGCACCGCGCGCGAGATCATTGCGCGGCCGGCCTCGGACTACGTCGCTGATTTCGTCGCGCACATGAATCCGCTCGGCGTCCTGCGCGCCTCGGACATCATGCAGCCCGGCGAGGCGCGCGCGCCGAACATGCCCGAAATCGGCCCCGATGCGCCGGTGCGCGCCGTGATGGAACTCTTGCGCGAGGTTCCTGCGGTTGCCGTCACCGAAGGCGGCCGGACGCTTGGCCGCGTCTCGCGCGAAAGCGTGATCGGCCGCTTGCTCGACCCGCGCGGCTGAGCGTTGCGGAAGGGGGCGCTGTCTGCGCCCCCCTCTGGCCAACGTAGGGCCATTCGGCTACTTCGCCGCAACCACTACCCTGGCCGGCTCGATATTGTGGTTCACCCGGAACAGGTTCTGCGGATCGTACTTGCCCTTGACCGCGACAAGCCTTTCCATGTTGGCACCATACGCTTCGGCCAGACGGCCCGGTTCGTCACCGGGGACGAAGTTGACATAGACGCTGCCGGCCGAATAGGGCGCGGCGCGGGCGAACAGATCCCGCGCCCAGGCGATGCAACGATCATCCTTGGCCTTGTCCTCCCAGCGCGTGTGAACATTCATCACGAAATGCGACTTGCGCTGCGGGAAGGCCGTGGCGGCCCCGGGGACACGCGCCATCGCGCCGCCGACATGGGCGATGAAGACCTCGCAGGCCGGGTCGGGAAGTGTGGCGACTCCATCCAGAACCACCCCGATTGCGGCATCGGACAGGTCGATGAAATCGTGGCTTTTCCAGTAGTTCCGCGCGCCGGGTGTGAGCAGAGGATCAAACGCCGCCTGCCAGCCGGCAAAGGGGTGCGGCCCGATCACATCGACGATCGGCGTGCCGAGCGCGCGCAACCCCTTCATCGCCGCAGCGCCCGCTTCCATGTCGCCGGCATAGCAGGCCGCGAAGATCAAGACCTCGCGGCCATGCCACTCGGCCGGCAGGAACGGCAAGGGCGGCGCCTTGCGCAGCACCGCCCAGACCGTCAGCGCGTCCTCGGCCTCGGCGCAGATCCGGCGGAAATCGCGCAAGAGGCCGGGCGCGGCCGCGATCGGATGGATGACGAGGCCTGACATCACCTCGGGGCCGACCGGATGGGCCTGAAACTCGAAGGACGCGACAACGCCGAAATTGCCGCCGCCACCCCGGATCGCCCAGAAGAGGTCGGCATTCTCCGCAGCACTGGCGTGGCGGATCCTGCCATCCGCTGTCACCACTTCGGCGGACAGGAGGTTGTCGACGGTCATCCCGAACTTGCGGGTGATCCAGCCGAAGCCGCCGCCGAGCGTCAGCCCGGCGATGCCGGTGGTCGAATTGACGCCGACCGGAACGGCAAGCCCGTAAAGCTGCGTCTCGCGGTCGAGATCGCCCAGAAGCGCGCCCGGGTCGGCCTGCACCCGGCGCCGCGCCGCATCGACATGGACCGAGCGCATCTGCGACAGATCGAGCAGCAGCGCCCCATCGGCAACCGCCAGCCCGGCGATCTGATGGCCGCCGCCGCGCACCGCCATCAGCACGTCGTTGTCGCGGGCGAAATTCACCGCCGCCT
>JBGSNN010000479.1:0-5107 GCA_041739655.1 Albidovulum sp. | reverse complement strand
GGTGCCGGCGCCACCAGCGCACGACCCGAATGGCCGAGGACGGCGCGCGATTTCATCGCCAATACCATGCCCGCCACGCCGCCGATCGCCAGAAAGTGCAGCGCCGCCACCTCGGACCCGATGCCGAAGCCGGCCAATCCGATCAGAACCAGCCCTACGCCGACCAGCCCGAAGGATACATGGAGCGTCAGGAGGATCGGCTGACGCGCCGCAAAGCGGCCTGACCAGCCCGCGAGCCGGGCAATCTGGAACACCCCTGCCAGAAGCGCCAGCGTGGCGGTCACCGGCGCGGGCATCAGGGCGAGCGTGGCCAGAGGCAGGGCAATCGCCAGGGCGATGCCTGGCCGGTCCAGCCAGGCGCGGGATTGCGGCAGGCCCACCAGAACCCCGTCGCGCTGCATGGCATTGCGGGTGAAGGCAGGCGTCACCCGACCGCCGAGGATGGCGATCATCGCCACCAGGCCAAAGAGCCCGGCCCGCAGGCCCGCGCCCGCTGTCCCGGCCAGACCCATAAACTCGAGGTGGGTGGCGAGGTTGGCCAGCCAGACAATTGTCAGCAGCCCGAGAAACATCACGTTCTGCGGCTTCGGCCGCTTCAGCAGTTGCGTGGCGATCTTGGCGCCGAGGAGCGGCAGAAACGCCAGATCCGCCAGTGCCACCAGCACCGGCGGCACCCAGCCTGACACCGCCATCGCGACCCGTCCCGCCAGCCAGAGCCCGGCCGCAAGCGCAATGAACCGCGCGGGGGCCGACTTGGCCCCGGTCCAGTTCGGCACCGCCGTCAGGAAGAACCCGCCGAGGGCGGCCGACCCGAAGCCGAAGACAAGCTCATGTCCATGCCAGAACTGCGGCGCCATGCCGATCGGCAGATCCGCGAAGCCGCCCGAGGCCTGAAGCGCCAGCCAGCCGGCCCAGATCAGAAGCACGACCAGCGCATAAAGCCCCGTCGCCAGAAAGAAGACCCGGAAGCCTTCGGAAAACAGGCGCTGGATCGCGGTCATTGTGGGCTTCCTTCGCTGCGCGCGCGGCGCTTGAGGACCGGGCAGGTTGCGGCGTCGTTCATGATCACCTGGCAGCGCAGGCAGAGGACGCATTCGTTGGCATTGATCCGGCCGATGGCGTCAATGGCGCCGACAGTGCATTTCGTTTCGCACAACCGGCATTCGCGGCCGCATTGCGGGCGGCGCTTGAGCCAGTCGAAGATCTTGAGTTTTGCCGGGATCGCAAGGCCGGCGCCGAGCGGGCAGAGATAGCGGCAGAAGAAGCGCTCGATGAAAAGACCGGCGCCGAGGAGGACGAGGACAAACAGAAGAAAGGGCCAGGCGCGCATCATGCGCAGCGAGATCGCAGTCTTGAACGGCTCGATCTCGGAGGCGATCAGGGCGTCGTGCATCGAGTAGAACGACAGCGCGAGGATGCCGACGAAGGCGGTGTACTTGATCACCCAAAGTCGCTCATGCAGGGCCTGGGGAACGGCGATCTGGCGGATGCCGAGGGCAACGGCGGCGTCGTTCAGCAGTTCCTGCAAAGCGCCGAACGGGCAGAGCCAGCCGCAGTAGACGCCACGCCCCCAGAACAACATGCCAAGCGCGGTGAAGCCCCAGAGGAGGAAGATCACCGGCTCGATCAGGAATGTCTCCCAGCGGAAACCGCTGAGGAGGGAGTGGATGAAGGCCACGACCTGGACCACGGAAAGCTGGCCGTTCAGGCCCCAGCCGAGGACGAACAAGGTTGTCAGCAGGAAAGCGATGCGGCCCCGGCGCCAGAGACGGGGGCGGCGGGTGATCGATTCCTGCGCGAAAAGGATCAGCGTCAGCACCACCAGCATGAGAGCGACGATCGCGGTCTCGACTTGCTTGGCCTCCCAGATCGCGCGCCAGAGCGGTTCCGGCTCGGGCGGTGGTTCAAGGCGGAAGGCTGCGGGCAGGGTGTAGTCGGTCGCGATCGTCATCGCGACCGGCGTGGTGGCAGTCGGCCGGGTGGCGCTGATCTCGATGCGGAAGGGCTGCATCGGATCGATGTCCGGCGGCAGGCGGAACAGGCTGATTTCCTTGGCGTCCGGCGCGCCTGCGGCATGCAGGCGCCGGATCATCCGATAGCCCGCCTCGGTCGGCTGAAAGCGCGTGTCGTCCTGGATAACCGTTACCCGGTCGAAGATGCCGGTCTGCTTCCAGTCGGTTCCGCGATGCGACTGCACCCCCTGGCTGACGATCAGGAGGGCAGTCTCGCCGGGGCCGAGGTTGCCGATGGCCTGGGTAAACTCCTGCTGGCCGAGCAGGCTCTGGCCGACGGTGGGCGGGTCGATCAGCCCGGCCCAGAGATGCAGAAAGGGCTTGTCACCCGGCTCGATCGGCACCTTCGCACCGGCAAGGGCGCGGGCAGCCTCGGTCATCGTGACCTGCACCTCTGCCAGCGCGCCCTCTGCCAGCAAGCCCGGCCAATCGGTCTCGACATAGGTCAGACGGTCGATCCCGCCCCCCGCCGCGATCACGCCGCGCCCGATGGCCAGGGTCCGGGCGGTGCGCAGGATGCCGTCGCGGATCACGCCCGTGGACACCGTCGCCCGCGAAATCACGTCCGGCACGCCGGGCTGGTGCAGCCCGGCCTCGGCGCGGGCGGTCAGGTCGTAACCGCGAAAACCGCTGACATAGGCGGCGATCTCAGCGTCCGAAATGCCAAGTGTCAGCACGGGTTCATTGTGCTGCCTCAGGCGCGCCCCGGCGATGCGGCCCGTGGGCGAGATTGCAACCAGCACGTCGAGCGGCCGCCCGGAATAGCCGACAGATCCCGCGACCTGCCAGGTCGAGGCGAGAAAACCGACGGTCCTGCCGGCCACGGCAACATCCCAGCCGGGGACGCCCGCGTCCCGGCGCAGAACCTGTACCGGCCCCGGAACGTCCAGCAGTTCGGCGGCCAAATCTGGGCTCGGGTCGGCAACGGTAATCGCGGTGAAGCCGCTCCGCTCGGCCAGCGCCGACCCTGCGGCAAGCGCAAGACAGAACGCGACCATGGCAAGAAACCGCATTCGGATACCTGTTGCTGACATGCGGCGACCCTGCTCCGCGCGGTTTTGAATTGCCTTAACCAAAGTCAAGGAGCGCCGCCGCAAAGTCGCTCATGGTCCGCGCAGCCTTACCACGGAACGGAGAACGTCCATGACCCCCCGAGCTAAGCTTGCAAGATCGCTGTGGTTGCCCAGTGCAGCCCTTGCCCTAGCCATGCTGGCCGTCCCTGCCACCGCGCAGGACAAGCCGAAAGAGCACGCCGACGGCCCCGCAGCGGCCTATGAACCCAGCATGACCACACTGGGCCAGATCAATGTTGAGATTCCCGGCCGCAAGGACGGCGATCCGGTGATGACGCAGGAGGAATTCCAGAAAGGCACGCAGATCTATTTCGAACGCTGCGCCGGCTGTCACGGCGTCCTGCGCAAGGGCGCGACCGGCAAGCCGCTGACCACCGACATCACCCGCGAAAACGGCTATGACTACCTGCAAAGCTTCATCACCTACGGCTCGCCCGCGGGGATGCCGAACTGGGGCACGTCGGGGGCGCTGAGCGAAGCCGACGTGGATCTGATGGCACGCTACTTGCTCTTGGAACCGCCGCAGCCGCCGGAATGGGGCATGCCGGAAATGATGGCCTCGTGGAAGGTTCTGGTGAAGCCCGAGGACAGGCCGACCCAGAAGATGAACGACATCGATATCGACAACCTGATGTCGGTCACGTTGCGCGATGCGGGCCAGGTGGCGCTGATCGACGGCGGCACCTATGAGATCAAGGCCATCATCGACACCGGATATGCGGTGCACATCAGCCGCATCTCGGCTTCGGGGCGCTATCTCTTCGTCATCGGCCGCGATGGTCTGGTGAACATGATCGACCTCTGGATGGAGCATCCGGAGACGGTTGCCTCGATCAAGATCGGCATCGAGGCGCGGTCGATCGAGACCTCGAAATTCGAAGGCTGGGAAGACAAGCTTGCCATTGCCGGGGCCTACTGGCCGCCGCAATACGTCATCATGGATGGCGATACGCTGGAACCTAAAAAGATCGTTTCGACCCGCGGCAACATCTACGACGAACAGATCTACCACCCGGAACCCCGCGTGGCGTCAATCCTGTCGTCGCACTTCAAGCCCGAGTTCATCGTCAACGTGAAGGAGACGGGGAAAATCCTCTTCGTTGACTACACCGACCTGAAGAACCTCAAGACCGTCGAAATCGAGGCGGAGCGGTTCCTGCATGACGGCGGCTTCGACAGTACCAAGCGCTATTTCCTCGTCGCGGCGAACCAGCGCGGCAAGATTGCCGTGGTGGATACCAAGGAAGACAAGCTGACCGCGCTGGTGGAAACCGGCGGCCAGACCCCGCACCCCGGCCGTGGCGCGAACTTCACTCACCCGGTCTATGGGCCGGTCTGGGCGACCTCGCACCTCGGCGATGAGACGGTGGCGCTGATCGGCACCGATCCCGAAGGCCACCCCGATCAGGCATGGAAGATCGTCGACAGCTTCTTTGGCCTTGGCGGCGGATCGCTCTTCATCAAGACTCACCCGGCCTCAACCCACCTCTATGTCGATGCGCCGCTCAATCCGGATGCGGAAACCTCGGCCTCGGTCGCGGTGTTCGACATCGCGAAGATGGGCGGCGATCCGAACGCGGACCCGGAATATACCACGCTGCCGATCGGCGAATGGGCGGGCATCGCCGATGGTCAGCCGCGGGTGGTGCAGCCCGAGTTCAACAAGGACGGCACCGAAGTGTGGTTCTCGGTCTGGAATGCCAAGGACAAGACCTCGGCCATCGTGGTGGTCGATGACAAGACGCTGGAACTCAAGCACGTGATCAAGGACCCGCGCCTGGTCACGCCGACCGGCAAGTTCAACGTCTTCAACACCCGCGGCGACGTCTACTGACGCTGCCGCGACGGTCGGGCAGGGGCGCCATGCCCTTGCCTGACCGGGATTTCAAAGCCAGCCTGCAAGGACGCCAGCCATGAAAGACCTCTCCTCCGTACGCCCTGCCGGCAGGGTTTTCCTGATTGGCGCGGGTCCGGGCGACCCCGACCTGCTGACGGTCAAGGCGCTGCGGCTGTTGCAGGGCG
>JBGSNN010000446.1:0-12869 GCA_041739655.1 Albidovulum sp. | reverse complement strand
CAGCGCCTCGGCGCCGCGGGCGGCAAGCGTGACCTTGGCCCCCCGCGCGGCAAGCGCCTGGGCAATACCGCGCCCGATCCCCTTCGAGGCGCCGGTGACGATGGCGCTGCGGCCGGTCAGAGGGGTGAACATGGGCAGGCTCCTTTCTGGCGGTCAGCGGATCGACAGTTCGCCTTCGACCGCTGCAATATAGAGGCGATGGAAGTCATCGCGGGTCATTGGCCGCGGGTTGGCCGCAGTCGAGGGATCGGCATGCGCCTTGCTGGCGATCTCGTCCGCATCGGCACCGGTCAGGCCCAGATCGGCCAGCCGGTGGGGAATACCCAGCTCGGCGCGGAACGCCAGCAGCCAGGCGAGGAAGCCGTCGAAGCCGCCCGTCAGGCCCAGAATGTGCGCGACCCTGGCCACCTTCGGCTCGATCGAAAGACGGTTGAAAACGACGACATAGGGCAGGATCACCGCATTCGCCAGACCGTGCTGAATGTCGTGGATCGCGCCCAGGGGATGGGCCAGGGAATGCACCGCGCCCAAGCCCTTCTGGAACGCCACGCCGCCCATCATGGCGGCGGCGAACATCATCGTGCGCGCCTCGATATCCTGGCCGTTCTTTACCGCACGCGGAAGGAAATCGCGGATCAGCCGCATCGATTCCAGCGCGATTCCGTCGGCCATCGGGTGAAAGCTGTTGACGCAGTAGGTTTCAAGACTGTGGGTGAAGGCATCCATCCCCGTGAATGCGGTGAGCGCGGGTGACAGACCCAGCGACAGTTCCGGATCACCAATCACCAGCGCAGGCAGCATCTTCGGGTGGAAGATGATCTTCTTGGTGTGATCCGCCGTGTTGGTCAGCACCGCCGCCCGCCCCACTTCGGACCCGGTCCCGGCGGTGGTGGGAACGGCAAGGATCGGGTGGATGCGGGCGGCATCGGCGCGGGTCCACCAGTCACCGATATCTTCCAGGTCCCAGACCGGGACAGTCTGGCCCTCCATCAGCGCCACCAGCTTGCCCACATCCATGGCCGAGCCGCCGCCGATCGCGATCACCCCGTCATGCGCTCCGGCACGGAAGGCGGCGATGCCCGCAGCCAGATTGGCGTCGGTCGGATTGCCCTGCACCTCGGCGAACAAGGCGGGTGCAAGCCCCGCAGCGCTCAACATCTCCTGTGCCCGGCCGATCATCGGCAGCCCGGCGAGTCCACGGTCGGTGACAATCAGGGGCCGCCGCAGAGCCAGTGCGGCTGCGTGTCGTGGCAAATCGGCGAATGTGCCGGCACCGGCATGGATGGTGGTGGGATAGGTCCAGCGCGCGGTCAGGGGAGTAGTCATGTCAGATCATCTCGAAATAGCGGTGCAGTTCCCAGTCCGAGACCCAGGCCCGCTGCGCGGCCACCTCGGCCTCGCGCGTTGCGGCGAAATGCTCGACGAAAGCATCGCCGAACCAGTCCCGCGCCATGGCCGAGCCGCGCAAACGCCCCGCCGCCTCGGCGAGCGAAGCGGGAAAGCGCCGCTCGGCGGGCAGGTCGGCTTCATAGCCATTGCCACTGAGGGCGGGCGCAGGGTCAGCCTGTTCGGCGATGCCCTGCAAGCCCGAAGCCAGGGCCGCCGCCAGGACCAGATAGGGGTTGGCATCGGCCGCGGGCGGACGCATCTCGACGCGCAGGGACTTGGGGCTATCGCCGATCACGCGCAGGGAACAGGTGCGGTTGTCGAAGCCCCAGCTTGAGCCCGTGGGTGCCCAGAATCCTGGGGAAAGCCGGGTAAAGGCGTTGATCGTCGGCGCATAGAGGGCCAAAAGCTCGGGCATGTATTTCATCTGCCCGCCGATGAAATGCAGCGCGGTATCCGACAGGTTTCCCGCCGCTGCGCCGTCGAAGAAGGCCGAACGTTCCTCCCGCCACAGCGACAGATGCGTATGCCCACCACAGCCCGGCAGCCCATTCAGCGGCTTGGCCATGTAGCACAAGGTCAGGCCGTTGCGCTGGCCCCAGGCCTTGGAGAAGGTCTTGTAGATCGCCGCGCGGTCCGCAGCCTCCATCGCACCCGAAGGTGTGAACGCAAACTCCATCGCGCCCTCGCCCGCTTCCGGGTGGATCGCTTCGAGCGGTGTATCCAGTTGCCGGGCAAGCGCCATCATTCCACTGAAGAATTCATCCTCGACGGCAGTGCGCAGGATCGAATAGCCGCCGGTCGTGGGGCTGAGCGCGGTCAGGTTGCGATAGCCCTTGGCCATGGCCGAAGCGGGGGTCTCGCGAAAGACGTAGAACTCGTACTCAAAGCCCGCCCTTGCGGTGAAACCCATCGCGGCCGCGCGGTCCACAACCCGCCCTGCCAGCCGCCGCGGGCAGATCGCGGCGCCCGGCCCGTCGGCATATTCGATCAGATGGAACAGCCGCCCCTCGCCCGGCAGTCGCCGTCCCGGGCCGGGAACCACGCGGATCGGGTCATCGTGATAGCCGGTGTGCCAGCCGGTATGGCGGTTGTCATAGAGCGCGTCGCGTGAATCCCAGCCGAGGACAACAGAACAGAAAGCCCCGCCCTTGTCACGCCAGGCGTCGAATTTCTGCGCCGTGGCGTATTTGCCGCGGATCAGCCCATCAAGATCGACATAGCCCAAAAGGACAAAATCCTCGCCCTGCAGAGGAGTCTGCTCTGTGCTGACAGCCAAGATACTCCCTCCCTTTCCGCTCAGGCGCCCAGGTAGGCCTGTGCAACCTCGGGGTCTTTCAGCAAGCTCGCCGACGGCCCTTCAAGCACGATGGAGCCGGTTTCCAGCACGAATCCGTGGTCGGACAATTGCAGCGCCAGATTGGCATTCTGTTCGACCAGCACGATCGAAAGCCCCGAGGCGCGCAACTGGCGAACGAGGGCGGCGATCTCGTCGATCAGTTTTGGCGACAGGCCCAGTGACGGCTCGTCCATCAGCAACACGCGCGGCCGCGCCATCAGCGCCCGGCCGATCGACACCATCTGCTGCTGTCCGCCCGAAAGCTTGCCCGCGACCTGCCCCTGCTTCTCGCGCAGGATCGGGAAACGGTCGAAGACCTCTTCTATGCCACGGGCCACCCGGGCCGAGTCCCGGTCAAGATAGGCGCCAAGGCGCAGGTTCTCGCGCACCGTCATCAGCTTGAAGAGCCGCCGGCCTTCGGGGACGGCGACGATGCCCATCCCGACGATGCTGTGGGCGGGCTGGCCGTCGATGCGCCGGCCATCGAACCAGACCTCGCCGGCGCTGGGTTTCACAAGCCCGGAAACGGCCTTGAGGATCGAACTCTTGCCCGCGCCGTTCGCCCCGATCAGCGTGATGATGCCGCCTTCGTTCAGCGCCAGCGATACCCCCTTCACCGCCTCGACCTTGCCGTAGTGGACGCGCAGGTTGCGAACCTCAAGAAGCATTCGACTGGCTCCCCAGATAGGCTTCGCGGACCTCGGGATCGGCGCGCACCTCCTCGGGCGTGCCATCGGCGATCTCGTTGCCGAAGTTGAGCACCGTGATGCGGTCGCACAGGCCCATCACCACCTTCATGTCATGTTCGATCAGCATGATGGTGACGCCGGTATCGCGGATGCGGCGCACCAGATGGATCATTTCGCGCGATTCATCGTTATTCATCCCGGCACAGGGTTCGTCCAGCAGCAGCATTCTTGGTTCCGCCGCAAGGGCAATGGCGATGCCCAGCATCTTCTGGTGGCCATGTGGCAGAGTTGAAGCCTCTTGCTGCAGGATGCCTCCAAGCCCGACGAAATCCAGGATCTCTCGGGCGCGACGTGCGCTGCCAGCCTCGGCCTCGCGCGTCTTGCGGGTACCGAACAGAGACCCAAGATAGCTGTGCTGGGCGTGCAGGTAGTTGCCTGCCATCACATTCTGCAGAACCGAGAAATTCTTGAACAATGTGACGTGTTGAAAGGTCCGCACGAGGCCTGCGGCGGCAATCTGATGCGGCTTCAATCCGCTGATCTTGAGGCCCCGATGACGGATTTCGCCAGCAGTTGCCGGATAGCGCCCCGAGCACGCATTGAAGAGTGTCGTCTTGCCCGCACCGTTCGGGCCGATCAGCCCGCGGATCTCGCCTTCCTCCACCGTCATGGTCAGTCCGGCTATGGCGGTGACGCCTCCGAACTTCATCTGCAGGTTCCTGACTTCCAGCTCGTGCATGATGGTCAGGGCCCTCACTTCGCCGCGCCGCGCCGGATCAGCTTGCGAAGCCGACCGGGAATGGTCTCAAGCCCGCCGGGCAGCAGCAGGACCGTCGCGATCAGAACCACACCGAAGAAGATGGTCCGGAAGTAGCCTGTGGCGCGCAGCAACTCGTCCACGATGGTCAGGCTTATGGCGCCCGCAACCGGGCCGCCCACAGTGGTCAATCCTCCGACGATCACGTGCACCAGCGCGAATTCCGATTTCCAGATGTCAAAGGACTTGGGGCTGATGTAGGTCTGGTAATGCGCGTAAAGCGCTCCGGTAACACCGACCAGCGTGCAGGCGATGGTGAAACATATCACCTTCTGGCGAAACACGTTGATCCCGGTGTGGGCGGCCAGCAGTTCGTTTTCGTGGATCGACCAGTAGATCATCCCGGTGCGCGATGCATTCATGCGGTGGACGATCCAGACGGTCGCGGTCACACAGGCCAGCGCCAAATAGTAGTAGGCCACCCGGTCGGCGAAATCGACCCGCAGGACGCCCAGATCCAGCACCGGCGGGCGAATGTCGAAGATACCGTCCCAGCCGCCGAAAAAGTCCTTGTAGTAGGCGAAGGTGCGCTTGATCACCTCGCCCACGGCCCAACTGGCCATGAAGAAATAGACCGCCCGCGTTCGCATCAAGGGGATCGAGATCGCCAGCGCCAGCGCGGCCGAAATCAGTGCGCCGATCCAGATCCCGTACCACATCGACAGACCCAGCTTGTGCAGAACCAGCGCCGAGGCATAGGCGCCGATCCCCATGAAGCCCGCATGGGCAAACGAGATCACCCCCAGGGTCCAGATCAGCCAGAGGCTGGTAGCCAGTGCCACGTTGAACGTGATGATGATGCCGACGTGGATCAGATAGGGGTCGAAGCGTGCCAATACCGGCGCGGCAAGGGCGAGCAGCAAAAGCCCCACCCACGCGATTCTGCTCGGCCGGTCCTTGTCTTCCATCTTGCGGTCTCGCTCGTCTGTTGCCATGCGCCGGGACGCCAGCGTCCCGAACGGGTGATGGTGTGCGGGGTCAGTCCCAGTTCTGGCCGAAAAGGCCGGAAGGCCGGAAAACCAGGATCAGGAAGATCACCACGAAGGACAGGATCAGGGCGATGTCGCCACTGATCGTCGTGGTCACGACGGAATCGATAAGGCCCAGTATCAGCCCGCCGACCAGCGCGCCGACGACCGAGCCGAGCCCGCCCATGATAACGATCATGAAGGCCTTGATGGTGGCCAGAAATCCCATCGTCGGCACGATCGACAGAAGCGTTCCCATCATGCAGCCCGCGATCGCCGCCATGGCCGAGCCGAGGCCGAAGGCGATCCAGTGGATCCGCCCGGTCTGAATGCCCTGAAGTGCCGCTGTCTCGGAATCTTCTGCAACGGCGCGGATGGCCAGGCCGATGACAGATCGGCGCAGGAAGACCCAGAGCGCCACGATCAGCGATACGGATACAGCCGAAATCACCATGCGCTCATAGGAAAGATAGGCGCCTCCGATCAGCAACCCGCCGGTCACGGAACTGGGAATCCCCTTGGTGGTGGTGCCGAAGATCAGTTGACCGCTGCCGGAGATGATCAGCACCAGCCCCAGCGATAACGCCAGCGAATAGAGTATGTTCTTGCCGCGCAACCGCCGAAACAGTGTGACCTGCAGCGCGGCACCGAACGCGAAGATCACCACGGCGCTAACCGCCACTCCGGCCCAATAGGGCAAGCCCAGCTCGGCGTTCCAATAGTACAGGATAAAGGCACCCAGCATGAACATCTCGCCATGCGCGTACTGGATGATGCGCATGACGCCGAAGATCAGCGTGAGGCCGATGGCGATCAGCGCATACATCAGGCCCAGGCTCAGGCCGGTCAGGCCCATCTGCAGTGCGTCGCTCATGTGCGCTGGCTCCAGCTTTCGAGGGCGTGCGGGGCCAGATGTCACTGGTCCCGCACGTTGGATTTGCCGCTCGCCACCCCTTGGGCCGGCCGGTCCTCCGGATCAGTAGTCGTCGGGAAGCGCCGGGAAGCGGATGTCCTCGACCTGGGCCACGCCCTTGTCGATGGTGGTGGTGTAGCAGTCATAGATCCCCTGCCGCGCCACGCCGTAGGATTTCGCCCCACCCCAAGCCACCTTGCCGACATAGGTGTCTTCGAGTTGCACCTGTGCGAGCGCCTCGGCCACAGCGCGGGTGTCTTCCGCGGTTCCCGCCATTTCCCATGCGGCCTTCAGCGAATAGATCCACCAGGAATAGTTGCCCGCCAAAGCGTTGAAGGTGCCAAACCGCTCCAGGAAGCGCTTCTCGATGGCCTTCTGGGTGTCGGTGGACGGCGACACATTGGTCACCGGCAGCACGACGCCGTCGGCATGTTCGCCGGCCACTTCCAGGATCGTGACCGTTTCCGAAGCCGCCGGGGAGGAGATCGGGCCGGTATAGCCCAGTTCCCGCGCCGCCTTGACGATCGATGCGGTGATGCCGGGGGGGGACGGGCTGGTCACGATGAAATCGGGGCGGTCGGCGATGGTCTTGGCCACGATGGGATAGAAGTCGGTATCCTCCCAGTTGAAGTACTCGGTCGTTTTCGGTGTGATGCCGTAGTAGTCCATCAGCCGCTGATAGGAGAAATGGCAATCGGTGCCGTCCTGGTCGTTCGGCCCGATGAACGCCGCCGTTTTCAGCGCGTCCTTGCCATACTTCTCCTGCATGAACGGGATATAGGCGAAGCCTTGTTCGTAGTCGGACATCTCGGCGCGGAAGTGCAGCGGATAGTCCTTGCCGAACAGTTGCAGATAGCCCCAGCAGGCCACGATCGACAGGACGCCTGCGGGTTCCGTCACCTGCAACATCCCCACGGTCGAGGCCGCCGCCTGACTGTAGACATACTTGCACTTGTCCTGCTCGACGAGCCGCAGCGTCGCCGCGCGCGAATCGGCCACTTCGCCTTTGGTGTCGTAGTCGATCACCTCCAGCATGTGCGGTTCGCCGTTGATCATCACGCCACCGGCGGCATTGATCACGGCGGCACCGTCGCCAAAGCCCTGTGCCGTGGAATGGCCCCAGTAGGCGACGGGACCCGACAGCGGCACCGCGCCGCCGATCCGGATCACCTTCGCCTGCTGCGAAAACGCGCTTCGCGGCAGGATCGCCGGCGCGGCGAGCGTTGCAGCCCCCATTGCCAACAGGCGACGCCGGTTGAGTGGAAACGAACTCTTGTTCATGCTTCATCTCCCTGTTGTTGTCGGTTGTTGCAGTTTTTCCTGAGTATTTGCCCGGCCCATAAGGCTGTCTATCCAATTTCGGCAATCGGTTCTGACCTGTCCTCGGGAAGAGCCCTGGGGTCAGGAACCGTTTTCGTTTCAAAGCTGGATGAGGACGGAGGCGGGGCGGCCGACGGCTGAGAGGATGACCTTCGGGCGCCTGTGGCAGCGCAGTGCTCCCCTTCTGCAGTCCATGAGCCTGCCGAACATGATCTCGATCCTGGTGCAGCGCCTGTCGTGCTTTAAGCGCTTGCCGCGCTGCTTTCGGCCTGGGATGCCGGGCCCTGTCCCTTGTCTTTCAGCGCATCTGTGAACCAGTCAGCGTCATGGCCGCGGTCTGCCGCAGCCACTCGGCCCTTGGCAGGCGGCCCGGCAGAGCCGCCGCCGTCTGAGGGAGATCAGCGGGCCTCGGCCGCCAATCAATCTTCGCGGTCGTCCTTGAAGGTGCGGTGGCCGGAAATCATCGTCGAGACGATGGACTGGCGGCTCATGATGTCTTCGCGGATCGCCACATAGATGTGGATGATCATGAAGATCACGATCCACCACATGCCGAGGTGATGGAGTGTGTGCAACCGCTGGCTGTTCCAGACAAGGCCGCGCACCCAACCGAACAGATCGGCGGTCAGGCTTCCCTCCTGCGCGCCCTCGGCGTAAAGGGCAAGGCCGGTGACGATCATGAAGCTGACGCCAAGCGTGATGAAGAAGAACATCGCCAGTTGCGCCAAGGGGTTGTGGCCGATGTACTTCTTCGGCTCCCTGGCCATGAACAGATACCAGCGCAGCTCAAACACCACCTCGCGCCAGAACGTCGCCTTCCAGAACGGCACATAGAACATTTGACGCGCATGGTGGTTGCCAAAGAATGCCCAGTAGATGCGGCCGAGGAAGCCGAAGGTCAGAATCATTCCGGCGGCGAAATGGGCGAAACGGATATAGCCGAAGACGAACTGCTCATAGGCTTCGCCGATCTGCATCGAGGGCGGCGGCGAGCCGATGAAATAGCCGGTCAAGCAGAGCACCAGGATGGCGGCGGCGTTGGTCCAGTGCCAAAGCCGCACCGGAGCCTCATAAACATAGACCGAGGTCTGGCGACTGACGGTGGCCATATCCTCTGGCGCGAGGTCGTGCGCAGGCACGTTGGTGGAAGGGGTTGTCATGGCCTAGCCCACCATCAGCCAGAGGCCCGAAAGCGCGATGCCCGCGCCAATCGCGCGCTGCACCACCAAGCGCCGCGCCACGGCGCGCGCGATGCCGATCCCCGCGAGATGCAGCGCCGCCGTCGCGATCAGGAAACCTGCCAGATAGGCGAAGGCGTTGCCCGTGGCCTCGGTCGCGTGGGCATGGCCATGAGCCGACGCGAAGACCGCGATGGTGGCCAGCGCCGCAGCGCTGATCCAGCCCGGTTGCCCGCGCTGCGAGACCACGGTCAGCGTGCCGAAGGCCACGACAGAGGCGACGATCACGGTTTCAACGCCGGGATAGCCGACCCCGGCCCAGGACAGGCCCGCCCCCACGGCCATCGCCGCGATGAAGGCTGCCGCCCCGGCCCAGACCCGTGAGGGCAGCACGAAGCCCGACCACAGCCCCACCGTCAGCATCGCCAGAAGGTGATCCGGCCCGGACAGCGGGTGCGCCAGCCCGTGGAGAAAGCCGTTGGCATCGCCATGCCCGGTATGGGCCAGCGCCGGCCCCGCGATCAGCGCGACAAATGCCGCAAGTGCAAGTTTCTGCATGGTTTTCCTCCTCAGCGGACTTTGACACGGGCCAGTTCGTGGCCGTCTGGTGACATCACGTGGGTCGAACAGGCGAGGCAGGGGTCGAAACTGTGCAGCGTGCGCAGGATCTCGACCGGCTCCTCGGGGCGTTCGACCTTGGTGTTCATCAGGCTGGCCTCGAAGGCGCCGATATTCCCCGCCGTGTCGCGGGGCGAGCCGTTCCAGGTGGTCGGCACGACGCATTGGTAGTTGTCGATGCGGCCGTCCTTGATCCTGACCCAATGCCCCAGCGCGCCGCGCGGCGCTTCGGTCATGCCCACGCCCTTGGCCTCTTTCGGCCAGGTCGCGGGATCCCATTTGGCCACGTTCGCAGTGCTTTCGTCGCCGGCCTTGATGTTGGCAATCAGCTTGTCGAAGAAATGCTTCTGCAAGCGACCGCAATATTCGGCCTCAAGCGCCCGCGCCGCCGTGCGGCCAAGCGTCGAGAACAGCGCCGACACCGGCAGGCCCATGGTGCCCAGAAGCCCCTCGACCTGGTTCTTGATGTCCTCATGCCCCGAGGCATAGCCGACGACATAGCGGGCCAGCGGCCCGACTTCCATCGCATGGCCCTTCCAGCGCGGCGCCTTGATCCAGGAGTATTTCGCCGCCTCGTCGATCTGTTCGATATTCGTGCGGCTGCCCTTGGCGTTCGCGCCCAGTTCATACTTCGGCTTGGTCTCGCCCTCCCAGGGGTGCAGACCCTTGCCGGCCTCGGCGTATTCATACCAGCTATGGTCAACGAATTCCTGGATCTGCTCGGGGTCGCGCACATCGACCTCGTGCACCTCGTTCAGGTTGCCGTTGATGATCGCGCCGCGCGGCAGGTGCAACTGCGCAGGGCTGAAATCGTTGGCGTTTTCCGGAATGTCGCCATAGGCCAGCACCGATTGGCCCGAGAGCCCCCCGCCGTAGAGCCACGACTTGTAGAACCCGCCGATCGCCACCACGTCGGGCAGATAGACGTTGCGCATGAAGGTCTGGCACATGTCGATGATCGACGAGACGTGGTTCAGCCGCTCCATGTTGATCGCGCCCACGGCGCCGGTGGAGTGCACGTTGATCGGGCACGGCACCCCGCCCACCAGCCAGTTCGGATGCGGGTTCTTGCCACCGAAGATGGTGTGGATCTTCACGATCTCCTTCTGCAGGTCCAGCGCCTCGAGGTAGTGCGTGGTCGCCATCAGGTCGGCCTCGGGCGGCAACAGATAGGCCGGGTTGTCCCAATAGCCGTTCTTGAAGATCCCAAGCTGGCCGCTTTCGACAAAGGCCTTCAGCCGGTTCTGCACATCACGGAAATAGCCGGGGCTGGAGAGCGGATGGTTCGGACTGACCGTCTGCTGAAGTTCGCTTGTTGCCTTAGGATCAGCGCGCAAGGCATTGACCGGATTTACCCAATCGAGCGCGTGCAGGTGGTAGAAATGCACGATGTGGTCATGGATCTGCAGGTTCAGCTGCATCATGTTGCGGATCGAGTTGGCATTGTCGGGGATGGTGATCCCGAGCGCATCCTCGACCGCGCGCACCGATGTCAGCGCGTGGGTGCCGGTGCAGACGCCGCAGATCCGTTCGGTAAAGGCCCAGGCATCGCGCGGATCGCGGCCCTTGAGGATCACCTCAAGGCCCCGCCACATGGTGCCGGTGGACACTGCGTTGCGGATGATGTTCTGGTCGTCCACGTTCACCTCGCAGCGCATGTGACCTTCGATCCGCGTGACCGGATCGACGACAACGCGCGTGCCGGCGGTATCGAGCGTGAAGCCGTTCGGGGTGGTGATCGTCATGGCTCAGCCCTCCACTTTCTCTTGCGTCTTCTTCTGCGCACGCTTCAGGGCGCTGATCGCGGCATGAACCGCCACTGCGCCGCCGACGACACCCGCCGCCGCCATGCCGACCTGATCGGCATTGGCCTCGACCCCGAACTGCTTGATGTTGGTCAGCCGGTTGTAGAACGAGCCCTGATCCCAGAAGCCGTCCTCGGAACAGCCGATGCAGCCATGGCCGGACTGGATCGGGAAGGATGTTCCCTCGTTCCAGCGCACGGTGGAACAGGCGTTGTAGGTTGTCGGCCCCTTGCAGCCCATCTTGTAGAGGCAATAGCCCTTGCGCGCGTTCTCGTCGTCCCAGTGTTCGACGAATTGCCCCGCGTCGAAATGCGGGCGGCGATAGCATTTGTCGTGGATGCGCTGGCCGTAGAACATCGCCGGACGGCCCTGACGGTCAAGCTCGGGCAGTCGGTCGAAGGTCAGCATGTAGGTGATGACGCCGGTCATCACCTCGGCGATGGGCGGGCAGCCCGGCACCTTGATGATCGGCTTGTCGGTGATGACCTTGTGCACCGGGGTCGCGCGCGTCGGGTTCGGTGACGCCGCCTGCACGCAGCCGTAAGAGGCGCAAGCGCCCCAGGAGATTATCGCCTTGGCCCCCTCGGCGGCATGGCGCAACTGTTCGACAAACGGCTTGCCGCCGACGATGCAGAACATCCCGTCCTCGTTCAGGGGCGGGTTGCCCTCGACGGCCAGGATATAGTTGCCCTTGTATTTCTCGATGGTGTCCTCAAAAGCCGCCTCGGCGGCATGGCCCGCCGCCGCCATCAGCGTGTGCTGATAGTCGAGGCTGATCATCGACAGGACCACGTCCTTGGCCAAGGGATGCGCGCCGCGGATGAAGCTTTCCGAGCAGCAGGTGCATTCAAGGCCATTGACCCAGATCACCGGCGTGCGCGGCTTGGTCTCCATCGCATGGGCAATCCTTGGCACGAAGGCCGGGCCGAGGCCAAGGGCAGAGGCCGTCAGCGAGCAGTATTTCATGAAGCTGCGGCGGGTGATCCCCTGCCGCCGCATGACCTCGTAAAAGGTTTCGATCTGGCTCAAGGCCGGCCCTCCCTTGCTGTGCGCATCCCACAGGCACGCCGGGGCGCGCCTCTCCAAGGATCAACAGATCAAAGCAGCCAGTGCCGGGCAAAGAAAAACATATTGTCGCATACAACGCGCTATTCAACATGAATTTCAGTGGCTTGCGTGCCTTTCGCGGACTTCGGGCCGGATGCTCCGTGACCAGATCGCACGCGGAGCGGTCAGGTGCTTTCCGCCCCGCGACGGCTCTGCGCCGCGGCGATGACAGCCTGGCCAAGCGCAAGGCCGCCGTCATTGGCGGGGGTGAGGCGATGGGTCAGCACCGGCACGTCGCCCAGCGCCCAAAGCGTGAGGCTGTGCAAGAGCGCGTTCTGAAAGCAGCCCCCCGACAGCGCCACCGCCTGCGCGTCGCCGCTTTCCACAAGCCGCCGCGCATGGGTCGCGAAAGCAAAGGCGAGCCCCGCGTGGAAATGCCAGGCGAGGCGCTCGGGCCGCGCGCCCTTGCGCAGCATCGCGCGCATCTCCCCGAACATCGGCCCGGGGTCGATCTCACCCCCAGAACCCGCGAAATCGAAGCCTGCTCCCATATCGGGCGATTGGCTGGCCAAGGCTTCGAGCCGCATCGCCGCCTCGCCCTCGTAGCTCTGCCGGTCGGGGCAAATGCCCAGACAGGCGGCGAAGGCGTCGAACAGCCGCCCCGCGCTTGACGACATCGGCGCGTTGATCCCCCGCGCCGCGATCTGCCGCAGCACCTCGCGCGGGGCGTCCGGAAACAGCTGGTCCGCAGCGGCAGAACACCCCGCCTGATCGAGCCGCACCAGCGCG
>JBGSNN010000421.1:0-3826 GCA_041739655.1 Albidovulum sp. | reverse complement strand
GCCTCGCCGTCGGCTTCGCGCAACGCGCCCTGTCCGACGATCACGACACCGGGCACGCCCTGCTTGTCGGAATGATCCGTCTTCGCGAGTTCCACCAGCGCGTTCCGGCCGCTGCCGACATGCTCGTACTCATAGGTCAGGTCCACGGCTTGACCGACGAGAGCCACCTTGGCGCCGTGCGTCCAGGCCTTGCGGATCCGCGCATTCAGCACCGGCGCCTCGTTGCGCGGGTTGGTCCCGACAAGCAGGATCATCTTCGCATTGTCGATGTCCTCGATCCGTGCCGTGCCGACATAGGCCGAGCGGTTGCCCGCGGGAAGCTTCGCGCCATCGGTGCGGCACTCGACGGCGCCGCCCTGCCCCTCGATCAGTTGCCTGAGGCTGAAGGCCGCCTCGACCGGGGCAAGATCCCCGATGAGCCCCGCCAGCTTCTTGCCCTTCATCGCCTTGGCCGCCGCGGCCAAAGCCTCACCCCATGTGGCCTTCCTCAGCTTGCCGCCCTCGCGGATGTAGGGCGTGTCGAGCCGCTGGCGGCGCAGGCCGTCCCAGACGAAGCGGGTCTTGTCGGAAATCCATTCCTCGTTCACGCCGTCATGGTTGCGCGGCAGGATGCGCATGACCTCGCGACCTTTGGTATCGACGCGGATCGACGACCCCAGCGCGTCCATCACGTCGATCGTCTCGGTCTTGGTCAGTTCCCACGGCCGCGCCGTGAAGGCATAGGGCTTCGAGGTCAGCGCGCCGACCGGGCAGAGGTCGATGATGTTGCCCTGAAGGTTCGAATCGAGCGTGGTGTTGAGATACGAGGTGATCTCCGCATCCTCGCCGCGCCCGGTCTGGCCCATCTGGGTGATCCCCGCGACCTCGGTGGTGAAACGCACGCAGCGGGTGCAGGAGATGCAGCGCGTCATCGTCGTGGCGACGAGCGGCCCGAGATCGAGGTCTTCGGAGGCCCGCTTCGGTTCCCGGTAGCGGCTGAAATCGACGCCGTAGGCCATCGCCTGGTCCTGCAGGTCGCATTCGCCGCCCTGGTCGCAGATCGGGCAGTCGAGCGGATGGTTGATGAGCAGGAACTCCATCACCCCTTCCCGCGCCTTCTTGACCATGGGGCGAGTTGGTCCTGACCACCGACGGCTCTCCGTTCGGGCCGGGGCGCAGATCCTTGACCTGCATCGCGCAGGAGGCGGCGGGCTTCGGCGGGCCGCCGACGACCTCGACAAGGCACATCCGGCAGTTGCCGGCGATGGAGAGGCGTTCGTGATAGCAGAAGCGCGGAATCTCGACCCCCGCCTGCTCGCAAGCCTGAATCAGCGTCAGGTTCGGATCGACCTCGACTTCGATGCCGTCGATGATGATCTTTCTCGGATCCGCCATATGTCCCGTCCTTTTCGTCACGCGCGAGGGCGCTGCCCGGCGCGCCTGATTATTTCTCGTAGATCAGCGAACCCGCAATGGATTGCGCTGCGATTTCCTTGCGGCCAAGGTCACAAAATCCCTGCACATTGCCCGGCGTCGCGCCATTGGCGGCAAGGTAGTCCTCGGCCTTGGCGTAGATCGCCCGTTTCTCTGCCTTGTCCTTGAGAAAGCGATCAATCTCGTCGGCGGCGTAGCCCTGCTTCTCGGCCCAGCCCTTCAGGGCATAGGCCTGGCTGAGGGCGTAGACCATGCGCGCGCCGATCTCGGGGCAGGTCTTGCGGATGCGGTCGGCAACCCGCGCCGCGACAAGCCGCTCGGTCACATAGCTGTTGTCGCGCAGAGGTTCGAGCGCGGAAGCCGCCGCGCCGGTCGCGAAAATACCGCCCAGCGCCAGCGGCAGGGCCAGATGGAGAATGCGTTTCATCCTGCGTCCTTGCGGGGCGGAATGCCCCCGGCGCAGATGTGGGTCGCCGGCCACGGGATATGCAATAACCGCGCTCATTCCGCCGCCATCGCGCCCGTGCGGCCCGATTTCCGTGCCTTGATGCGGTCCTCGATCTCGTCGCGGAACTGCCGGATCAGGCCCTGGATCGGCCAGGCCGCCGCGTCGCCGAGCGCGCAGATCGTGTGGCCCTCGACCTGCTTGGTGACCGACAGCAGCATGTCGATCTCCTCGATCTCCGCCTCGCCACGCACCAGACGGTCCATGACCCGCATCATCCAGCCGGTGCCTTCCCGGCAGGGCGTGCACTGGCCGCAGCTTTCGTGCTTGTAGAATTTGCTGAGCCGCCAGATCGCCTTGATGACGTCGGTGGACTGGTCCATCACGATGACGGCGGCGGTGCCGAGCCCCGATTTCTTCTCGCGCAGCCAGTCAAAATCCATGATCGCGTCGTCGCATTCCTCTGCCCGCAGAAGCTGGACCGAAGAGCCACCGGGGATCACCGCCTTGAGGTTCTTCCAGCCGCCGCGCACACCGCCGCAATGGCGGTCGAGAAGTTCCTTCAGCGGGGTCGACATCGCATCTTCGACAACGCAGGGGTTGTTGACGTGGCCCGAGATCGCAAAGAGCTTGGTCCCGGTGTTGTTCGGGCGCCCGAACGACGCGAACCAGTCCGCGCCGCGGCGCAGGATCGTCGGCACCACGGCGATCGATTCGACATTGTTGACCGTGGTCGGGCAGCCATAAAGCCCCGCCCCTGCCGGGAACGGCGGCTTCATCCGCGGCATGCCCTTCTTGCCCTCAAGGCTTTCAAGCAGCGCGGTTTCCTCGCCGCAGATATAGGCGCCAGCGCCGTGATGCAGGTAGAGGTCGAAATCGAACCCGGACTTGCAGGCATTCTTGCCGATCAGCCCGGCCTCATAACATTCGTCGATCGCCGCCTGCAGCGCCTCGCGCTCGCGGATGTATTCACCGCGGATGTAGATGTAGCAGGCATTGGCCCCCATGGCGAAACTGGCGATAAGGCAGCCCTCGATCAGGGTGTGGGGATCGTGGCGCATGATCTCCCGGTCCTTGCAGGTGCCGGGTTCGGATTCGTCGGCGTTCACCACCAGATAGGATGGGCGCCCGTCGGACTGCTTCGGCATGAACGACCATTTGAGCCCGGTTGGAAAGCCCGCGCCGCCCCGGCCGCGAAGGCCCGACGCCTTGATCTGATCGACGATGGTATCGCGACCGCGGGCGAGGATTTCCTTCGTCCCGCCCCAATGGCCACGCTTCTTGGCACCCGCAAGCGTCCGGTCGTGCATCCCGTAGAGGTTGGTAAAGATCCGGTCCTGATCTTTCAGCATTGTCTGTCCTCAATCCCCTTCGGCCGCGTGCTTCGCCGCCAGATTTGCCAGGTTACGACCAGCGCCCAGATGAACGCGGCCAGTGCGGCGAGGTCGAACAGAAAGGCATAGGACGGGTCCCATCCCAACTGGCCACCAAGCCATTGCAGCCCGAGCCAGAGAACCATGGTCGCAGCGATGACCACCGCGACCAGCCGCGCTTCACGCGCGCGTGCCATGTCCCTGCCGTCCGGCCTTGTCATTCCACCCCTCAGTACACGCCGCCCTTGCTGACGCGCTCAGAAAATTCCGTCGTGCCGCCTGTAGCAAGCACCTTGGCCTGTTTCACCCACCCATCGCGGCTGATGCGCCCCTTGAAGCCCTGCATCTTGCTGTCGACAAAGGCAATGTCCTTCGCCTTCCATGAGGCGACCTGATCGAAATGCCAGACCCCGACTTCGTTCAGGAGTTTCTCAAGCTTCGGGCCGATCCCCTTGATCTGCTTCAGGTCGTCCGCCTTGCCGCCGCGTGGCGCGGTCAGCAGTTGCGGCCCCGCCTTGAGGGCAGGTTCCTTCGATTTGGCGAGCGCCGCGTCGAGCGCCGACCCCGAGCGCCCCTTCGGCGCCGATGCCTCCGC
>JBGSNN010000371.1:0-3108 GCA_041739655.1 Albidovulum sp. | reverse complement strand
TCGGCAGCACCTTCACCCCGGTCGCCGGCCGCACCGGGCGCGCCTCGACGGCACTTGATGCCGCCGCATCGACGACCCGGCGCAGGACGGCGACGACGCGGAACCGCAGGGTCTGCTTCTTGACCAGTTGGTAGGCGAAATAGGTGACCGCGTGGCACTCGTTCCGGTTCTCGAAGGTCCGGGTGGACGCCTCGTAGGCGCTTTCGCTTTCGCCTGTCGCGTGGGAGCGGCTCTGCACCTCGCCCATCTGCACCGCGTTGGCCGCCCGCGTCGCCTGCACCGAGCGATCATGCGATGTGCGCGCATGGCTCGACAACTGGCGCAGGAACGAGGAGGTGGACCGCGAGTTGAAGTCGCCCTCCACGTTCACGCTGCCGCCGCCGGCGAAGCCGATCGAGGCATAGGAGCCGTCCACATCCGTCTCGAAGTCGGAATGCGACGAGGACGAGGCCGACCCGCTGTCGGTCACCGTCAGGTCGGACATGTAGCGGTCCATCGACCGCATGTAGTAGGTCTCCTCGGACGACTGCTCGTGGCGGTAGCTGACCTCGGACTCCGCGTCATAGGTGAAGCGGTTGTTGCGCGTCGAGGTGTAAAGCCGCACCTTCTCGCCGGGCAAGAGCGTCGTCGAGAAGACCACGTCGCCGAGGGACATCGGCCCCGGGCAGCGTTCAAGCTCGGCCACGATCACGACCTCCACCGGCACGTCCAACTGGCGGTTGGTCAGCCGGTAGGAGATGCGCAGGCTTTCGCAGCAGGGCTCCTTGGCGATTTCGGGGCAGCAGGGAAGGTCGTTGATCGAGATAAGATCGCCGTCAGGCATGGTTCATCCTCCTGAAAAGTGATTGTTCCAAACCCACCCGCCCTGTCTCGGTGCCGGTCGAATAGATCAGCGCCGGCGCTCGACAGGGTAGTGCAATACTACCACGACTCGCCCCATGATTGCAGTCAGGAATTCCTGTCCGCTTGAATGTGGCCATGTCGGCCCGGTCCGATTAACCGCGCGTTAACCAGAACCGGCCAGGTTTGCCGCATGTCTCGTCTCGCCACGCTGATCCTGCTGCTCATCGCCTTCCTCCCGGTTGCTGCCTGCGTCTCTCCGGCGCCGGAGTTCCTGGGCGCCAGCCGCCATGAGGTCACGCGCGGCGGGATGAACTTCGTAGTCTTCCGGCAGGGGGACTGGGTGGAAGTGGTTCGCTGCGGCTATCTGACCCGCGCCGAGCGGGCACCGGTGCCGCAGCTCATGGCCGAGGCGGTAGCAGAGGCGACCGGGTGCCGTGTCATTCCCGGCTCGATGACCACGAAGATTCCGGAGGACACCGGGGTTGCGCGGTTCGATCTGGACTGCGCAGGATGATCGAGATCAATGCCCGTTCCGGGGCCAGATGGTAAAGGATCAACCGGAAACGTGCTGTACCGAAAGTGGTAAGGCCTATGATCCGACTCTTTTCCATCATCTACACGCTGGCGTTCACGGTGCTGGCGGGGTCTGCCATCGTCGCGGTGCTGGCCATGAATCGCGTTGATCTCACCTCGATCCTGCTCGCGGTCGCACTTGGTGCGATTGCGGCGCTGCCGGTCGCCTGGGGCGTGGCCAAGAAGATGTCCGAGGACTGATCAGGCCAGGAAGGCGCGCAGCGCGGCTTCGAACTCGCGGGGCTTCTCCGCGTGAAGCCAGTGGCTCGCGCCGGGAATCTTTGCCATCCGGGCGTTCGGGAAAAGCGCCTTGATCGTCGTCCGGTGCTCCGGCTTCACATAGTCGGACATCGCGCCCGTCAGGAACAGGACCGGCCCGTCAAAGTGGCCTCTGGTTTCCGGCCAGCCGGTGATCTTGTCCATCTCGCGCGCCAGCACATCGAGGTTCAGCCGCCAGTGCGGCGGAACCGTCTTCAGATCGAGAGACTGGAGCAGGAAGGCGCGCACCGATGCATCCTCGACACGTTCGGACAGGCGTCGGTCCGCTTCGGATCGTGCCGTCAGGCCGGTCAGGTCCAGATCGCGCATCGCCTGCGCCAGATGCGTATGCGAATGACCATAGCTGACCGGCGCGATATCCGCGACGACCAGCCGGTTGACCAGATCACCTCGCGTCAGCGCGAGATACATCGCCGCCTTGCCGCCCATCGAATGGCCGACGACATCCATCGGCCCGCCGAGCCGGCCGATTACCTCGGCAAGATCCGCTGCCATCTCGGGGTAGCTCTGGCTGTCGGCGCGAAAGCTGGCGCCGTGGTTGCGCATGTCCACGGTGACGACGCGCCGGTCATCCGACAGGCGTTTGGCAATTGCGGACCAGTTCCGCGCCGAGCCGTAGAGCCCATGCACGATGAGAAGCGGGGGAAGCGATGTTGTCTCGCCGTAGTCGATCACGTTCAGCATGAGACCTGCCTAACCCAGTCGCGGGATCACTTCCAGTGGCGTTGCGGGCCTGCGGCGGCTTGGCTACACTCCGTGCGTGATCGGGAGGGGCGTATGAGTGCAGCGGATATCCAGGAGATGGCGGCGGCGGTCGCCGATCTGATTGACGCGCGGCTGAAGGTCGGTGGTGCCACGCTGGCCGAGAAATTGCGTCGCGGCGGCAAGCGCCTGCCACGACACGTCCGGCGCGAGGCGGCCTATCTTGCCGAGGTGGCGCAGAACGCCAGGGTGCCGAAGCTGATGGTGCAGATTGACCGCGCGCGCGCGGTCCATGCCTATGATGCCTGCCTGCGTCATCTCAAGCCGCTCGGTGCCGGCGAACGCCGCAAGGCGCTTGCGATGCAGATTGTCACCGGGATCGGGGCAGCGATCTTCATCACTGGCCTGCTGATCCTTCTGGTTCTCGTCTGGCGCGGCTATCTCTAACAAGCTGCTGAAGAAGTCAGTGCGCCGGAACGGTTTTCCTCTTTGCGGCTCTGCGGCTCTGGGTTTCGTGCCGCTCCGCGTGGCTGTCGGTCTGCCCGTTGCCAGGTTTCGGCCTCAAGCCGTGAGCAGGCGGGGCAGTCGGGCGAGGTTGTTGGCGACCATTGTCAGGATGAAGCGGGACCGCACCCGTTCGATACCGCGATAGACGGTCTGGCCTATGCCACCGACGGTCTTGGCCCAGCCGAAGGTGAGGAGGATCAGAAA
>JBGSNN010000370.1:0-16434 GCA_041739655.1 Albidovulum sp. | reverse complement strand
TTTCTGATCCTCCTCACCTTCGGCTGGGCCAAGACCGTCGGTGGCATAGGCCAGACCGTCTATCGCGGTATCGAACGGGTGCGGTCCCGCTTCATCCTGACAATGGTCGCCAACAACCTCGCCCGACTGCCCCGCCTGCTCGCGGCTTGAGGCCGAAACCTGGCAACGGGCAGACCGACAGCCACGCGGAGCGGCACGAAACCCAGAGCCGCAGAGCCGCAGAGCCGCAAAGAGGAAAACCGTTCCGGCGCACTGACTTCTTCAGCAGCTTGCTAGTCCGCGCCGAACAGCGCCATCGGCACCGCACCATCGTCCTTGACTGTACGGGTCACGATATAGGTGAAGTAGCGATCGATTCCGATGTCCGCGCCCAGAAACCGGTCGATCAGGCGCTGATAGGCGTCGATATCGCGCGCCATCACCTTCAGGACATAGTCAACCCCGCCGCCGACCGACCAGCAAGCGGTGATCTGCGGGGTCGCCGCCACCACCCGCTCGAAGCGGTCGAAATCGGACTGGCGGTGATTGGCCAACGTCACCTCGACAATGATCGTCGCAAACGGGGCAAGGCGGCGCGGCGCCAGGCGGGCGTGATAGCCCTCGATCAGCCCCGACTGCTCCAGCTTGCGAAGGCGCAGCCAGCACGGTGTCGGGGACAGACCCGCGACTTCGGCCAGCTTCAGCTTCGTGATCCGCCCGTCGCGCTGGACGGCATCAAGGATCCGCAGGTCGATGGCATCGAGTTTCATGGCGCAGAAGTCCCAATTTATTCATTTGCAGATTGATCTGATTTTGAGCAGATTTGCAATCATGACAACTTGGAAGCCCAGCGCCGACGCCCTGACCAGACCGGCGTATCTGTCTCTGGCCGAACAGTTCGCGCGCGCGATTGAATCGGGCGCCCTGCCCGCGGGTAGCCGGCTGATGCCGCAACGCAGGCTGGCCGAGGAGCTGGGCCTGTCGCTGCAAACTGTCAGCCGCGCCAATGAAGAACTGATCCGACGCGGTCTGATCTCTGGCGAGATCGGTCGCGGGTCCTTCGTTCTCGGTCCGGGTGCCGAGGCGCGCCAGCCCTACCTGCCTGAACGCCCCGGCGAGGTGATCGACCTGTCGATCCTGAAACCGGTCGTCGAGGCGATGCATCTCGACCGGCTGCGCGATGGCTTCGCCTGGCTGGCCGAAAACCTTGCGGCGCCGTCGGCGCTGTCGTTCCGGCCGAACATGGTGATGCCGTATCATCGCCGGATCGCGGCTGACTGGCTGGCGCGGCAGGGCGTCGGCGTGGATCCAGCGGGCATCACGGTGACCAACGGCGCCACCCCCGCGATCACCGCCGCAGTGATGAGCGTCTTGCCACCGGGGGCCGGTCTTGCCGCTGAAGCGCTGACCCACCACACCATGATGCCGCTCTGCAGCTATCTCGGCCTGCATCTTGAGGGCATTGCCATGGATGCCGATGGCATGAGTCCGGCCGCCCTGGACGACGCCGCCCGTCGTGGGCTGATCCGCGCGGTCTACCTACAACCAAATGTTATCAATCCTTTAGCCTGCATGATGCCCGCCGACCGTCGGGGCGAACTGGTCGAAGTGGCCCGCAAGCACGATCTGGCCATCATCGAGAACGACATTCTGAACGTCATGATCCCCGATCGCGCCCCGGCCTTCGCCACCCTGGCGCCAGAACGGACGCTGCACATCTGCGGCTTCACCAAAATCACGGTTCCCGGCTTGCGCGTGGCCTATCTGGCCGCTCCGCCGCGCCATGCCACGGCGGTGGCAAACCGGCATCTGGTGGCGAACTGGATGGCGACACCGCCGATGGTGGACCTGCTCAGCCATTGGCTGACGGATGGCACGGTGGCCGATCTGGCGTCGTGGCAGGCGCGGGCCATCCGGGACCGGCACACCCTGGCCGAACAGGTGCTTGGGTCGCGGATGCCGACCTGCCACCCGTATAGCCTGCACCTCTGGTTACGCCTGCCCGACAGCTGGAGCGAGACCGCCTTTGTCGAACAGATGCGCCAGCAAGGCGTGGCGCTGGCGACGGGTGATGCGTTCCGGTCCACCGACAAGGGCCGTCACGATGCGGTGCGAATCTCTCTTGGGTCGACCCGATCCGAGGATTTGCGCCGCGGCCTTGGCCTTGTGGCCACGGCGCTGAACAACGCGCCAGAGGTGCTTTTGCCCACGATCTAGGCCGGAATGTTCGAGGTTGACTGCAAATATTGTTATGATACCATTAATTAATTGACATGATTTAATGTCATGACGATCCTGCCACCAGGTTCATTCCGGGGGGCTTTCCGTGACCGCACCCATCATTCGCGTCGACAAGCTGCACAAGGCGTTTGGCACCCTCACGGTGCTGGACGGCCTCTCCTTTGACGTGATGCCGGGCGAGAAGCTGGCCCTCATCGGCCCCTCGGGCAGCGGCAAGACGACCATCCTGCGCATCCTGATGACGTTGGAAACCATCACCGGTGGCCATATCGAGGTCTGTGGCGAACAGTTGTTTCACGTTCAGCACAATGGGCGCGAGGTGGCGGCCGACGAGACGCATCTGCATCACATGCGCAGTCACATCGGCATGGTGTTCCAGCACTTCAACCTGTTTCCGCACAAGTCGGTGATGGATAACATCACGCTGGCTCCGATCCTGACCAAGTCCGAACCGCGGCCGAAGGCCGAAGCGCGGGCGATGGAACTGTTGGAGATGGTGGGCCTGGCCGACAAGGCCCGCGCGATGCCGGCGCAATTGTCGGGAGGCCAGAAACAGCGGGTGGCGATCGCCCGCGCCCTGGCACTTCAGCCCCGCATCATGCTGTTTGACGAAGTCACCAGCGCGCTCGACCCGGAACTGGTGGAAGAGGTACTTCTGGTTATGAAGCGGCTCGCCGCCGAAACCGACATGACCATGCTGCTGGTCACGCACGAGATGGGCTTTGCCCACGAATTCGCCGACCGGGTCCTGTTCTTCGACAAGGGCCGCATCGTCGAACAGGGCCCGCCGGACCAGATCTTCCGAACGCCGACGCATGAACGAACCCAAGCCTTCCTGCGCAAGATCATCGCCGCAGGGCACCGCGTCTGACCCCCACCCCCAACCGCGAGGACGAGATGAAAAAGATTCTTCTGACCATCGCTGCACTGGCAGCGCCACTGCCGGCCCTGGCCGACAAGCTGGAAGACCTCAGGGCGCAGGGCTTTGCCCGCATCGCCATCGCCAACGAACCGCCCTTCACCGCCGTTGCCGCCGACGGGACGGTTTCGGGCGCCGCTCCGGATGTCGCACGCGAGATATTCAAGCGCCTCGGCGTCGCCGAAGTCGTCGCCTCGATCTCGGAATACGGCGCCATGATCCCCGGCCTTCAGGCCCGCCGCCACGATGCCATCACCGCCGGCCTCTTCATGAAACCGGAACGCTGCCAAGCCGTCGCCTATTCCGAGCCGGTCCTGTGCGACGCCGAGGCGTTTCTGCTGCCCAAGGGCAATCCCAAGGGATACAAGTCCTATGCTGACATCGCCGCCGACCCAGCCGGCAAGATCGGCGCGCCGGGTGGTGGCACGGAAGAGAAACTGGCACTCGATGCAGGCGTCCCGCGTGACCGCGTGATCGTGGTGCCCGATGGCCAGTCTGGCCTGAAGATGTTGCAGGACGGCCGAATTGACGTCTATTCGCTGCCGGTCCTGTCGATCTCGGACCTGATGGCGAAGGCCTCCGACCCCAACCTCGAAATGGTCGCGCCGGTCGTGGGCGCGCCGGTCTATTGCGACGGAGCGGCCTTCCACAAGGATGACACCGCGCTGCGCGATGCCTTTGATGTCGAACTTGCCAAGATGAAGGCATCCGGCGAGTTTGCCGCCATCATCGAGCCCTATGGCTTCTCGGCGGCGGCTGCGATGTCAACCTCGCGCGCCACGCTCTGCGGCGAATGACCTGATCGCGGGCGGCGCTGCCCGACGCGCCGCCCGCCACCTTCCTCACAGGCGGACAGCATGGCCGAATGGTCCGGATATCTAGCCCTGATCCTTCAGGGGGCATTGGTGACTGCGAAGCTGACGGTCATGGGGTCGGCGCTGGCGCTGGTTGCGGCTTTTGTCGCCGGCCTCGCTCGCCTCGCGCCGGTCTGGCCGCTGCGCTGGCTCGCGGTGACGTATATCGAGTTCTTCCGCGGCACCTCGATCTTCGTGCAGTTGTTCTGGGCGTATTTCGTGCTGCCCTTTGCGGGCATCACGCTGTCGCCCATGACCGCTGGCATCCTGGCGCTGGGGCTGAACGTCGGCGCCTACGGGGCCGAGGTGGTGCGCGGCGCGGTACTTTCGGTCCCGCGTGAGCAGTACGAAGCCTGCATCGCGGTCAACCTCACGCGCTATCAGCGTATGCGCCACGTCATCTTGCCGCAGGCCCTGCCACTGATGCTGCCCACCTTCGGCAACAACGCGATCGAACTGCTGAAGGCCACTGCCGTGGTCTCCCTGATCTCGCTCACCGACATGACGTTTCAGGCGCAGGTGGTGCGGGCCCAGACCGGAAGCACGCTGGTCCCCTTCCTGACCATTCTCATCCTCTACTTCGTCATGGCCATGGCGATCTCGTCCGCGGTACGCGCGCTGGAGCACCGATTGACCCAAGGACTGGACAGGGTGCGCTGATGGAGTGGGACTGGGCCTTCGTGCACGAGATCACGCCCACGCTCTTGCAGGGTCTGAAGCTGACCCTGCTGGTCACGCTTCTGTCGTCGTTTGTGGCGGCGACGCTGGGGTTGCTCTTCGCCGTTGCACGGCGATCGCCCTCTGCTGCCATCGCACGACCGGTCGGCGCGCTGGTGGAGTTCGTGCGCGGCACGCCGCTCCTGGTGCAACTCTACTTCATCTTCTACGTCCTGCCCGACCTCGGCATTCTGCTGCCGCCGCTGGTTGCGGGCGTGATCGGCATGGGAGTTCACTATGCCACTTACACTGCCGAAGTCTATCGCGCCGGGATCGAGAACGTTCCACGGGGCCAGTGGGAGGCCGCACGGGCCACAAACCTGACCCAGCGGCAGACCTGGATTCATGTGATCATTCCCCAGGCGGTGCCACCAATGATCCCGGCTCTGGCCAACTATCTCATTGCCATGTTCAAGGAGACGCCGCTGCTATCGGCGATCACGGTGCTGGAATTGATGAATCAGGCGAAGTCGGTCGCAAATTCGAGCTACCGTTACATCGAACCGATGACGCTGGTCGGTGCATTGTTCCTGACGATGAGCCTGATCTCGGTCATTTTCTTGAAAGGACTGGAGCGCCGCTTCGGACGGACTGCAAGATGACGGATATCCTGATCTCCACCCATACCCCACACATGGATGACCGCCCATTGCGCCATCGCCTCGGCCTCGTCGCCCTGGCGACCGACCATACCAGCGAGGTCGACTATGCCCGCATCCTGACCCCGTATGGCGTCGGGGTCTATGTCAACCGCATTCCCTATGCCAACCCGGTCACGCCCGCGACCCTTGCCGCGATGGCGCCGGACCTTGCCGAGGGCGCGCGGCTGATCTTGCCGGACGAAACCCTTGATGCGGTGATCTACGGCTGCACCTCGGCCTCGGTGGTGATCGGCGACGATGTGGTGCGCGCGGCGATCCGGCGCGGCAAGCCCGGGGTTCCGGTGGTGACGCCGATCTCGGCCACCTTGGCAGGACTGCGCGCCCTGGGCGCGCGGCGCATTTCGGTACTGACACCCTATTCGGTGGAAACCTCTGCGCCCATGGCAAGGCTGTTCGAGGCCGAGGGCCTTGCGATCGACCGGTTCACCTGTCTGAACATGGACGATGATCGCGCCATGGCGCGCATCGCGCTCGATGACCTCGTCGCGCTGGGGGCCGAGGCCACCGCCGCCGGGTCCGAGGCGCTCTTCGTGTCCTGCACTGCAGTGCGGGCCGCCGGAATCATCGACCGGATCGAGGCGGCGGCCGGGGTCCCGGTCGTGTCGTCGAACTACGCCTGCGCGTGGGCCTCACTGCGCCTGCTGGGGATCGGTGCTGCCGCCGCACCCGGCCATCTGATGACCCTCGCCGGAAACGCGCCATGAACGCCGCCGGTCACACCCCACTACCGCTCCGACTCGACGACATCCTGCGCGCCGAGGGCCGAACTGCCGGGCTGGTGCAGCGCACGCCGATGGTCCGTGACGATCTTCTGTCCGACCGGTTGCGGACGCCGGTCACGCTGAAGTATGAACACCGACAGACCACGGGCGCCTTCAAGCTGCGCGGGGCGAGCCATGCGCTGCTGTCGCTGCCATCGGCTCTGCGCGCGCGCGGTGTGGTGACGGCCTCGACCGGGAACCACGGACGGGCACTGGCCCATGCGGCGCGTGCGGCTGGCGTTCGGGCGGTCGTCTGCCTGTCGCGACTGGTGCCCGAAAACAAGGTGGCCGCCGTCCGCGCCCTTGGCGCCGAGGTGCGGATCGCGGGGGATAGCCAGGATGACGCCATGGCGGAAGTGGCCCGTTCCGTACGGGCCGAAGGGTTGACCGAGATTGCCCCGTTCGACGATCTGGCGGTGATCGCGGGTCAGGGCACACTCGGGCTTGAGATCATTGACCAGTGTCCGGACTGCCGCACCGTGCTGGTGCCGCTGTCGGGCGGAGGTCTCGCGGCGGGCGTCGCGGCGGCGGTGAAGGCACGGGTGCCTTCTGCGCGCGTGATCGGTGTCAGTATGGAGCGGGGTGCGGCAATGGCGGCTTCGCTCGCGGCAGGCCATCCGGTTGTCGTGCGCGAACTGCCGAGCCTGGCGGATTCGCTTGGCGGCGGCATCGGGCTGACCAACCGCTTCAGCTTTACCATGTGCAGGGCACTTCTGGACTCGGTGGTGCTGGTCAGCGAAGCCGACATCGCCGCCGCCATGCGCCATATTCACGCCCTCCATGGCGAGGTCGTCGAAGGGGCCGCCGCTGTTGGCGTGGCGGCACTTCTGGCCGGGAAAGTGGTACCGCAGGGCCCGGTTGTAGCGGTGCTGACCGGCGCCAACATCGATGCGCTGACCCATTCGCGGATCATTGCCACCGCGCCGTCCGACGAGGTCCTGCCTTGAACCGTCCACCAGTGATCCTGTTGACCGAGGCCGATCTTCGCGCGCTGGTGCCGCTCGACCTCGGGGCGGTGGACTGCATCGAAGAGGCATTCCGGGCCCTCGCCACCCGGCCCGTGGCGATGCCGCCGATCCTGCGGCTGGACATCCCCGAGCACCGTGGCGAGGTCGATGTGAAGACGGCCCATGTTCCCGGCATCGACAGCTTCGCCATCAAGATCAGCCCCGGCTTCTTCGGCAACCCCGCGAAGGGCCTGCCCTCGACCAACGGCATGATGGTGGTGCTGTCCGCGACGACCGGTCTGGTTGAGGCGCTGCTTCTCGACAACGGCTATCTGACCGATGTGCGTACCGCCGCCGCCGGGGCGGTGGCGGCCCGACACCTCGCCCGTCCCGATAGCGCCATCGCCGCAATCCTCGGCGCAGGGATGCAGGCCGAGATGCAGTTGCGCGCGCTGGCGCTGGTGCGGCCCCTGCGACAGGCGAGGGTCTGGGCGCGCGATGCGGCAAAGGCCGCTGCATTCGCGCAGCGGATGGGAGCCGCCTTGAAACTCAGCATCGCTCCCACCGCGACGGTGAAGGACGCCACCGGAGGCGCCGACATTATCGTGACCGCAACGCCCGCAACCCGGCCGATCCTTCACACCGCCACTCCCGGCCAGCACATCACCGCCGTCGGCTCGGACGCCGAGCACAAGACCGAGATCGCCGCCGCGCTTCTGGCGCGGGTCACCTATGTGGCTGACCGTCTGTCGCAGACCAGAGCGCTTGGCGAGTTGCACCATGCAATCGCCGCCGGCGTCGTGGCGGCGGATGCCGTCTTTCCCGAACTGGGGCAGATTGTCTCGGGCCTCGCCCCCGGCCGGGTCGATGCCGCCGCCATCACCCTGGCCGACCTGACCGGAACCGGCATCCAGGACACCGCCATCGCCGCCCTTGCCGTCGCGCGCGCCCGCGCCGCGGGGACGGGACAAAGCTTCACCGTTTGAGCATGAACAGGGGCCAGGGGCCCAAGGAGGACAGCCGCAATGACCGAGGTTCAACTGCGCTTCTCGCGCGAGGAATTCGCCGGGCGTCTCGACAAGACGCGCCGGGCGATGGAGGCGAAGGGGGTGGACCTGCTCATCGTCACAGATCCCAGCAACATGAACTGGCTCACGGGCTATGACGGCTGGTCGTTCTACGTCCACCAATGCGTGATCGTGCCGCCGCACGGCGAGCCGATCTGGTTCGGGCGCGGCCAGGACGCGAACGGCGCGAAGCTGACTGCCTATCTGCACCACGACAACATCATCGGCTATCCCGACCACTATGTGCAAAGCACCGAGCGGCACCCGATGGACTACCTTTCCGGCATCCTCGCCGACCGCGGCTGGGGCGGGCTGAGGATCGGGGTGGAGATGGACAACTACTATTTCTCCGCCGCCGCCTACGCGAGCCTGACCCGCCACCTGCCGAATGGGCGTTTCGTCGATGCGACGGCGCTGGTGAACTGGCAACGCGCGGTGAAGTCGCCGCAGGAAATCGACTACATGCGCAAGGCGGCGCGGATCGTCGAGAAGATGCATGAACGGATCGTCGAGAAGGTCGAGGTCGGTATGCGCAAATGCGATCTGGTGGCCGAAATCCATGATGCCGGCATCCGCGGCACCGGCGGCTTTGGCGGCGACTACCCCGCCATCGTGCCGCTCCTGCCCTCGGGCCGCGATGCCAGCGCGCCGCACCTGACATGGAACGACCAGCCGATGAAACTCGGCGAGGGAACCTTCTTCGAGATCGCGGGCTGCTATCACCGCTATCACTGCCCGCTGTCCCGCACCGTCTTTCTGGGCAAGCCGACGCAGGCCTTCCTCGACGCCGAAAAGGCCACGCTCGAAGGCATGGAGGCCGGTCTCGCCGCCGCCCGCCCCGGCAACACCTGCGAGGACATCGCGCGCGGCTTCTTCGAAGTGCTGGCGAAATACGGCATCCTCAAGGACAACCGCACCGGGTATCCGATCGGCGTCAGCTATCCGCCCGACTGGGGCGAGCGCACCATGTCGCTGCGGCCTGGCGACACAACGGTGCTGCAACCGGGGATGACATTCCACTTCATGACCGGCCTCTGGCTGGAAGATATGGGGCTTGAGATCACGGAATCGATCCTGATCACCGAAACCGGCGTGGAATGCCTGGCCAACGTGCCGCGCAAGCTCTTCGTGAAGGAGTGACGCCATGACCGCGACCTTGCGGCCGTCGCCCATATCGGCAACGGTGGATTTCGACGCTGACGGCGTTCAGCATGGCTTTCTCCGTCTGCCCTGGTCGCGCGACGATGCCGCCTGGGGCTCCATCCTGATCCCCGTGACGGTGGTGAAGAACGGCGACGGCCCCACCGCACTGTTGACGGGAGCGAACCATGGCGACGAATACGAAGGCCCGATCACGCTCTTCGATCTGGCGCAGAGCGTCACGGCGGCCGAGGTGGCGGGCCGGATCATCATCGTGCCTGCGATGAACCAGCCCGCCTTCATGGCGGGGACCCGCACCTCGCCGATCGACAAGGGTAACCTGAACCGCAGCTTTCCGGGCCGCCCCGACGGCTCGGTGACGGAAAAGATTGCCGACTATTTTCAGCGCATCCTGCTTCCCATGGCCGACATCGTGCTGGATTTTCACTCCGGCGGCAGAACGCTCGATTTCCTGCCTTTCTGCGCTGCCCATATCCTGCCCGGATCGGACCCGGGAACCAGGGCACAGGAGGCGCGGGCCTTCGATCTCGTCCGGGCGTTCGGCGCGCCCTACAGTGTGAAGATGCTCGAAATCGACGCCGTCGGCATGTATGACACTGCCGCCGAAGCGATGGGCCGCGTCTTCGTCACCACCGAACTGGGCGGCGGCGGCACCGCTTCGGCGCGCAGCGCCGCGATCGCGATCCGCGGCTGCCGCAACGTCCTGATCGCCGCGGGCATCCTAAAGGGCACCCACACGCCGCAAGCGACCCAATGGCTCGACATGCCGGACGGCGATTGCTTCACCTTCTCGGAAGACGCCGGCCTGATCCGGTTCTGTGCCGATCTGGGCGACGAGGTCGAAGCGGGCCAGACCCTGGCTCTGATCTACCCCACGGGCCGCACCGGCCTTGCTCCGAGCGCGTTGCGGGCACGCCGGGCCGGCCTGTTCACCGCGCGGCACTTCCCCGGTCTGGTGAAGCCCGGCGATTGTGTGGCGGTCATTGCGGTCAAAATGGATGGCTGAGACAAACATCGGCCCTTCCGCATGACCGGGCTTTCGTTGCGCGATGCGGCGCAGGCCGTGCTGGTGGCCCTGATCTGGGGGATGGGATTTGTCGTGGCGAAGGGCGCGATGGCGGATTTTCCGCCCATCCTCCTCATGGCGCTGCGCTTCGGCATCACCGCGCTGGCGCTGGTGTGGTTTGCCGGACCGATCGGAGCGAACCTGAAATGGCTGGTCCTGATCTCGCTCGTGGGCGCGGCAATCCAGTACAGCCTGACCTTCACCGGCATCAAGGGCGTCGATGTCGGTCTGGCCGCGCTGGTGGTCCAGCTGGAAGTGCCGTTTCTGGTGATCCTCGGCGCGCTTATTCTGGGGGAACGCCCTGCACCGCTCAAATGGGTCGGCATTGCCGTCGCGTTCGTCGGCGTCGCCGTGATCTCGTGGTCGGAACCGTTTCGCGGCGCATTGCTGCCGGTCGCCCTGCTGATCTGCGGCGCATTTTCCTGGGCGCTGGGGCAGGTCATGGTGCGCTTCGTCGTCGGCATGTCTGGTCTGTCGATCACGGCGTGGACGGCCCTTCTGGCCGCGCCACAGCTTCTGCTTCTGTCGCTGCTGTTCGAGGACGGCCAGCGGCTGGCGATCCTGCGGGCCGGGCCGGACGTTCTGGCCGCCGCGCTCTATCTTGGCCTTGTAATGACCGCGCTCGGCTATTTTCTCTGGAATGCGCTGATCCTGCGTAACGAGGTCGGCAGGATCGCGCCCTTCCTCCTGTTGCTGCCGATCTTTTCGATGATCGGCGGTGTGATCTTCCTCGGCGAGGATCTCACGGCGCATCGGCTGATCGGCGGCGCGGTTGTTCTGAGCGGCATCGGCCTCATCACGCTGACCAGAACACCAGCAAAGGCCGGGGCGTCCCTTTGACGCGCGGCACAAGGCCCGGCGCATGACCGAATCACGACCAGAGGTCCGCGGCTTGCCGCCTTGCCGCGGCCATGTTTCCTAACAGCCACCCCGCGTCACAACTTGAGATTGTTCCCGGAACTGTCACGATCCCGCCGAGCCGAAGGAACCGGACACAAACCCACGCCAATCGGCCAATTTACTTCGGCCAGACCCGGTTTCGCCGGATTGTTTGCCCAATTTTTGCCGCAAGTCATCCGCACATAGGGTGAGGTGCAATGTGTTTCTGGCGGAATCGCTGCCAATCGCCGACGTGAAGAGGGCTTTCGATGCAACAGTTTTCCATGATGACCTCTGCAAATCCGCGCAAGCGCCTCTCTGCGGGCGCGCTTCGTCGCCTTAAAGCGTTCCGTCATGACGAAGAAGGCTCGCTTCTTATCTTCGGGCTCTTCTGCTTCGTGATGATGCTCATGCTGAGCGGCGTCGCGCTCGACCTCATGCGGTTCGAGGAGCGGCGGACCACGCTTCAGAACACCATTGACCGCGCGTCGCTCGCCGCCGCTGACCTTCAGCAGACGCTTGAGCCGAAAGAGGTGGTCAAGGACTACTTCCGCAAGGCCGGTCTGCGGCCGCCGACCGACGATCAGATCACGGTCGTTCAGGGCGCGCATGGCGATTCCCGTCGCGTCAGCGTCAGCGTCTCCGAATCGATGCCGACCTGGTTCATGAACCTTGTCGGCGTCGAGACCCTGTCAACACCGGCCGTCTCGACCGCTGAAGAGAGCATCGGCAACATCGAGATCTCGCTGATCCTCGACGTCTCCGGCTCGATGGCGGGCAGCCGCATCACCAACCTCAAGCCTGCGGCGCGATCCTTCGTTGATCAGATTTTCGACTCGGCCGAAGCGGACAAAGTGTCGATCTCGATCATCCCCTATTCGACGCAGGTGTCGCTGAGCGACAATCTCCTCAGCTATTTCAACGTGACGAACGAACAGACGATCTCGAACTGCATCGAGTTCGATGCGTCGCGGGGCGATTTCACCACGACCGCCGTGTCCTTCGGCACCGCTCCGACCGACCGCAAGTATCAGCGCAACGGCCACTTCGATCCGTTCTACAAGGCGAGCCCGCCGAACCTCTTGAACTGCAGCCCTGCCGCCCATCGCGAGATTCTGCCGTTCTCGAGCGACCGCGACGAATTGAAAACCTTCATCACGAACCTTCAGGCCGAGGGCAACACCTCGATCGACCTCGGGATGAAGTGGGGCGCGGCCCTTCTTGACCCGTCCATGCAGGGCGTGGTCAGCGGCATGGTTTCCAGCGGCGATCTGCCGGCTGCCCTCGACGGCCGCCCCTTCAGCTACGACAACGGCCAGGCGCTCAAGATCATCGTGCTGATGACCGATGGCGCAAACACCACCGAATACAAGCTGCGCAATGCGTCGAACAGCGACACCTCCAACCCCAACGGGTACAATACCGGCTTCAGCCCGATCTACCGCAACACCTACTATGCGTCGAGCAACTACACCGTGAACCAGTATTCGTTCTACGACAGTTCGACGAACAAATACTATGCCCGCGCGATCGACCAGTGGCTCGACCATCCCTGGGGCGACGGCAAGTACAAGGCCTGCGGCAGCTGCTCTTGGCAGAACGATACCGGCTATGACGGCGTGCATCCGAAGGCTGTCCAGATGACCTGGCCCGAGGTGTGGGAGCGGATGTCGATCTACTACCTCTCCGACAACATCATCTATCCGGCCTACGACAGCTCGACCAAACGCAACCAGTGGCGGCCGTCCTCGACCTCGTCCCCGAAGGTGAACACCTACGTCTACAGCACGAAGGACAGTCAGACACGGTCGCTCTGCGACGCCGCCAAGGCGCATGATGTCCGGATCTATACCATTGCGTTCGAGGCACCCACGCAGGGCCAGCAACTGCTGTCGCAATGCGCAAGTTCCGACGCCAACCACTATGCGGTCGAGGGTCTCGACATCCAGGATGCGTTCTCGGGCATCGTGCAGTCGATCAACAAGCTGAGGTTGACCCACTGATGGCAACGCTCCTTTCACGGCTGCGGCTGCGGGCGGCGAAGATCGCCCGCGAAGAGGACGGAACGGCGACGATCCCGTTCCTGCTCTTCCTGCCGTTCTTCATGATGCTCGTGATCTCCTCGCTGGAGATGGGCGTCATGATGCTGCGGCATGTGATGCTGGAACGTGCGCTCGACATTTCGGTGCGGGACCTGCGTCTTGGCGTCTTCACCGGGGACTACACCGAGTTCAAGCGCAGCATCTGCAACCGCGCCGGCGTGATCCCGGACTGCATGAATGTTCTCGTCGTCGAGCTTCGTCCGGTCTCGACCCTGACCTGGGAGCCGCTGGCCTCCGGCCCGATCTGCGTCGACCGCGCGAACCCGCTCGTCCCGCTCGGCAACCCCTTCGAAACCGGCGCGGGCGATGAGCTGATGCTGATCCGCGCCTGTGCGAAATTCGATCCGATCGTGCCGACGACGGGCCTTGGCTTCCACCTGCCGAAAGACAATACCGGGGCCTATGCGCTGATCTCCACCACTGCCTTCGTCAATGAACCGGAACCGGGGAGCTAACATGTCGTTCCTGTCGAGTCTCAGACTGCTGAGCCGTCGCTTCGCCGCAAGCGAGCAGGGTGCGGTGCCGGTCGAAGGCGTGATCGCCAGCACCTTCCTGATCTGGTGGTACATCGCCTCGTTCCAGTTCTTCGATGCCTACCGGCAGAAGAACGTCAACCAGAAGGGCGCCTATACCGTCGCCGACCTCATCTCGCGCGAAACCGATGCGATCAATGATGACTATGTCGAGGGGATGAACACGCTTTTCGACTATCTCACCTTCTCGCGTCATCCGACGACGATCCGTGTGTCGAGCGTCTTCTGGGACAACGACAACAACATGAACAAGGTCGCCTGGTCCTATGGCACCAGCGCGACGCCGGGCATGACCAATGTGGAGCTTCAGGCACGGGCCAACCGCATTCCCTTGATGGCGGTCGGCGACTATGTGATCGTGGTCGAGACCTACATGGCCTACGAGCCGATCTTCAACACCGGCCTGAAGGCGCAGTGGTTCAGCCAGTTCATCACCACGCGGCCCCGCTTCACGACCTGCATCGCCTGGGACAAGCAGGACGGAACGATCCCGGCCTGTATCTACGACACCGATATCGACCCGAGCGACAACGTCAGCAACGACGGGACGACAGATGTGACCGTGGTTCCCGACGGCTCGACCTGACGCCGCAGCCCGCGCCGCATAGCGACCAGACCAACACGCCGCCCCGGATCAGCGTCCGGGGCGTTTGCTTTTGCGCGGCCCCGGTCCTCGCGCAGCGGCGAACAGAGGCTGTGCGCACCGCGCGCGACGCCGCCCCCTCCCCGATCCGCGATCCGGCGCTATATTGGAGGAAACCGCACAGGAGGAACCGCCATGTCGATCCGCCCCGTCCTTGAGGCCCGCAGCGCCCGTCCGACACTGGAAGGCGCCGGGGTCCACCTGCACCGCGCCTTTGGCTTTCACGACCCGAAGGAACTCGACCCGTTCCTGCTGTTCGATGATTTCCGCAACGAGCGGCCCGAAGATTACCTGCGCGGCTTTCCCTGGCATCCGCATCGCGGCATCGAAACGATCACCTATGTCCTCGCCGGCACGGTGGAGCATGGCGACAGCCTCGGCAATGCCGGGCGGCTTGGCGCCGGCGACGTCCAGTGGATGACCGCCGGATCGGGCATCCTGCATCAGGAGATGCCGCTTGGAAACGCCAAGGGCCAGATGCATGGCTTTCAGCTTTGGGCCAACCTGCCGTCCGCCCTCAAGATGACGGCGCCGCGCTATCAGGACGTGAAGGGTGCCGACATCCCGGAAGTGATCGACGACGACGGCACCGTCGTCAAGGTCATCGTCGGCAGCTTCTGGGGTCGGCGCGGGCCGGTGGACGGCATCGCCGCCGACCCGCAGTACCTCGATATCTTCGTGCCCGCCGGGCTGAGAAAGACTTTCCGCATCGACACCTATCGCCGCGCCTTCGCCTATGTCTTCGAGGGCGCCGCCCGCTTTGCTGACGCGGATCGACCGCGGGGTGTCCTTCTGGAAAAGGAGGTCATGGGCCAGGAGGTGAACATCCGCGACCTGTCCGGCAACCGGACCCTGATCCGGTTCGGAACCGGCGACGAGGTCACCGTGCAGGCCGGGGATGAGGGCGTGCGCTTCCTTCTGATCTCGGGCGCGCCGATCGAGGAGCCGGTCGCCTGGCACGGGCCGATCGTGATGAACAGCCAGGACGAGATCCGCCAGGCGATGGCGGACCTGCGCAACGGCAACTTCATCAGAGCGGCGCAGTGACTGCGGCTCAGGCCGCGACGGATTTGCGCACCATCCCCCAGTAGAGATCGCCGACGGCGGCGCGGCTCAGCCGCCCGCCCTCGCGATACCATGTCGTCACGCCGGTCAGCATCGCGATGATCGCCAGCGTGGCGATCTTGGTATCCGCCAGGGCAAAGTCGCGCGTCGCGAGTCCCGCGCGCAGGATCGCCTCAAGACTGTCCTCATAGTCCTTGCGCAACCCTTCGATGGCGGCGAAGTTCGCCGCCCCGAGGTTGCGCAGTTCCATATAGGACAGGAACACCGCGTCCGACCGTTCGAGGTTGAACCGGATGTGCAGGCGCACGAAGGCCTCAAGCCGCACCGGTGGCGGTCCGCCCGGATCGGCCGCGGCCCAGGCGGCCAGCAGGTCCTCCATATGGGTCCGCAGCAGATCGAACAGCAGCGTCTCCTTGTCGGGCGTGTAGAGATAGAGCGCGCCCGCCTGGACCCCGACCTCGGCCGCGATCTGGCGCATCGAGACGGCAGCAAAACCGAACCGCGCAAAGAGTTTCAGCGCCGCGTCGCGGATGCGCGGTCCGGTGATTTCGGAGTGAGAGCCAGTCTTTCGGGCCATGGCGCCAGATTATATGAACGTGCGTTCAATACAAGAACCTTGCCATCGCGCCTTGCGAGCCTGCGGCCCGCGGCGCTACGCTGCGCCAGTCACCGCAGGAGATCCATGATGGGCCGTACCGCCCTGCTGATCGCAGCCATAGCCGCCCTCGCGGGATGCACGCCACCGCCCGCCTTGACCGGAACTGCGGCGCCCGCCGTGACCTCGGCGCCCTACCCCACGCTGGCCCCCGTCGATGAGCTTCTCGCCGCCGCGCCGATC
>JBGSNN010000326.1:0-2433 GCA_041739655.1 Albidovulum sp. | reverse complement strand
CCTCGCGCAGCGCGGCGAGCGCGTCTGCGGCGAGGCCATCATCGCCGGGTTCGGGCGCATCGCCGGGCGTCTGCTCCGGCGGCGCGTCAAGGCCGGGCTCTGTCTGCTGCATTGGTTGGCTTGCGTCGGTCAGCGTCCGGTCCTGCCTACTTGCGCTTGCCGCCCAGCATACGGGCGAGGAAGAAGCCGACCACGGCGGCAATCCCGACCGCGACGCCGGGGCTCTTGCGCACCATCTCGCGCGCGTCCTCGCCGAGTTCCTCGACGCTCTTGGAATCGAGCTTGGCCGAGGTTTCCTGCAAGCTGCGCGAGGCCTTGCGGGCATAGTCGCCATATTGCTCGCCGAGCTTCTCGTCGATCTGCGTGGCGCTGTCGCCGACCACCTTGCCGAGGCTGGCGATCGCGTCGCTGGCGGTCTTCTTGCCCTCGACCGCGAGTTCGCCGGCCTTGCCCAGCGCCTGTTCGCCGTAAGCCTTAGCATCGGCGACCAGATCGGTGCTCTTGTCCTTGGCCTGGCCGCTGACGGTGGTGAGGCGGTTTTCGGCCTCGGTCCGCAGCGCGGCGGCACCGGCCTTGGCTTCCTCGAGCGCGGCGTTGAAGCGGCTCTTGGCCTCGACCACGGGGGCGGGGGCGGGATCGGCGCTCTTGGCGGTGGCGGCGGTCTTGCGCGATGCGGCCTTGGCCGGGCCGCTGGCCTTGGCGGTTGCGCCCTTGGCCGATTTGGCCGGGGTCTTCTTGGCCGGAGTCTTGGAGGGGGTGGTGTCTGCCATGGCGATCGTCCTCGTCTTTCCTGCTATCGGGTTGATGCCCGCGCCGCGTGCTTGCGCAGGAGACTTCCCGCGCATAGGGACGAGAGCATCCGGCGCGACCAGAATCACGCCGTTCAAAGTGTCTTATCATCCTACAACACATTCCTGCCGGAGCCAAACATGACCGCTATCATCGACCTGCACGGGCGCGAGATTCTCGACAGCCGCGGAAACCCCACTGTCGAGGTCGATGTGCTGCTGGAAGATGGCAGCTTTGGCCGCGCGGCCGTGCCTTCCGGCGCGTCGACCGGCGCGCATGAGGCGGTCGAACTGCGCGATGGCGATGCCGCGCGCTACCTTGGCAAAGGCGTGCTCAAGGCGGTCGAAGCGGTCAACACCGAAATCCGCGAGCTGCTGGTCGAGAATTTCGATGCTGAGGATCAGCGCGATATCGATCTGTCGCTGATCGCACTCGACGGCACGGTGAACAAGGCGCGGCTCGGCGCGAATGCGATCCTCGGCACCAGCCTTGCGGTTGCCAAGGCGGCGGCCAATGCGCGCGGCCTGCCGCTTTATTCCTACCTCGGCGGGGTATCGGCGCATATGCTGCCGGTGCCGATGATGAACATCATCAACGGCGGCGAACACGCCGACAACCCGATCGACATCCAGGAATTCATGATCATGCCGGTCGGCGCGGAATCGCTTACCGAGGCGGTCCGTTGGGGCGCGGAAGTGTTCCACACCTTGAAAAAAGGCCTCGCACAAAAGGGCCTTGCCACCAGCGTCGGCGACGAAGGCGGGTTCGCCCCCGATCTTGCCAGCACCCGCGCGGCGCTCGACTTCATCATGGAATCGGTTGCGAAGGCCGGGTTCAAGCCGGGCGAGGACATTGTGCTGGCGCTCGATTGTGCAGCGACCGAATTCTTCCGGGACGGCAGATATGAGATTTCTGGCGAGGGGCTCAGCCTGTTGCCGGATGAAATGGCCGATTACCTTGCCAAGCTTGCCGCCGATTACCCGATCCGCTCAATCGAAGATGGTATGAGCGAGGACGATTTCGAGGGCTGGGCGGCCCTGACCGCGAAGATTGGTGACACGGTGCAACTGGTCGGTGACGATCTGTTCGTCACCAACCCCGTTCGCCTCAAGGACGGGATCGCGCGCGGCCTTGCCAATTCGCTGTTGGTCAAGGTCAACCAGATTGGCACGCTCACCGAAACACTCGCCGCGGTCGATATGGCGCACCGCGCGCGTTACACCTGCGTGATGAGCCACCGTTCGGGCGAGACCGAGGATGCAACCATAGCCGATCTCGCGGTTGCCACCAATTGCGGGCAGATCAAGACCGGATCGCTCGCGCGGTCGGATCGGCTCGCGAAGTACAACCAGTTGATCCGGATTGAGGAAGAATTGGGCGACAGCGCGAACTATGCCGGGCGGGCGTGCTTTGGTGGACGGGTTTAGAGCGGTTTCCGGCCATTCTGACCCACCCTGATCGCGCGCTGAAGTCCGCTGGACAGGAATGGCGCGCAGCAGGGGCTTGGTGCCCCTGCAAGCGGCGTGACGAAGCCAGCGGGCTTCAGAGCGCGACCCCTTCGGGGCGGGCCGAATTGGGCTGAGGGCCACGTTGCTCGTCGCTCACGATGCGCTGCATCGCTTGCTTCTCGCGCCTTGCCCTCAG
>JBGSNN010000272.1:0-7227 GCA_041739655.1 Albidovulum sp. | reverse complement strand
CGGTCTCGGACGGGCATGTCTTTGCGACGGCGCGCGACGGCTCGGCCTGGTCGGTCCGGGCGCGCGATGGCAAGGTCGAATGGACGCTGCCCGGCACGCCCGACTCGGGTGTCACCGGCGGCACCTCTCCGGCGGTCGATGGCCGTCAGGTCATCTTCCCCTTCGCGACCGGCCTTCTTGTCGCCGTGGATAAGTCCAATGCGCAAAACCTGTGGGCCGCGTTTGTCGCGGGCGAGCGGCAGGGACGCGCCTATGCCTCGATCCGGGACGTGACCGGCGATCCGGTGATCTCGGGCGGGACGGTCTATGCCGCGACCTCCTCGGGCCGCATGGTCGCGATCAATGCCGATACCGGCAAGCAGGTCTGGTCGGCGGGCGAGGGTGCGGTCAGCGCGCCGCTCGTTGTGGGCGGATCGGTCTTTGTGGTCAACGACGAGGATCAACTGGTGCGCCTTGACGCCGCAAACGGCGCCGTGATCTGGCGTGTCGATCTGCCCTACTACGTCAAGGACCGGCTTGGGAAACGCAAGACGATCTATACCTATCGTGGCCCGATCCTTGCCGGCGGGCGCCTCGTGGTCACGAGTTCGGGCGGCGGTGTGCAAAGCTTCGATCCGGCCTCGGGTCGGCTGCTTGCCTCGGCTGCCGTGGCGGGCGGTGCGGCCTCTGGCCCGGTGGTGGCGGGCGGGGTCCTTTATGTCGTCTCGTCGAACGGGCAGCTTCTGGCTTTCCGCTAGGCGCAGGACGGTGTAAGGGGGCAGCTTCGTCCTTCAAGGATCAGGTCATGAGCTTTACCCTCGCCATCGTCGGGCGTCCAAACGTCGGCAAATCCACGCTTTTCAACCGGCTCGTCGGCCGCAAGCTGGCGCTGGTCGATGATCAGCCGGGTGTGACCCGTGACCTTCGCGAAGGCGAGGCGCGGCTCGGCGATCTGCGCTTCATCGCGATCGACAGCGCCGGGCTTGAGGATGTCAGCGACGACAGCCTTCAGGGCCGGATGCGGCGGCTGACCGAACGCGCGGTCGGGATGGCTGATATCTGCCTCTTCGTCATCGACGCCCGCGCCGGCATCACGCCGCAGGATCGGGTCTTTGCCGAGATCCTGCGCAAGAAGAACGCCCATGTGATCGTCGCCGCCAACAAGGCCGAGGGCAATGCCGGCGAGTCGGGGTTTCTCGAGGCCTATTCGCTCGGTCTCGGCGAACCTGTGCGGATCTCGGCCGAGCATGGCGAGGGCCTTGACGAGCTTTACCATGTCATCCGTCCCCATGCCGCCGTGCTTGAGGCCAAGGCCGCGCTTGACGCGCCCGAGGTCGATGTCGATGTCAGCGATGACGATGCCGAAGCGGGGCCGCGCATACCGACGCGCGAGAAGCCCTTGCAGATCGCCGTCATCGGCCGTCCGAACGCCGGGAAATCGACCCTCATCAACAAGATCATCGGCGAGGAGCGGCTCCTGACCGGTCCCGAGGCCGGGATCACCCGCGACGCGATCTCGGTCCGGGCCGATTACCTCGGCACGCCGATCCGGATTTTCGATACCGCGGGGATGAGGAAACGCGCGAAAATATCTGACAAGCTTGAGAAAATGTCCGTCTCGGACGGGTTGCGCGCGGTGCGTTTCGCCGAGGTGGTCGTGGTGCTTCTCGATGTCGGCATCCCGTTCGAGCAGCAGGACCTGCGCATCGCCGACTTCGCCGAGACCGAGGGCCGCGCCGTTGTCCTTGCCGCGAACAAGTGGGATCTCGAGGACGAGAAGACCGAAAAGCTGAAGGAGTTGCGCGAGGCCTTCGAGCGGCTCTTGCCGCAACTCAAGGGTGCCCCGCTGGTGACGGTCTCGGCCAAGACCGGCAAGGGGCTTGACCGGCTGCACGCGGCGATCCTGAAGGCCTATGACGTGTGGAACCGTCGCGTGACGACGGCACGGCTGAACCAGTGGCTTGGCACGATGACCGAGGCACATCCGCCGCCGGCACCGGCCGGACGCCGGATCAAGCTGCGCTACATGACCCAGATCAAGACACGGCCGCCGGCCTTCGTCGTGATGTGCAACAATGCCGACAAGCTTCCGGAAAGCTATTCTCGCTATCTTGTCAATGGCTTGCGGTCCGACTTTGACATGCCTGGAACGCCGGTTCGGCTGACCTTCCGCGATCAGGGCGACAAAAATCCGTTCAAGGACAAGAAGTTCCACACGCCGTCGCGGCTGCGCAAGCACAGGGGCGTTCAGGTCAAGAAATCCTGATCGCCAGGGCGGCGTGGCCTGACAGGGCGCCGCGTCGTTTGCGCCCGGCCGGTCAGACCAGAAGGCCCTCTGCCGTCAGCCGCGTCTTGCCGCCAAGCCACGGGTGCAGGGATGCGGGCAGATCGACCGAACCATCCGCCTGCTGGCCGTTCTCCAAGACCGCGATCAGGCAGCGTCCGACGGCGAGGCCGGAGCCGTTCAGGGTATGGACAAACTCGGGCTTGCCGCCCGCCGGACGGTAGCGGGCATTCATCCGCCGGGCCTGGAAATCGCCGCAGACCGAGACCGAGCTGATCTCGCGGTAGGTGTTCTGGCCGGGCAGCCAGACCTCAAGATCGTGGGTCTTCTGCGCGCCAAAGCCCATGTCGCCGGTGCAGAGCACAATCGTCCGATAGGGCAGGCCAAGGCGCTCCAGCACGGTTTCGGCGCATCTGGTCATGCGCTCGTGTTCGGCAAGCGAGGTTTCGGGCGTGGTGATCGACACCATCTCGACCTTTTCGAACTGGTGCTGGCGCAGCATCCCGGCGGTGTCCTTGCCCGCCGACCCGGCCTCGGACCGGAAGCATTGGGTATGCGCAGTCATGCGGATCGGCAGTTGGCTTTCATCGAGGATGTCGCCCGCGACGGTGTTGGTCAGCGTGACCTCCGAGGTCGGGATCAGCCACCAGCCATTGGTTGTCTGGTAGCTGTCCTCGGCGAATTTCGGCAGTTGGTTGGTGCCATACATCGCCTCGTCCTTGACCAGGACCGGGGTGATCGTCTCGGTCAGCCCGTGTTCGGTCGTGTGCAGGTCGAGCATGAACTGCGCCAGGGCGCGGTGGAGGCGCGCGACGGCGCCGCGCAGAAGGACAAAGCGGCTGCCGGACAGCTTGGCGGCGGTCTCGAAATCCATTCCCGGTTTCACGCCGGCGATGTCGAAATGTTCGACCGGCTTGAACTCGAAGCTGCGCGGCGTGCCCCAGCGGCGAAGCTCGACGTTGTCATGTTCGTCCTTGCCGACCGGCACCTCATCGAGCGGCAGGTTCGGGATGGTCAGGAGCAGGTCGCGCAGGCGCGCATCCTCGGCGGCGGCCTCTTCATTCAGCCGCGCCACCTCCGCCTTCGTCTCTGCCACCAGCGCGCGGAGCCGTTCGAAGGCGGCTTCGTCGCCCTTCGCCTTGGCCGCACCGACCGCCTTCGAGGCCGCATTCTGCGCCGCCTGTGCGGTTTCTGCGGCAAGGATCTTTGCCCGCCGCGCCTCATCAATGGCGAGGATCGCTGCCGCCATCGGCGCCACTCCGGATCGCCGCGTCAGCGCGGCGTCGAAAGCTTCGGGGTTGTCGCGGATGGCGCGGATGTCGTGCATGGGGTCACCTTCAGGGTCGTTCGGCAGGGTCGTTCGGCAGGGTCGTTCGGGCGCGAGTTATGCCCGAACGGCGCCGGAAGGGGAACCGTGAAATCTGACCCCCGGTGCGGCGGCGGTGCGGCAGCGGCCCCGGTGGCGGCATTGCGTCAACCGCCCCGCCTTGCAAAGCCACCCCGCCGTCTATAGGTTCCGCGCGACAAACGAGAGCCGGGCAGGAAACGCCCCGACCAGAAGGACGATCCGATGTTCATCACCCCCGCTTACGCGCAGGCCGCCGGCGGCGCCGCCGCCAGCCCGATCTTTCAGTTCCTGCCGCTGATCCTGATCTTCGTGATCATGTATTTCCTGATGATCCGCCCGCAGCAGAAGAAGCTGAAGGAGCACAAGGCCATGGTCGAGGCGCTCAGGCGCGGCGATCAGGTCGTCACCCAGGGCGGCATCATCGGCAAGGTGAACCGCGTCAAGGACGGCGAGAACGAGATCGAGGTCGATATCGCCGAGGGCGTGAAGGTGCGCATCGTCCGCTCGACCATCGTGCAGGTGCTGTCTAAGACCGAGCCCGCCGCGTCGAAGTGACGACACGGTCGAAGATCGCCCAACAGAGCAAAGCCCCCCGCCATGCTGCAAATGTCCCTGTGGAAGCAGATCCTCATCCTGGCGCTCTGCGCACTCGGGGTGGTGACGGCCGCGCCGAACCTTTTCTACAACCGGGTCGAGACCCATAACGATGCCCTGACCGCCTCGGAAAAGGCCGGCTTTGCAACCGATCAGCAGAAATCCGACATGGCGCTCTGGCCGTCGTTCCTGCCCTCGGGGATCGTCAACCTCGGCCTCGATCTGCGCGGTGGCGCGCATCTTCTGGCCGAAGTCCAGGTCGCCGATGTCTACAAGTCGCGCATGGACAGCCTCTGGCCCGAACTGCGCAAGGCGCTGACCGAGGTGCGGACCGATGTCGGCGGCATCCGTCGGGTGCCGTCGGATCCCGCGATGCTGAAGGTGCGGATCGAGAAACCCGAAGGCATGGCGCGCGCCGTCGAGGTGGCGAAGGGGCTGGCGAGCCCGGTCGTGACTCTGACCGGCGTCGGCCAGTCGAGCCTTGATGTGACCGCCGCGGGCAGTGATCTCATCGTCACGCTGAGCGAGGGCGAACGCGCCGCGACTGATGACCGCACGATGCAGCAATCGCTGGAAATCATCCGCCGCCGGGTGGATGAGGTCGGCACCCGCGAACCGACGATCCAGCGCGAGGGGGACGACCGCATCCTGATCCAGGTGCCGGGCATCGGCTCGGCCACCGAACTGAAGGATCTGATCGGGACCACGGCGCAACTGACCTTCCACCCGGTCCTCGGCCGCACCCAGGACGCCAACGAGATCGCCCAGCCGGGCCAGGTGATCTATCCCTCGCTCGATGAGAAGGGGGTGTTCTACAAGCTCGATGCGACGCCGGTTGTCAGCGGCGAGGATCTTGTCGATGCGCGGCCCGATTTCGACCAGAACGGCCGTCCCGCCGTGGGCTTCCGCTTCGATCCGACCGGCGCGCGCGCCTTCGGCGACTATACCGCCGCGAATGTCGGCCAGTTGTTCGCCATCGTTCTCGACAGCGAAGTGATCTCGGCGCCCCGCATCAACCAGCACATTCCGGGCGGATCGGGCATTATCACCGGCGATTTCACCGTTGAGACCTCGACCAACCTCGCGGTCCTGCTGAGGGCCGGGGCGCTGCCCGCCAAGATGACCTTCCTCGAGGAACGCACCGTCGGTCCGGAACTCGGCCAGGACAGCATCGACGCCGGCCGGATCGCCGCCACCGTCGGCTTTGTCGCCGTCGTCGCCCTGATGGTCGCGACCTACGGGCTCTTCGGCATCTTCGCCGCGACGGCGCTCGTCCTCAACATGGCGATGATCTTCGGCGTGCTGTCGTCGATCGGCGCCACGCTGACCCTGCCCGGTATCGCCGGGATCGTGCTGACGATCGGCATGGCGGTCGATGCCAACGTGCTGGTCTTCGAGCGGATCCGCGAAGAGTTGCGGACCGCGCGCGGCCCCGCACGCGCCATCGAGCTTGGCTATGAGCGGGCGATGTCCGCGATCATCGACGCCAACATCACCACCTTCATCACCGCGGCAATCCTCTTCTTCCTCGGCTCCGGCCCGGTCAAGGGCTTCGCCGTCACCCTGGTCGTCGGCCTGGTCACCTCGGTCTTCACCGCGATCTTTGTCACCCGTCTTTTCGTCGTCCTGTGGTTCGCGCGCAGACGGCCAAAGACGATCACCTTGTAAGGGGCGGGATCATGGCCTTCCTTCTGAAACTCGTCCCCGACCACACCACCATCGACTTCTTCCGCTGGCAGAAGCTGACCTTCGGCGGCTCTCTCGTCCTGGTCGTCGTGGCGACCATTGCAACCTTCATCCTCGGGCTGAACTTCGGCATCGACTTCAAGGGCGGCACGACGATACGGACGGAATCGACGCAAGTCGTCGATGTCGGCGCCTACCGGCAGGCGATTGCACCGATGAACCTCGGCGATGTGTCGATCACCGAAGTCTTCGATCCGACCTTCCGCGATGATCAGCATGTCGCCATGGTGCGCATCCAGGCGCAGGAGGGCGCGGAGTCGATCACCCCCGAGACGATCACCGCCGTCGAGGCCGCGCTGAAAGCGATCGATCCCGCGATCACCTTCCCGTCGGTCGAATCCGTCGGCCCGAAGGTGTCGGGCGAGCTGATCACCACCGCCGTCCTGTCGGTCCTTGCCGCCACCCTCGCCATCGTCGTCTACATCTGGCTCAGGTTCGAATGGCAGTTTGCCATCGGCGCGGTGGTGTCGCTGATCCACGACATTGCGCTGACCATCGGCATCTTCGCGGTCTTTCAGATCAAGTTCGACCTGACGATCATCGCCGCGCTCTTGACGATTCTCGGCTATTCGATCAACGACACCGTGGTCGTCTTCGACCGCCTGCGCGAGAACCTCATCAAGTACAAGACGGTGCCGCTGCGCGATCTGTGCAACCTGTCGGTCAACGAGACGCTGAGCCGGACGGTGATGACCTCGGGCACGACGCTGGTCGCGCTGATCGCACTTCTGGTCTTCGGCGGCGACGTGATCCGCGGCTTCGTCTTCGCGATGACCTGGGGCATCATCGTCGGCACCTACTCCTCGGTCTATGTCGCCAAGAACGTGGTTCTCATGCTCGGTGTGCGTCGCGACTGGGGCAAGAAGGACGACAGCGCGGCGGGGACGCAGTTTGCCGCCTCGGGCAAATGATCCAGGTCAGCGAAATCGTCTTCGGCAGTGCGCGGCCGGTCGATGGCTACGGGCCGGGCTTCTTCCGCATCGGCGGTGAGGTCCTGCATGGTCCGGTGCTGGTCACGGCCGAGGCGGCGCGATCCTGGGGCGGCCCCGAGGATATTGCCCCGCTTCTCGCGCTGGCCGGCCGGATCGACGTTCTCCTGCTTGGGACCGGCGCGCAAATGATGCGGGCGCCCGCGGCCCTCGCCGCCGCCCTCGATGCCGTGGGAACCGATCAGGCCTTGGCGAGGTTCCTCAGCACATAGTGCAGCACGCCGCCGTGTTCGACGTATTCGACCTCGATCTCGGTGTCGATCCGGCACTTGATCTGGATCGTCTTC
>JBGSNN010000312.1:0-19910 GCA_041739655.1 Albidovulum sp. | reverse complement strand
CCTCGCGCCCTCCGCCGCCGCCGCCCGCGTCTGGGCGGATACGCACCAGAGCCTCGGCGCGCGGGCGCGCCATGCGAAGGCCGTGAACCTTGACCCGGCGGCACTGGTCCTCGACATGGTGCTGAAAATCGACGAAACGGCGCGTGTTGCGGTGGCGGCGTGAGGGCGTGTTGCAAGGCGATTTCCATCGCGATGGAAACGCGCTAAAGGCAGTCCATGACAGAGATTCCTCTCCTGACCGACAGCCATTGCCATCTGGATTTTCCGGATTTTGTCGGGGATCTCGCGGGTCTTCTGGCGCGGGCGAAAGCCGTTGGCGTGCACCGCATGGTGACAATCTGCACACGGCTCGACACCGAGCCGGCGGTCCGGGCAATGGCAGAAGCGCATGAGGGTCTGTTTTACGCTGCGGGTATCCATCCGATGCGCGCCGGACAGGATCGCGCGACCACGGTCGACGAACTCATCGGTTTTGCGAAACATCCGAAGTTCGTCGGCATCGGGGAGACCGGCCTCGACTACCACTACACCGCCGAAACGGCCGAGGCGCAGAAGACCTCACTGCGGGTCCATATCGAGGCGGCACGGGCGACTGGGCTGCCGCTGATCATCCATGCCCGCGCAGCGGATGAGGATATGGCGCGCATCCTTTCCGAGGAATACCGACACGGCGCCTACACCTGTGTCCTGCACTGCTTTTCGTCGGGGCCCGAGCTTGCGCGCGTCGCGCTCGACCTCGGCTTTTACCTCTCGATGTCGGGCATTGCCGCCTTCCCGAAAAGCCGGGAGTTGCGCGCCATCTTCGCCGCAGCGCCCGCCGACCGGATTCTGATGGAAACCGATGCCCCCTATCTCGCGCCTCCGCCCTACCGGGGCAAGCGCAACGAACCCTCTTATGTCGTGCATACTGCGAAGATCGGGGCAGAGGTCTTCGGCGTCAGCTACGCTGATTTCGCGCGCCAGACCGAGGCGAATTTCGAACGCCTCTTCACCCGGGCGGCCAAGCGGGCAGAGGCGGCGTGACATGGTGGTTATGCGCTTCACCATCCTTGGCTGTGGCTCTTCCGGTGGGGTGCCGCGTATCGGTGAGGTCTGGGGCGACTGCGATCCAGCCAACCCCAAGAACCGCCGCAGCCGATGTTCGTTGCTGATCGAACGGGAAAGCCCGCATGGCGTGACCCGCGTCCTGATCGACACCTCGCCCGACATGCGCGAACAGCTCTTGCGCGCCAGGGTCGCCACGATCGATGCGGTCGCCTACACCCATGCCCATGCTGACCATGTCAACGGCCTCGACGATATCCGTCAGATCGTCTTCAACACCCATACGCGGGTTCCGGTCTGGGCCGACGGCGCGACGCAGGATGCGCTGATCTCCCGCTTTTCCTATGCCTTCGTGCAGCCCGAAGGCTCATCCTATCCGCCGATCTGCGACCTGCACACGATCCGCGGGCCGTTCAGGATTTCCGGCGCGGGCGGCATGATCGAGCTTCAGCCCTTTCAGGTCCGTCACGGCGACATCGACGCCCTGGGCTTTCGCATCGGCGGTCTTGCCTATCTGCCCGACGTGCTGACGATCCCCGAGGAGTCCTGGCCCGCGCTCGAAGGGCTTGACTGTCTGATCGTCGATGCGCTCCGCCGAAGGCCGCATCCGACCCATGCACATCTGGCGCTCACTCTCGAGTGGATCGAGCGCGCTGCGCCCAAGCGGGCGGTTCTGACCAATATGCATATCGACCTCGACCATGCCGTGGTCGAAGCCGAGACCCCCGACCATGTCAGCGCCGCCTATGACGGGATGGTGCTGGAATTCCCGGCCTGACGTGGTCGGCCTCCCGCTTCAGACGCTGTTCGAAGTCACCCTGCCGGTCTTTCTGGTCATCGCCTTCGGCTATGCCGCAGTGCGCCTCGCTCTCTTCAGCGATCAGGGCGTGGACGGGCTGATGCGATTCACCCAGCAGTTCGCCATCCCCTGCCTGCTCTTCCGCGCGATCTCGACATTGGACCTTGGCCAGACGTTTCAGTGGCCGCTTCTCATCTCGTTCTATACCGGTGCGACGGCGGGGTTCTTCGCGGGTCTTCTTGGCGCGCGTTATCTGTTCGGCCGCGCCTGGCCGGACTGCGTCGCCATCGGCTTCTGCTGCCTCTTTTCCAACTCGCTCCTGCTCGGACTGCCGATCACCGAGCGCGCCTATGGCGCCGGTGCGCTTGCGCCCAACTATGCGCTTATCTCCGTGCATTCACCCTATTGCTACGCACTCGGAATCACCGCGATGGAGATTGCACGGCATGCCGGCGGCGGTGTCATCGCGACCGCGAAGAACATCTTCAACGCCATGTTCCGAAACGCACTCGTCATCGGCATCGCGCTTGGGTTCGCCGTCAACCTCTCGGGTACCGAAACACCGGATGTCGTGGCGCAGGCGCTTGACCTGATGTCGCGCGCAGCACTTCCGGCGGCGCTCTTCGGGCTGGGCGGAGTGCTCGTCCGCTACCGACCCGAGGGCGACACGCTGACGGTCCTTTACGTCTGCGCCGTGGCTCTTGTGCTGCACCCGACCGTCACCTGGTTCATCGGAAAGGGCGTGGCGCTGGAGATTGGCCCCTTCCGCTCGGCCGTGCTGACCGCGGCGATGGCTCCGGGGGTCAACGCCTATGTCTTTGCGAACATGTACGGTGTTGGCAAGCGCGTCGCCGCCTCGGCGGTGCTTTACGCGACCGCTCTGTCGATCATTACCGTATCGGTCTGGCTGACGCTGCTGGCCTGATCGTCTCAGGTCGGCGACATGCCCCTGAGCCGCTCGGACCGGCGGCGCAGCCCCTCGAGCGTCACCAGAAGAATGACCGAGAAGGTCACCAGGACGGTCGCGACGGCGAGGATGGTCGGGCTGATCTGCTCGCGCAGGCCGATGAACATCTGCCAGGGAAGCGTCTTCTGGGCGGCAGAGCCGACGAAGAGGACGACAACGACTTCGTCGAATGAGGTGATGAAGGCGAACAGCGCCCCCGAGATCACCCCCGGCAGGATCAGGGGCATCTGTACCTTGAAGAAGGTGCGGACCGGGCCCGCCCCCATGTTCGCCGCCGCCCGCGTCAGCGAACGATCGAACCCGACAAGGGTCGCGGTCACCGTGATGATCACGAAGGGAATGCCGAGGGCCGCGTGCGCCAGCACGACGCCCCAATAGGTGCCCTGTAGCCCGATGCGCGAATAGAAGAAATACATCCCCGCCGCCGAGATGATGAGCGGGACGATCATCGGCGAGATCAGCACAGCCATGATGGCACGGCGGAACGGCACATGACTTTGGCTGAGGCCGATGGCGGCGAGCGTGCCGAATGTCACCGACAGGACCGTCGCCACCGGCGCGATCCGGAGCGAGTTGTAGAAGGCTCCGGTCCAGTCCGGGTTGGTCAGGAAGTCCTGGTAATGCTTCAGCGAATAGCCGTCCGGGTCGAGCGCCAGCATCTTCGGCGTGAAGGTGAAGAAATCCTCGGCGTTGAAGCTGAGCGGGATCACCACCACGACCGGTGCGATCAGGAAGAAGAAGATCACGCCGCACAGGAAGCGGAAGGTGTTGTTCCACAGAACCTCGCCCGAGGTGGCATAGATCGGCACGGCGCTGCGGTAGTCGCCGCTGGCGAGCCAGTAGGCGATCCATCCGAGGACAAGCCCCGCAATCGCGCCAAAGACAAAGCCCGCGAGACCGGCGATGACAGCGCCGACGATGCCGGTCGCCAGCGCGCCGATGATCCGCCCGGTGCTGCGGGTCTTGATCAGCCGCACGAGGACAATCGCGACACTGCCGGCAAAGAGCGCGCCGAGGACGACCCCGAGGGCAGGGCTCCCCTTCGCCGTGCCGACGAGGTAGCCCAGAAGCGCTCCGGCGAGAGAGGTCAGAGGCAGAACGAAACCCGTGAAGCTGGGTTTGCGGGTGATCGGTGCAAGTGTGGCCATGATCCTTACCCCAGCTTCACGTTATCGATGCCGACGATCTTGTCGTAGACGTAGTAGAGCAGCAGCACCGCCCCGAGAAGGATCGCGCCAAGCGCGGCCGCGAGGCCCCAGTTCAGCGACGACGAGATGTGGTAGGCGATGTAGCGCGAAATGAACACACCCTCGGTCCCGCCGACGAGCTCGGGGGTGATATAGTAGCCGATCGCCAGGATGAAGCACAGGATCGACCCGGCCCCGATGCCCGGGACCGACTGCGGGAAATAGACCCGCCAGAACGCTGTCCACGGCGTCGCACCCAGCGACCGCGCCGCACGGACATAGGTGATCGGCACCGTCTTCATCACCGAATAGAGCGGCAGGATCATGAATGGCAGCAGGATATGCGTCATTGCGATGATCGTGCCGAACTGGTTGTTGATCATCACAAGCCGGTTGGTCGTATCGACAAGGCCCAGCCAGACGAGAATGTCGTTGATGACGCCCTGCTGTTGCAGCAGCACCTTCCAGGCCGAGGTCCGGACCAGAAGCGAGGTCCAGAACGGTAGCAGGACAAGGATCATCAGCACATTTGAGGTCGAGGCGCGGAGGTTGGCGAGAAGCCAGGCCACCGGATAGCCGAGCAGCAGGCAACTGAATGTGATGGTCAGCGACATCCAGAGTGTGCGCCAGAACAGCTTGAGGTAGATCCGTTCGGTATCCGGCCGCACCTCGATGCCTGCGGGGGTTTTTTCAAGGTCCACCGCGTTCAGGAAATAGCCGGCCGTGTAGGGTGGGCTATAGGCCTTGATCGTCTGCCAGAGATCGATGTTGCCCCAGCCCCGGTCAATGTCGAGGAAAGCCGCTTTGGCATCGAGCGGCGGCAGGTTGGCAGCTTTTGCTGCGACGACAAGCTCCGCGCCGGGCGCTGGCAGCGTCTCGGCGCCCGGCGCCCCGGCGGCGAGATCCTGTTGCAGGGCGGAAAAGACGACCGGCCAGAGCTTCGTCTCGGACACCGCCTTGCGGCCCGTCTTGCGGACATCGGCGGCAAAGGCCTGATAGGCCGCCGCGGCCTGCGGCAGAACCGCCGCCACGTCGGGATTGACCGCGAACTTCGGCTTGGCGACCGCTGCATCCCCGGCCGCGATCCACTCAGCCTCAGACGCCTGCCAGTCGGCGGTACCGAAAATCTGCGCCCAGACAGCAGGATCCTTCCAGCGCTCATCGACGTCGGCAAAGGCCGTCTCGGCATTCTTGCCAAGCTTGTCGGTCCCGCGCCCCGAGGCACGGAAGACCGAGGAGATACCCGGCGCCTCGTAGTTCAGGCGCGAGCCGAGCTTGGTGTGGATCTTCTGTTCTGTGGCGATCTGGAAATCGATCGTCAGCGCTTCGAACACGGGCGCCGCAGGCACCTCCCCGGACTCTGAATCCCAGTCTTTGAGCGCGACAACCGTGCGTGGCAACGTCTCTTGCACGATCTGGTTCTCGACCGAGCGGAAGAGCATGTCGGCAATGGGTGCCACGAAGGTCACGAGGACGAAGATCAGAAGCGGGGCGATCAGAGCCAGCGCCCGCAGCTTCTGGCGCCGGAGCGCGCGCGACAGGCTTTTCTTCAGCAGCGTGCCGTCCGCAGCCCGCATCGGGCCGGTCTGGGTGATGTCGCTCATCGCTCCCCCGTTGGTATCCGGTCGGTCAAAGTCACAAAGGGAATGGGGTGGAAGGGGCCGTTGGGCCCCTTCCTTCAGTGGCGCTTATTGCGCCAGCCAGGCCTGGAACTTCGCGTCCAGATCGTCGCGATGGTCGGCCCACCAGGTGTAGTCATAGAGCTGGACGTTGGTCGCGTTTGCCGGATCGGTCGGCATATGCGGTGCCATCTCGATATCGGTGCCATCAAGCTTGCCGACCAGCGGCGCCGACGAGGCACGGGCAGGGCCGTAGGAGATGTACTTGGCCTGATCGGCCAGGCGCTGCGTATCCGTCGCGAACTTCAGGAAGTCCATCACGACGGCCTCCCTCTCAGGCGCGAGGCCGGCCGGAACGATCCAGCCGTCGATGTCATAGGACTGCCGGTCCCAAAGCATCGCGATCGGCTGTTTCTGTTCGACGATGGCCGAGAAGAGACGGCCATTGAAGGTCGATCCCATGACGACTTCACCGTCGGCAAGAAGCTGCGGCGTCTCGGCGCCGGCGCTCCACCACACGACCTGATCCTTGATCGTGCCGAGCTTGTCGAACGCGCGCTTCACGCCTTCGTCGGTGCCAAGGACATTGTAGATCTCTTCGCTGGGGACGCCGTCGCAGTAAAGGGCCCATTCGACGTTGTCGATCGGGCGCTTCTGCAGCGAACGCTTGCCGGGATACTTCTGCAGGTCGAAAATATCGCAGACCGTGGACGGCGGCGTGTCGCCGACGAGGTCGGTGCGATAGCCGAAGGTCGTCGAATAGACGATCTGCGGCACGAAGCAGTCGTTGATATAGGTGTTGCCGAAGTCGTCCTTCGCCGAGGTGCCATCCGGTGCCGGGGCGAGGTCGGCGTCAAAGTCGATTTCCTTCGCGAGGCCTTCGTCGCAAAGACGGATCGAGTCCGAAACCGTCACGTCGACAAGATCCCAGGTGATGTTGCCGGCTTCATTCATCGCGCGCAGCTTCGCCACGGCTTCGGCCGAGCTTTCGTCCCAGATGATCTTCACATCGGGATGCGCGGCCATGTAGGGCTCGGCATATGCCTTGAGTTGCGACTGCTGATAGGACCCGCCCCAGGACACAACCGTCAGGTCGATCGCCGAGGCCGCCCCCGCCGCGAGCGCCATCGCGCTGGAGGCAAGAAGGATTGATGTCAGTTTCATTGTAGGCTCCCTATTGTTTTCCCGTTTTGAACTCCATGCCGACGCTACGGGAGAGGCGCCGACCCAATCGGCCCCGACGGCTGTTCAGGCGTCCAGCGCCCGGCAATCCGTCGGCAGCCAACCGATTTCGATCTGTTCGCCGGGCTGCATCCGCTTCTGGTCCGGTGCGTTGCGCGTCTTGACGACGAACTCATCATTGTTGGCGACACGCAGACGGGTGCGGAAGATATCGCCCATATAGATGAACTCCAGCACTTCTGCCTTGAGGGTATGAACCCCGGGCTGAAGACGTGCCTTGTTCGTCTCGACCCGTTCCGGCCGGATCGACACGCGCGTGCGCTCGCCGGGCTTGGAGACGTTGACGGGCTTGCAATCGATCAATTCGCCGCCGTCAAGCTGCACGACGGCGATACCGCCGCTGATCTCCTTCACGACACCCAGAAGCGTGTTGTTCTCGCCGATGAACTGCGCAACGAAGCTGTTCTCGGGTTCTTCATAAAGCGTGTCGGGCGGGGCGAGTTGCTGGATGCGACCGTCATTGAAGACGGCAACACGGTCGGACATGGTCAGCGCTTCGGTCTGGTCATGCGTCACATAGACCACAGTGATTCCAAGGCTGTCGGCGATGCGCTTGATCTCGAACTGCATATGTTCGCGAAGCTGCTTGTCGAGCGCGCCCAGCGGTTCGTCCATCAACACCAGCTCCGGCTCGAACACCAGGGCGCGGGCGAGGGCGACGCGCTGCTGCTGGCCGCCGGACATCTGCGCCGGCCTGCGACCGCCAAAGGCCCCCATCTGCACCATGTCAAGCGCGCGCTTGACCTTCTCGTCCCGTAAGGACTTGCCGATCTGGCGCACTTCAAGCGGGAAGGCGAGGTTTTCGGCCACGGTCATATGCGGGAACAGCGCGTAATTCTGAAACACCATGCCGATGCCACGCTTGTGCGGCGGGATGTTGTTGATCTCGCGCCCGGCAAGGCGGATCTCGCCATGCGTGGCGGTCTCGAACCCGGCAAGCATCATCAGGCAGGTGGTCTTGCCCGACCCCGAGGGGCCAAGCATCGTCAGGAACTCGCCCTTCCCGATGGAGAGGTTCAAGTCTTTGACGACAAGCGTCTCACCATCGTAGCTTTTCTGGACGTGTTCAAATTCGACGAATGCGGCGTCTCCGCCGGCAGTGGCATTGGTCAAACTCGGGCTCCCCGTTGAGTTTTTTTGAGTCTTATTACCCGTGATACGACTAAATCGAAACCAGCCCCGGATTTCAACCTGTTCTTGCTGCCCGCGACGCTTTGCAGAAATGTTCTCTTTTCTCGTTTGCGTCGTCGCAGACGCGACATCCTGGCACGGGTTTGCGACATGGCCCGAGAGCGCGGTCGGCAGAGCGCGCCCGTCTAGCCGCCCGTCATGTAGGGCATCAGCACCACCTCGGCGTCGGGTGGTATTTCGGTGAACCAGGCCTCGCGGTAGATCACTCCGTTCAACGACAGCGACACGCCGCGTGAAATCTGAGGCGCCAGGCCGGGGTAGGCGTCCTGCAACTTGGCCAGAAGCTCACGGAAATTCTTCGCCTCAACCTCGACCTCCGTCCGGCCCTCGGCGGCCGAACGGAGCGATCCCCAGAGGGCGACCTTGACCATGAACGGCGGCCTCAGCCCGTCGTGCCGATGGCTTTCAGAACCCGCGGCGGCGACATCGGCAATTCGCTCATCCGGGTTCCGATGGCGCGCGAGACTGCATTCGAAATCGCCGCAAGTGGCGGAACGATGGGCGTTTCGCCAACACCACGCACACCGTAGGGGTGGCCCGGATTGGGGATCTCGAGAATCACCGTCTCGATCGGCGGCAGGTCCGAGGCGACCGGGATACGGTAGTCGAGGAAGCCCGCATTCTGAAGCCGCCCGTCCTTGCCGTAGATATATTCCTCGTTCAGGGCCCAGCCGATGCCCTGCGCCGCGCCGCCCTGCATCTGGCCTTCGACATAGTCGGGATGCACGGCCTTTCCGGCATCCTGAAAGATCGTGTAGCGCAAGACCTTCGTCGCGCCAGTTTCCTTGTCCACCTCGACATCGACAAGGTGCACGCCAAAGCTGACCCCGGCGCCGTCCACATTGACCTCATGGTGGCCAGCGATCGGGCCGCCGGTGTTGAAGCTGTCGGCGGCGATCTCGGCGAGCGTCATCGGCGGGAATTTTCCCGCATTCGGCCCGGCGGGCACCACCGCGCCGTCCTTCCACTCCACCGCATCTTCGTCGATGTCCCAGATCTTCGCCGCGCGGGCGCACATCTTCTTGATCGCATCTCGCGCCGCCTTGATGGTGGCAAGCCCGACCGCGAAGGTCACGCGGCTGCCATCGGTGACATCGTTGTAGCCGAGCGAATTGGTGTCGGCGACGATCGTGCGGATCTGCTCGTAGGGAATACCGAGCTCCTCTGCCGCCATGAGGCTGACCGAGGCGCGGGAACCGCCGATATCGGGGTTGCCCTCAGTGATACCGACAGTGCCGTCCGTGTTCACGTTCAGCGAGACACAGGTGTTGCCACCGAAGTTGAACCAGAAGCCGCAGGACAGTCCGCGCGCCTGATTTGGACCGAGCGAGGCGGCATAATGCGGATGCGCCTTCGCCGCCTCCAGCGTCGCGACGAGGCCGATGTCGGGGAAGGTCGGCCCGTAGGCCGATTTCGTGCCCTTGCGCGCGGCGTTCTTGATCCGCACGTCGAGAGGGTCGAGGCCAAGCTCCTGGCAAAGCTCATCGACGACGCTTTCCACCGCGTAGATCGCCTGTGGCGCGCCCGGCGCGCGATAGGCGGCCTCTTTCGGGCGGTTGGTCAGGATGTTCCAGCCGTAGGTGCGGACATGCTCAAGATCGTAGGCGGCGAACGCTGCCTGTGCGCCCATCTCGACGGTGCCGCAGGGATAGGCCCCGCCGGAGTAGCGCAGATGCGCCTCGGCCGCCGTGATGCGCCCGTCTTTGGTCATGCCGATCTTGATGTCGGTCGAGGTTGAAACCGTCGGCCCGGTGGCGCGGAACACCTCGTCGCGCGTCATCACGACCTTGACGGGACGCCCCGCCTTCTTCGACAGCATCAGCGCGACCGGCTCGATGAAGACCGTGGTCTTGCCGCCAAAGCCGCCGCCGATTTCCGATGCAGTGACGCGCAACTGGCTCGCCTCCATGCCCATCATCATGGTGCAGAGTGTCCGGACGTAGAAATGCCCCTGCGTGCAGCACCAGAGATCGGCCTTGCCGTCGGTGGTGACCGAGGCGACGCAGGCGTGCGGTTCGATATAGCCCTGATGGGTCGCAGCGGTCCTGAAGCTGCGCGCGATCACCTTGTCCGCCTTTGCAAAGCCTGCCTCGGGATCGCCATGGCCGAACTCGCAATGGCTGGTGACGTTCGCCGACATGCCCGCAGGCACGTTTTCCAGCGTCCGCCCCTCAAGCACCACCGGCGCACCGGGGGCCATCGCAAGATCTACATCGGTCACATGTGGCAGAACCTCATAGGCCACCTTGATGAGCTTCAGCGCGGCCTTGGCCGTGGCCACGTCAATAGCGGCGACGGCAGCGACCGGATGGCCGTCATAAAGCGCCTTGTCGCGGGCCATGCAGTTTTCCTGCACATCGCTATAGAATGCACTCTTGATCGGGGCGAAGTCGTCACCCGTCACGACCGCCTTGACCCCCTTCAGCGCGCGGGCCGCGCTCACGTCGATCGATTTGATCCTTGCATGGGCGTGGGGGCTGCGCAGGATGCGCCCGACCAGCATTCCCGGCATCGACATGTCGGCGCCATACATCGCGCGGCCAGTGACCTTGTCCACGCCGTCCGGGCGGTTGGGCCTTGTGCCGACCTGCTTGAACGCACGTTTGTGATATTCGTCGAACATCTCAAGCCCCCCGCATTTCTGCCGCTGCGGCCTGTACCGCACGGATGATCTTGTCATAGCCCGTACAGCGACACAGGTTGCCGGCGAGCCAATAGCGCACCTCTTCGTCCGAAGGCGCGGGGTTTCTTTCCAGAAGCGATCTCGCGGCGACAAGGATGCCCGGCGTACAGATGCCGCATTGCAATGCCGCATGGTCGATGAAGGCCCGTTGCAACGGGTGGAGTTCGCCGTCTGCGGCCATCCCTTCGATGGTGGCGATCTCCGCCCCCTCCGCCTCGGCGGCGAGCACCAGACAGGAGCAGACGAGCCGCCCGTTCAGCGTGACCGAACAGGCGCCACAGTCACCGGTGCCGCAGCCCTCCTTGGCTCCGGTCAGGCCGAGGCGGTTCCTTAGCACATCCAGCAGCGACTCGTCCGGTGCACAGACGAATTCGGCGGGATCGCCATTGACCGTCGTAGATACATGCAGCTTCTTCATGCCTTGCCTCCTGCGCGGTTGTAGGCGATGCGTGCCGCGCGGCGGGCGAGGACGCCGGCCGTATGCGTGCGGAATTCCACCGTGCCGCGTTTGTCGTCGATCGGGTTGCAGGCTGCTTCGCAAGCCTCCGCCAGCGCGGCGAGCGCCGTATCGTCAAGCGTGGTCCCGATGATTGCCTTGGCTGCATCGAGGACCAGAACCACAGTCGGCGCGACCGCCCCAAGAACCACCCGTGCTGCGGTCACAGTGCCATCGGCGCCGAGGGTCAGGTTCACCGCCGCCGAGGCGACTGCGATGTCCATCTCGGTCCTCGGAATGAACCGCAGGTAGGCATCGGACGCCCCCTTGGGCCTCGCCGGGAAGAAGAACGAGGTCACGAATTCACCCCTCTTCAGATTGGTCCTGCCCGGACCTGCGGGAATCTCGGCCACCGGCAGATCCCGCTCTCCGTCGGGCCCGGCGATGCGGGCCACCGCATTTGCGGCGACCATTCCCGGCACAGAGTCGGCAGCAGGCGATGCGTTGCAGAGGTTGCCGGCCATCGTCGCGCGGCCCTGAACCTGGGTTGATCCGATCAACTGGACGCCCTCGGCCACGCCCGGCCATGCGGCGCAGAACGCCGCGTGTTCGCCAAGTTCGGCGCCCGAGACGGCAGCCCCGACGCGAAAGCCGCCCGCTTCCGCTCTGATCTCCCGCATCCCAGGCAACTTCTTCACATCGACGATCAGATCCGGTTCGACCATCCCGGCCTTGAGTTGCACCAGAACGTCGGTGCCACCGGAGAGGATACGGGTCGGACCCGTCTCCGCCGCCAGGGCCGAGGCCGCTTCCGCCACGCTTTGCGCCGCGAGATATCTCATGTCGTCTCCCTCTGTTCGTCCCTGTCCGGGGCGGCCCGCCTGCAGGCCAACACGCCGGTTCGCGCCAGCATATCCGTGCGCGCGGGAAGTGAAAACCCGCGTCTCTCAGATGTCCTTCATCAGCCGCAGCGCATCGTAGATCGCGGCATGTGTGTTCCGCGCCGCGACCGCATCCCCGATCCGGAACAGCCGGAAGCCGCCCTCCGGCCCGCCCGTCAGGCTCTGCGGGCGCCCGGCAATCAGGGCATCCTGATCGACCGCGCCAAGGTTCCCCGACAGGGGCCGCAATTCGAAATAGAGATCGTCGAGCGGACGGGTGCCATGGTTGACCACGACCTGATCGACGACGCGTTCTTCGGTCCCCGCCTGGTAGTCCGAGCCGACGGTCACACGAAGGCGATTGCCCTCTTTCGTGACCTTGTCGACCCGCCATGTCACCGTGAACCGGACGCCTTTCGGCTGCAGGTTGCGGATGTAGGGGACAAGGTTCATGCCCATGATCTCAGTTGCGAAACTGCGATCGCGGGTGATGACCTCCACCTCGGCACCGGCGTTCGCGGCAATCTCGGCCGCCATCAGCGCCGGATGATCGCCCGCATCGTCCCAGATCAGAACGCTGGCGCCCGGCTTCACATCACCCGAGATCAGATCCCAGGCCGAGACCGCGAGATCGCCCCCTGCCTCTACCGCATCGGTATCCGGCAATCCGCCGGTGGCGACAATAACCACATCAGGGTTTTCGGTGGTCACGTCCCCGACCTCGGCCCAGGTGTTGAAGCGAAACTCGACATTGCGGGCCGCGCACTGCGCCATGCGCCAGTCGATGATCCCGATCATCTCGCGCCGACGCGGGTTCCGTGCGGTCAGCCGCACCTGCCCGCCGGGCTCCGCCGCAGCCTCGAACACCGTCACCTGATGCCCGCGTTCTGCCGCCACCCGCGCGGCTTCCAGCCCGGCCGGTCCGGCCCCGACAATGACCACCCGCTTCTGCGCGGCGGCCGGTGCGATGACATGCGGCATGGTGAGTTCCCGCCCCGTGGCCGCATTGTGGATGCAGAGCGCCTCGCCCCCCTGGTAGATGCGGTCGAGGCAGTAGGTGGCGCCGACGCAGGGCCGGATGTCGTCCTCGCGCCCCGCCATGATCTTTTGCACGATATGCGGGTCCGCCATGTGCGCCCGCGTCATGCCGACCATGTCAAGCTTGCCGGATGCCACCGCATGGCGCGCCGTTGCCACATCAGGGATGCGCGCGGCGTGGAAGGTGGGCAGACCCACCTCGGCCCGGATGCGCCCGGCGAAATCGAGATGCGGGGCCGATGTCATGCCCTGAAGCGGGATCACCCCGGTCAGCGCGGCGTCGGTGTCGATGCGGCCGCGGATGATGTTGAGGAAATCGACCAGGCCTGAGTCGCGCAGGCGGTGCCCGATCTCAAGCCCTGTTGCCTCGTCGATGCCGTTCGGTGCGGTGTCGTCGGCCGAATAGCGCACGCCCACCAGAAAGTCCGGCCCCACGCGCTCGCGGATCGCGGCAAGCACGTCGAGGCTGAACTTCATGCGTGCGGAAAGATCGCCGTTCCAGGGCTCCTCAAGCGCATTCTGGCGCGGCGACCAGAAGGCATCCATCAGATGGCCGTAGGCCTCAAGTTCCAGCCCGTCGAGACCGGCCGCCTTCATCCGCTGCGCCGCATCCGCATAGTCCTTGACGATGCGGGCAATATCCCAGTCCTCCATCACCTTCGGAAAGGTCCGGTGCGCAGGTTCGCGCAGCCCTGACGGCGCGACGACTGGCAGCCAGTCGCCCTTGCTCCACCCCGTCCGCCAGCCGAGGTGGGTGAGCTGGATCATCACGGCGCAACCATGGTCGTGGCAGCCATCGGCAAGCTTTTTCAGCCAGGGCACCACCTCGTCCTTGTAGGCGAGCACGTTGTTGAAAGCGGGCGGGCTGTCGCGGCTGACGATTGCGGAGCCTGCGGTCATGGCCAGCGCGACACCGCCTTTCGCGCGCTCGACGTGATAGGCGCGGTAGCGATCCTTGGGCATTCCGTCTTCGGGATAGGCCGGCTCATGGCTCGTCGTCATGATCCGGTTTTTCAGCGTGAGATGCCGCAGCTTGTAGGGCTGCAAGAGCGGATCGGTCGCGGCCATGACATCCTCCCACGTCGTCGGGTCTTGCCCGAGACTACGGGTCGGATTCGGGAAGTGAAGCGCCGAAAGCGACGGGTGGCTGTCGATTTTCCCGCAGCATCTCGCCCTTTGGGTCAGCCGCGGACGGCGTCAATCATGCGCTGGACATTGTCGAGGTCGGCGTCCGGGGTGATTCCGTGGCCGAGATTGAAGATATGTGGGCCGCCGGCAAAGGTGCGAACTACGCGCTTCGTTTCCCGCACGAGGTCGTCGCCGCCGCGCACCAGAAGCTGCGGGTCGAGATTGCCCTGCACACAGCCATCCCTTTGCACTTGCGCCGCAGCCCAGTCGGCGGAAACCGCCGAATCGAGCGCGACACAATCCGCACCCGTCGCCTTGGCGAATCCCGCGTACCGCGCATCCGCCTCACGCGGAAAGGCGATGACCGGCAGGCCGGGATGGCGCGCCTTCAGCGCCGCAATGATGCGCTGCGTCGGAATGAGAGCGAAATCGTCGAAGTCCTGACCTTTGAGCGACCCGGCCCAGCTGTCAAAGAGCTTCACGACCTCTACCCCCGCGACGACCTGCGCCGAGAGGTACTCGATGGTCGCCTCGGTCAACCGGTCGATCAGCGCGACAAATGTGGCGCGATCAGCGGCCTTCAAGGCATGGGCCGGACCCTGATCGGGCGTTCCGCGCCCTGCCACCATGTAAGTTGCAACTGTCCAGGGCGCGCCCGCGAAACCGATGAACGTCACCTCCTTCGGCAGGGCCTTTGCGACGATCCGGACCGTCTCATAGACCGGCGCCAGCGTCTCATGGATCGCCTCGACCGGCTTTAGCCGTGCCAGATCGTCCGCCGTGGCAATCGTCGACAGGCGCGGGCCTTCGCCCGTTTCGAACCAGAGATCCGCGCCCAGCGCCTGAGGCACCAGAAGGATGTCGGCAAAAAGGATGGCCGCGTCGAAACCAAAGCGCCGGACCGGCTGCAGGGTGACTTCGGCCGCAAGGTCCGGCGTGTAGCAAAGCGACAGGAAGTCTCCGGCCTTCGCCCGTGTCGCCCGGTATTCCGGCAGGTAGCGACCCGCCTGGCGCATCATCCAGATCGGCGGAACGGCTTGGGTTTCGCCGGCCAGGGCGCGCAGCATGGTCTTGGTCATCGGGGGCCTCCTGCGCCCCTTTCATCCCGCACTGCGACCCGATGTCAAGCGCGCCACCGCCGCAGGGGCATTGCGCGGGCAATCTGTCGCGGTTATGCCCGTCGCATGAACCGGTTCACACCCGATACCCCGCTGAAGATCGGCACGCGCGGCTCGCCGCTGGCGCTTGCCCAGGCATTCGAGACGCGCCGCCGACTGATGGCGGCGCGAGGACTGGCCGAGGACGCCTGCGAGATCGTCGTGATCAAGACGACCGGCGACGACCGGGCGCTGATCGCCGCCGATCGCCCGCTGAAGGAGATCGGTGGCAAGGGTCTGTTCACCAAGGAAATCGAAGAGGCGCTGCTTGCGGGGGCCATCGACATCGCGGTGCATTCAATGAAGGACATGCCGGTCGCGCAGCCTGAGGGGCTGATCCTCGACTGCTATCTGCCGCGCGAGGATGTGCGCGACGCCTTCGTCGCCCCGACAGTCGCCCGGCTGGCCGATCTGCCCGAAGGGGCCGTCGTCGGCACCTCATCGCTTCGCCGCCGCGCGCAACTCGCGTATCGGCGGCCGGATCTCAAGCTTGTCGAGTTTCGCGGCAACGTACAGACCCGGCTCAAGAAACTTTCCGATGGCACGGCGCAGGCGACATTTCTCGCCATGGCAGGCCTGAACCGCCTGGGCATGGCCCATGTCGCGACGGCACCTATCGCGCCGGAGGAGATGCTGCCGGCGGTGGCGCAGGGCGCCATCGGGATCGAACGGCGCGTGGCTGACGGCGTCGTTGCCGAACTTCTCGCCGTGATCCACGATCGCTCGACCGGCGAACGGCTTGCAGCCGAGCGCGCCTTTCTTGCCGCGCTCGATGGCTCATGCGAGACGCCCATCGCCGGGCTGGCGCTGCATGAGGGCGACGGGCTGTGGCTGCGCGGCGAAATCCTGAGGCCGGACGGGTCCGAGGTAATCGCGGGCACGCGGCGCATGACCGTAGCCGACGGGGCCGCGGCGGGCGCCGATCTCGCTCAGGAGCTTCTTGCGCAGGCCCCGAAGGGCTTTTTCGACTGGCGCTGAGGACCGTTCAGCGCGGTCAGGCGGTCGGCTGCGGAAGCACCTTGCCCGGATTGAGGATGTTGCCGGGGTCGAGCGCGGCCTTGATCGCGCGCATGACATCAAGCGCCACCGGGTCCTTGCGCCGCGCCATCGTCGCACGTTTCGACAGCCCGACCCCGTGTTCCGCCGAAAAGCTGCCGCCGAGATCGGCGACAATTTCCTCCACCGCCTCCACCACCGCGTCGTGAAGCACGGGATCGGCGCGGGTCGGCAGCGCGGTGTAATGCAGATTGCCGTCGCCGAGATGGGCGACGGTGATGCTTTGCGCACCGGGATCGAGGCGCTGGAGCTGCGGCTCGATCCGCGCCAGAAATTCGGTCACCCGGTCAAGCGGCAGGGCAATATCGGTGTCGATGGCCGGCCCCGCGCCGAAGGTGATTTCCGCAGCCGCCTCGCGCCGCGCCCAGATCGCCCTGCGCTGCTGTTCCGAGGTGGCGATCACGGCATCGTCGATGGTGCCGTCCTCGATCAGCGTCTGAAGCGCCCCGGTCAGGAGACTGCGCAGCGGCAGGCTGCCATCCGCTTCGGGCGTCGCGTCACGCGGCGCTGTGGCACCAAGCTCCACGAGGATCGTCACCGGATGGATGCGGTCGAGAGTAAGGCCGAGGTCGGGGCGGCGCAGGCGCAGACGCTCCTGATAGCTGGCGGGCATGTATTCGAACGCCTCGACCAGCCCGCCGGATGCTTTCTGAAGCCGGTTGAGAAGCCCGAGCGCGGGTTCGAGCGAACGCATCCCGAGAACCGCTGTCGCCCGCGCCGTCGCGGCCGGGACAAGCTTCAGGGTCGCCGCGGTAATGATGGCGAGCGTGCCTTCCGCCCCGATCAGCAGGTCGCGCAGATCATAGCCGGAATTGTCCTTGTGCAGCGCGCTCATCAGATCGAGGACGCGGCCATCGGCCAGCACCGCCTCGACCCCGAGGCAGAGCGCACGGGCATTGCCGTAGCGCAGGACATTGGAGCCGCCTGCATTGGTGGAGAGAACTCCGCCCACGGTGGCCGACCCGCGGGCGCCGAACCAGAGCGGGAAGTCGAGGTCCAGTGCCGCGGCGCGGTCGTGCAGGGTGGAGATCACCACCCCCGCCTCGACCACTGCGATCCGGGTCGCGGGCCGGATGTCGCGGATGCGGCTCAGCCGTTCAAGCGACAGGATCACCCCGCCCTCGGCATGAGTGCCGCCAGTCAGGCCGGTCCGCCCGCCCGCGGGCACGATGGCGGTGCCCGTCGTCTGGGCGTGGCGCAAGATGGCGGCGACCTCGGCCGTATCGGCAGGACGCAGTACGGCGCGGGGGTGGCTCGCATAGTGCCCGGTCGCATCGATGCCGTAGCGGGCGGCGTCGGTGCCGGTCAGCACTTGCGACGCGCCGACAATGGCAGCGAAGGCGTCAATCGGGTCGGTCATCGCGTCGCTCCCTGAGTTTTGCGGCAGAATAGGGCGCCGCGCGGCAAGGGCAATGGCTCAGGCCCGGGCGGCACGGGCAAGGTCATCCGCGCCCAGCCGGTAGCGCGCGGCGAAGCGGTGGCGCGCGGCGACAAGGCGGGGATCGTCGGGACGCATCCCAAGCGTCCGGATGAACTCCATCCGCTGCTGGGATTTCAGGGTGTCGCGGTCGATGGCCGTCCCCATGAGGCGGTCGATGATCTCGCCCCCTGCCGTGACATGGAACCATCTGGAGAAATCGCGGAAATGATGCTGGTTGTGCAGCGTGGTCACATGGCGCTCGACGGCGGTCTTGCGCACCGCAAGATGGGCGGTCGAATGAAACCACTCATAGGCGAGAAATGTGATCCCTCCGCCGACCGCGACAATCGCGGCGGCACCCGCAAAGGCGTGATCCGTGCCGGTGAGGGTGATGACCGTCCAGACCAGCATGAAGTTCAGGACCAGCACCGGGAAGACGACGAAACCGGGGGCGAAGAACAGCGCCGTATTCGTCGGGAAATCGTGGTGGCCGTAATGCGCGCGGTAGAGAAGGTCGAACTGCCATTGCCGCTTTGGCGGCGGCAGGTGGAAGATGAAGCGGTGGAGGTTGTATTCGTTCAGCATCTGCGCCGGAACCCCGAGAAGTGCCAGAGCCCAGAGCCAGGGATCGCCCGCCTGCGACACGATCACCACACCGGCCACGACCACCAGCGCGATGCCGATGATCGATCGCTGCCGAACCATGAGTCGCAGCCGCTCCATTCGGGCCTCCGTCAATCCCCGCCCAGCATCGTCGACCCCGCAGGCCATCGCGGTCAAGTGTGACGCGAGGTGAGAAGCGGCGCTACCTGATCCGGTCGAGCAGCGCGAGAACCGTCGGCCCGAGTGCCTCGACCACAAGTGCCACGCCCTTCGCGTTCGGGTGCAGACCGTCCGGCTGCATCAATTCGTTCATCGCCGCCTGCTGGTCGGGCTGCGACAGGATCGGCTGCAGGAAGGGCGGGGCCAAGGTCGCGCCATGCGCCGTTGCGAGGTCGGGGTAGATGGCGTCAAAGGCCGATTTGTAGTCCGGCCCGTAGTTGCCGGGTGCCACCATCGGGATCAGGAGAACGGGGAGCCCAGCCGCATCCGCCCGGCTCAGGATCGCATCGAGATTGGTGCGCGCCTCGTCGGGCGGCAGGCCGCGCAGGAGGTCATTGCCCCCCAGCGTCACGATCATCGCCTTGGCTCCGGGGGTGAGCGCCCAGTCGATCCGCGCCCGCGCGCCGGCGGTGGTGTCGCCCGAGACGCCCGCGTTCAGGATCACCACCTCCTGCCCCTGCGCCGTGAGCCAGGCCTGAAGCTGCGGCACCAGCCCCTCGAACGGCTCCAGCCCGTAGCCGGCGGTCAGGCTGTCGCCGAGGGCGACGACGGTCATGGGCTCGGCCAGCGCAGGGGTGGCGATCACAACCGCCACCAGAAGGTTGAGCGCGGCGCGGCGCGCCCCATATGCTGTGGAAAGCATGTTCCGGAGAGCAGATTGCATGACCGATGTCGTCCTTTCGCTGCGTGACGCGCGGCTGACCCTTGCCGGGAATGCCGGGCCGGTGGAAATCCTGAAGGGCATCACGCTGGACGTGGCGCGGGGGGAGACGCTGGGGCTGGTCGGGCCGTCGGGGTCGGGCAAGTCATCGCTCCTGATGCTGATGGGCGGGCTGGAAAGGGCCACCGGGGGGCAGGTGCTGGCGCTTGGGCAGGACCTGACCGCGATGGACGAAGACCAGTTGGCCCGGTTCCGCAGGGGGAATATGGGCGTCGTCTTTCAATCCTTCCACCTGATTCCGACGATGACCGCGCTGGAGAATGTCGCGGTGCCGCTGGAACTGGCGGGGGTGGGGGATGCGTTCGCGCGGGCGGAGGCGGAACTGAAGGCCGTGGGGCTGGCGGCGCGGGCCGATCATTACCCCAGCCAGTTGTCGGGGGGCGAGCAGCAGCGGGTGGCATTGGCGCGGGCCGCCGTGTCGCGCCCGGCGATCCTGCTGGCGGATGAGCCGACGGGCAATCTGGACGGCGCGAACGGGGCGGCGATCATGGACCTGCTGTTCGGTTTGCGCGACCGGCA
>JBGSNN010000256.1:0-13926 GCA_041739655.1 Albidovulum sp. | reverse complement strand
CCGACGGCGTGATGATCGGCCGCGGCGCGCAGGGTGCGCCGTGGCGGTTGCGCGAGGTTGCGGCGGGCCTGACCGGGAGTATCCCGGAACCGGCCCCGGTGGACGAGGCGCGTTCTGACATAATTTCAGAGCATTACGAAGGGATGCTGAGTTTCTATGGTAACGACCTCGGGGTCCGCATCGCGCGCAAGCATCTTGGCTGGTATGCCGACGAGGCGGTCGTCGCCGCGGGCCTTCGTGCCCGGCTGATGACCGAAACCGACCCGGCACGGGTGCTCGGACTCATCGCCCGCGCCTTTGCCGAAGCGCCGGAAAGGGCCGCCGCATGAGCCTGCCGTCGGCCGAGCTTCTCTGGGCGTCCTTGCCCGTGCCCGCGATCCTGATCGACGCGGCGGATCGGCTGATCGACCTCAACCCCGCCGCCGAGCAGTTTCTGAACAGTTCGGAAAAGATGTTGCAGGGCCAGCCGGTCTTTGACCGCCTCGCCATCGCCGCGCCGCTGGAAGAGGTTTTCGCCCGGGTCCGGACCAGCCATTCCTCGCTCTACATCAACGAGGTCGACGTCGGCACCGGCGACCGCGCGCCGGTGATCTGCAACCTTCAGGCGGCTCCTGTGGCCGAGAGCGAGGGCGTGATCCTGCTGCTCATCTCGCCGCGCGAATTCGCCGATCGGCTCGGGCGCGGTCAGGGGATGAAGACCTCCGCACGCTCGGCCATCGGCATGGCCGAGATGCTGGCGCACGAGATCAAGAACCCGCTCGCCGGGATCACTGGCGCGGCGCAGCTTCTGTCGATGAACCTCGGCCCCGACGATCTGGAGCTTGCCGACCTCATCGTGCTGGAGACGCGGCGCATCGTGAAGCTTCTCGAACAGGTCGAGCAGTTCGGCAATCTGCGGCCGCCGGAACAGAAGGCAGTGAATATCCACGACATCCTCGATCGCGCCCGACGCTCGGCGCAACTGGGGTTTGCCTCGCACATGACGATCCTCGAGGATTACGACCCGTCGTTGCCGGCGACCATCGGCGATGGCGATCAGCTTTTGCAGGTTGTGCTCAACCTGCTGAGGAACGCGGCCGAGGCGTCGGGCGACAGGGCCGGGACGATCCGCCTCCACACCTTCTACGACGCCACGTTGCGCCTGCGCCGGGCCGACGGCGGCGGCACCCCTCTGCCCCTGCAGATCGAGATTACCGACGACGGGCCGGGTATCCCGCCCGAGATCGTGTCCGACATCTTCGACCCTTTTGTTTCGGGGCGCGAGAATGGCACCGGGCTTGGCCTCGCGCTGGTGTCGAAAATCATCGCGGACCACCTGGGCTGGATCAACGTCGAGTCTGTGCCCGGGCGGACCACCTTCCGGATGTCGCTTCCGGTGGCACCGAAATCGCTGACGACACAGGAGTGAACCGATGGACGGCACCGTTCTTGTCGCCGACGACGACCGCACGATCCGAACGGTCCTGACCCAGGCCCTGACGCGGGCGGGCTGCAAGGTCCATGCCACCTCGTCGATGGTGACGCTGATGCGCTGGGTCGAAGAGGGCAAGGGCGACCTCGTCATCTCGGATGTCATCATGCCCGATGGCAACGGGCTCGAGGCGCTGCCGCTGATCGCGAAAGAACGTCCCGGCCTGCCGGTGATCGTCATTTCGGCGCAGAACACCATCATGACCGCGATCCAGGCGGCCGAGGCCGACGCCTTCGACTATCTGCCGAAGCCGTTCGATCTGCCCGACCTGATGAAGCGCGCCTCGCGCGCGCTCAGCCAGAAGCGCCGCGCCGCACCTGTCGCCGATGCCCGGACGCGCGAGGCGGGCGATGACCTGCCGCTGGTCGGGCGGACGCCGACGATGCAGGCGCTCTATCGGCTCGTGGCGCGGGTGATGAACACCGACCTCGCGGTTCTCGTCACCGGCGAATCCGGGACCGGAAAATCGCTTGTCGCCAAAGCGATCCATGATTTTTCCGATCGCCGCACCATGCCGTTCGTCACCGTTCAGGGCGCCGACCTGCACGGCATCGACGGGCCGGCGGCGCTGCTGGCGCGGGCACGAGGCGGCACGCTGGTGTTCGATGAGGTCGGCGATCTCGATCTCGAGACACAGGGCCGGATCGTGCGGATGCTGGATGCGCTGCCGGGCAACGCGCCACGCATCATCGCCACCACCCAGGACGATCTGGGGCGAAAGATGGAGGCGGGCGGCTTCCGCAAGGACCTGTTCTACCGGCTCGGCGGCGTGACGATCCACGTGCCCGCACTGCGTGACCGGGTCGAGGATATTCCACTTCTCGCCGAACATTTCCTCGCCCGTGCCGAGCGCGACGGCGCTCCCGCGCGCAGGCTCGCAGCCGAGGCGATGGCACTGGTGCGCGGCTATCGCTGGCCGGGGAACGTCCGGCAACTGGAAAACACTCTTCGGCGCCTTGTGGTGACCGCGCTCGAACCCGAAATCAGCAAGGCCGAAGTCGCCTCCGCGCTTGGTGCGATGCCCAACGATCCGCCGCGTATCGGCGTATCGGAGGAGGGTGAGCGGATTTCCGCCTCGATCGGGCGGCACCTCAAGCGCTACTTCGATCTGCACACCGACGGCCTGCCGCCGCCGGGTCTCTATGACCGAATCCTGCGCGAAATGGAGATGCCGCTGCTTGAGATCGCGTTGGACGCGACGGGCGGCAATCAGGCGAGATGTGCCGACTTGCTCGGCATCAACCGCAATACCTTGCGCAAGAAGATCACCGACCTCGATATCCGCGTGACACGCCGCCGCAAGTTGATGTAAAACCGCAACACAACTTGTGGCCCATCGGCGTCAGTCGATGAGAGGACCACATCGGCAGGCGGTCGCCGCGTCATGCGGCATCAGGTCAGGGGCGAGCGGTGCAGACTGTTGCACGCACGGCATCATGGGAGCGGCTGAACCGGCTGCGCCGGCAGCGGCGCTTCCAGAACGTGCTGACGCTGAGCCTTGTCGTTCTTGGCCCGATCCTTGCTGTGGGAACCTTCGTCGCCCTTGGGCCGCTCGGACAGGGCGCCAATTCGAACGCGCTCCGGCTGATTCTTCTGGCCGACCTCGTCTATTTCCTCTCGCTCGGCACGATGGTCTTTTCGCGTCTCGCCCGGATGATTGCGGAACGGCGGGCGAAATCGGCCGGATCACGCTTGCATCTGCGGCTGACCGCGGTGTTCGCGGGCATCGCGCTGGTGCCTGCGGTTCTGGTCGCGGTCTTTGCCGGCCTGACCGTGAACATCGGTCTCGAAGGCTGGTTCTCGGACCGCGTGCGCAGTGTCGTCGGCACTTCGCTTCAGGCGGCTGAGGCCTATCAGGGCGAACACCGGCGCGACCTTGCCGCCGATACCGAGGCGCTGGCCGCGTTTCTCGACGGCGCCAAGCGCCAGAATGTCTTTGTCTCGGATGCCGACCTGCGCCAGATCCTGACCCAGGGCCAGACCCAGATTCAGCGCGGACTGCGCGAGGCTTATGTGATCGACGGCGTCGGCGAGCTGAAAGCGCGCGGCGAGCGGAGCTATCTGTTCAACTTCGAACAGCCCTCAGCGGCTGAGATCGCACGCGCCGCTACGGGCGAGACGGTCCTGATCGACGATTGGCAGAATAACGAATTCCGCGCCCTTGTGGCCTTGCCGGCCTATGTCGATCGCTACCTCTATGTCAGCCGCAACGTGGATGGTGGCATCCTCAGCCTGCTTGACGACACCCGCGAAACCGTCGGTCTCTACCAGCAGCTTGAAGCCTCGCGCGGGCGGGTGCTTTTCGAATTCGGCCTTGTCTATCTCGGCTTTGCGCTTCTGCTCGTCCTGGCCGCGATCTGGATGGGCTTGTGGTTCGCCGAACGCCTGTCGCGCCCGATCGGGCGGCTGGCGGGGGCGGCGCAGCGCGTCGGCTCCGGCGATCTTGAGGTGCAGGTCATCGAAGAGTCGGGCGATGACGAGATCGCGATGCTGGGCCGGGTCTTCAACCAGATGACACGACAGCTCAATTCCCAGCGGCAGGCGCTGATGGACAGCCACCGCATGGTCGAACGGCGGCGGCGGCTGTTCGATTCGGTCCTGTCCTCGGTCACGTCGGGTGTCATGGGGCTCGATCCTGATGGCCGCGTGGCCTTCATCAACCGCTCGGCGGCCAAGCTGCTGCACCTCGACGCGGAGAAAAGCCAAGACCGCATGCTGGACGCGGTGGTGCCCGAGTTCGCGGCCCTCTTCGAGAAGCTGCGCGGCGGCCTTGGCGAGGTCGCGCAGGAGGAGATCAAGCTGACGCGGGGCGGGCGGCTCGAAAGCCTTCTGGTGCGGATGGCGATCCGTCTGAATGCGGCCGGCAAGCTTGAGGGCTATGTCGTGGCCTTTGACGATGTGACCGATCTGGTCAGCGCCCAGCGCATGGCCGCCTGGGGCGATGTCGCGCGTCGCATCGCGCATGAGATCAAGAATCCGCTGACGCCGATCCAGCTTTCGGCCGAACGCATCAAGCGCAAGTTTACCCGCGTGGTGCCCGCGGCGGATGTCGAAAGCCTGGAGCAGATGACCGATGTCATCGTGCGCCAGACCGGCGATCTGCGCCGCATCGTTGATGAGTTCTCGAAATTCGCGCGGATGCCCGAACCCGATCGCCGCGACCACGATCTGACCCGGCTGATCCGCGACGCGGTGACCTTGCAGGAAGGCAGCCTGCACGGCGCGGTGATCCGCGCCGACCTTGTTGACGGCCCGATGATCGCCGAGTTCGACGCGACCATGATTTCGCAGGCGATCACAAACCTTATCAAGAATGCCGGGGAAGCGACTGAATCCCTTGTCGAAAAAGGCGCGCCAGAAGGCTACGCGCCGGAGGTGCGCGTTGCCATGCAGGCAACCGATGATCTGGTGACGATCCGCATTTCCGACAACGGCATCGGTCTGCCCGAGGACCGCGCGCGGCTCTTTGAGCCCTACGTGACGACGCGCGAGAAAGGCACCGGTCTTGGCCTTTCGATCGTCAAGAAGATCATCGAGGAACACGGCGGCACCCTGACGCTGACGGATGCCGACGCATTTGTGGAGGGCGCCCACCGGGGTGCGATGGCCGAGATCCGCCTGCCGCGGGCGCGTGTCGGTCGCGGGCAGAAAGAGAAAGCGCCGGAAGCGGCGGGAGGTGGATCATGAGCGATATTCTGATTGTTGACGACGAACGCGACATCCGGGAACTGATCTCGGACATTCTGCAGGACGAGGGCTTTTCGACGCGTCTGGCCGCGAACTCGGACGAGTGCATGGCCGAGATCAACCGCGAGCCGCCGTCGCTGATGATCCTCGACATCTGGCTGAAGGACAGCCGGATGGACGGGATCGACATTCTGAAGACGGTCAAGCGCGACAACCCGGATGTGCCGATCATCATCATCTCGGGCCACGGCAATATCGAGATTGCGGTCGCGGCGATCAAGCAGGGCGCCTATGATTTCATCGAGAAGCCGTTCAACATCGACCAGTTGACGGTGGTGATCGCGCGGGCGATGGAAACCTCGCGGCTCCGGCGCGAGAATGCCACGCTCCGCCGCCGCGATGTCGCCTCGTCCGAGATGATCGGCGCGTCGCATGCCTTCCGCGCGCTCAAGGCGCAGCTCGACAAGGTGACGAAGTCGAACGGCCGGGTGATGCTGACCGGGCATCCGGGATCCGGCAAAGAAGTCGCGGCGCGCTATATCCATGAAAACTCCAACCGCGCGACCGGGCCGTTCATCTCGGTCTCCTCGGCCTCGATCGAGCCCGAGCGCATGGAAGAGGTGCTGTTCGGTCGCGAGACCGCGGAGCGCGGCGTGGAGAAGGGGCTTCTGGAGCAGGCCCACGGCGGCATCGTCTATTTCGACGAGGTCGCCGATATGCCGCTCGGCACCCAGTCGAAGATCCTGCGCGTCCTGACCGAACAGCAGTTCAGCCGCGTTGGCGGCACCGACAAGGTCCGCGTCGATCTGCGCGTGATCTCCTCGACCACGCGCGATCTGAGCGCGGAAATCGCCGCTGGCCGCTTCCGGCAGGAACTTTACGACCGGCTGAACGTGGTGCCGATCGCGGTGCCGTCGCTGGAAGAGCGGCGTGAGGATATTCCCGATCTCGCCCGCCACTTCATCGAGACGTTCAACCGCACCCAGGGCCTGCCGCTGCGCACCCTCAGCGAGGAGGCGGACGCGCTGATGCAGACCATGGCCTGGCCCGGCAACATCCGCCAGTTGCGCAACGTGATCGAAAGGGTGCTGATCCTCGGCGAGGGCACCGGCGCCATCGAGGCGCGGGAGATGCCGGGGCAAGGCGACGGCGCGGTGGATGACGGGCGGATCGTCCTCTCGGGCGGGCTCGCCACGCTGCCGCTGCGCGAGGCGCGCGAGCTTTTCGAGCGCGAGTATCTCCTGACCCAGATCAACCGCTTCGGCGGCAATATCAGCCGCACCGCAACCTTCGTCGGGATGGAGCGGTCGGCCCTGCACCGCAAGCTGAAATCCCTCGGAGTCGTTACCACGTCAAAATCCGGCGCCCGGATCGCACATCTCGAGGATGAAGAGGAAGAGGCCGAGGCCTGAGCGATCCCCAGGGGTCGTTGACCGTTCCGGCCTGCCGCCCTATCAAGGGCGGCATCCTCTGCGGGGAGAGACGGCATGAAGGTCATCATCTGCGGCGCGGGCCAGGTCGGCTGGCAGATCGCGCGGCATCTCGCGGGGGAAAAGAACGACGTCACCATTGTCGACAGCAACGCCGACCTCGTCCGCCGCGCGACCGAGACGCTGGATGTGCAGGGGGTCGCGGGCTTTGCCTCCTACCCCGATGTGCTGGAACGGGCGGGCGCGCGCGATGCCGACATGATCATCGCCGCGACCCATTCGGACGAGGTGAACATGGTCACCTGCCAGGTCGCCCATTCGGTCTTCGGTATCACCCGCAAGATCGCGCGGCTTAGGGCGCAATCCTACATGGATGCGATCTATTCCGACCTCTACCGCCGCGATCACCTGCCCATCGACGTGGTCATCAGCCCCGAACGCGAGGTCGCCGAAGCAGCGCTGCAACGCCTCGCGGCGCCCTCGACCTTCGATACCGAAAGCTTCATGGACGGCAAGGCCCAGCTTCTCGGTGTTGCGCTGGATGAGGATTGCCCGGTCCTGAACACACCGCTCAGGCAGTTGACCGACCTCTTCTCGACGCTGCGCGCCATCGTCGTCGGCATCCGCCGCGCGGGGCGGCTTTTCGCGCCCGAGCCGGGCGATCAGCTTTTCGACGGCGACCAGATCTATGTCTGCAGCCATGTCGAGGATGTGAACCGCACCCTCGACATCTTCGGCAAGGAGACGAAAAAGCAGGAACGGATCGTCATCATCGGCGGCGGCAACGTCGGCCTCGCGGTTGCGACCGCGCTTGAGAAGCGCACCGACCGGGTTCGCGCGAAGATTATCGAGCGGAACCGCGCGCAGGCCGAAAAGGCGGCGGATGCACTGCAGCGGACCATCGTGCTGAATGGCGACGGCATGGATATCGAGATTCTGTCCGAGGCCAATATCGACCGCGCCGATGCGGTTCTGGCCGTCACCGACGACGACAAGACCAACATCCTTGCCGCCGTCCGCGCCAAGCAGGCGGGCTGCCGAATGGCGATCTCGCTCATCAACGACCCGACGCTGGTCCCGCTGATGGCCGCGCTCGACATCGACGCCTACATCAACCCGCGCGCCACCACGGTATCCTCGATCCTGCGCCACATTCGGCATGGCCGCGTCCGCGCGATCTATTCGATCGGCGATGCCGAGGCCGAGGTGATCGAGGCGCAGGTTCTTGGCACCTCGCCCATCGCGGGGCGGCTCGTCCGTGACATCGAATTTCCTGAGGGCGTGCTCGTCGGGGCGCTGATGAAGGGTGACAAGGTGGTGAAACCGACGGGCGACACCAAGGTGGACGAAGGCGATGTGATCCTGCTCTTCTGCATGACGGGCGATGTGCCGGAGGTCGAACAGCTCCTGCAAGTGTCCATCGATTTCTTCTGAACGATGCGCCGCGTCCTTCAGCTTCCGTTCTTCGTGATCCTGATGGGCATCGGATCGCTGGCCATGTATGTGCCGACGATCCACGGCTTTGCGGTGCGCAACTACTACGTCTCGCGCATCTTCTTCTACTCGGGTACGCTGTTTCTTCTGCTGACCGTCCTGATCGCCTTGGCGACGGCGGCCAATGCGCCCGCGCGCGGGCCGCGCAACCAGCTTCTGACCCTGCTTGGCGCCTATACCTTTCTGCCGCTGCTCTTGGCGTTTCCCTTCGTCGAGGCGGTGCGCGATACGTCGTATTTCAACGGTTGGTGGGAGATGGCGTCCGCCTTCACCACCACCGGCGCGACGCTTTATGTGCCCGAACGACTGTCGGGAACCCTGCATCTCTGGCGCGCGCTTGTCGGCTGGATGGGCGGCTTCTTCGTCCTGCTGACGGCCATCGCCGTGCTGGCGCCGATGAATCTCGGCGGTTTCGAGGTCATGTCCGGTTCGGCCACGGGGCAGGGCGGGTCGGCAGGCGGGCAACTGGGGCGAAGCTCCGACCCCGGCGACCGTCTGGTGCGCTATTTCGGGGCACTCTTTCCGGCCTATGCCGGCCTGACGCTGGTGCTCTGGGTGGCGCTGCTGATCGCCGGGGACACTCCGCTTGTCGCGGCCTGTCATGCCATGTCCACGCTCTCGACCTCGGGCATATCGCCGGTCGGCGGCATGTCCGGCACCAAATCTGGCGCCGCAGGGGAGCTGCTGGTCTTCCTGTTTCTGGTCTTTGCGCTCTCGCGCCGGCTTTACCCGAGCGGGCGCACGTTACGGTCGGGGCGCGGGCTTCTCGACGATCCGGAGCTGAGGATGGCGCTTTTGCTGGTGACGCTGGTGCCTGCGCTCTTGTTCCTGCGCCACTGGGTCGGCGCACTTGAGGTCGATGAGGTCAAGGATACCGTCGCCGCAGCCAAGGCGCTCTGGGGGACGGTCTTCACCGTCCTGTCGTTCCTGACCACGACCGGCTTTGAATCGGTGGACTGGTCCGAGGCGCAGGACTGGTCGGGGCTCGCCACACCGGGCCTGATCCTTGCCGGGCTCGCCGTGATCGGCGGCGGTGTGGCGACGACGGCGGGGGGCGTGAAGCTTCTGCGCGTCTATGCGCTCTACCGCCATGGCGAACGCGAGATCGAGCGTCTGGTGCACCCGAACTCGGTCGGCGGGGCGGGCAAGGAAATCCGGCAATTGCGCCGTCAGGGTGCGCAGATTGCCTGGATCTTCTTCATGCTCTTCGCGCTCTCGATCGCGGTCACCATGCTCGGCCTGTCCCTCACCGGCCTTGATTTCGAGGCCTCGACGATCTTTTCGGTGGCCGCACTTTCGACCACCGGGCCGCTTGCCGCGGTCGCGACCGAACATCCGCTGCCCTGGGCCGATCTGACCACGGTGGCGCAGTCGATCGTGGTTGCCGCGATGGTCCTCGGACGGCTTGAGACCCTGGCGATCATCGCGCTTCTCAACCCGGAGTTCTGGCGCCGATAGACTGCCGGGGCACTGGCGCAACAGCGCCCGATTTTTCTGGTGGAAGTTCCCTTCAACTTACGCATACTTGGTGCAAGCTTCCGGTGCAGCGCCGAGAAGCGGGACCCAGCGCGACATAAGAACAAGGCGACAAAGAGAATGGCTGCCGACAAACAGAATTTGCAAGATGCCTTTCTGAACCACGTCCGCAAGGCGAAGGTTCCGGTGACGATCTTCCTCATCAATGGTGTGAAGCTTCAGGGTGTCATCACCTGGTTTGACAATTTCTGCGTCCTTCTGCGCAGGGATGGCCAGTCGCAGCTTGTCTACAAGCACGCCATTTCCACCATCATGCCGGGGCAACCGATCTCGCTCTATGAGGGTGAAGACTGAGCGCGCCTGCCACCGTCCGGCGCGGCCCGACCCGGGCCTATGTGCTTCATCCTGACCGCGGCAATGCGCGTCAGCGGCGTCCGCCCGCACTTGCCCTGGAAGAGGCCGTGGCGCTGGCTGTCGCCCTGCCCGGGATCGAGGTTGTCGGCGCCGAGGTGGTACGCCTGCCCAAGGTCAATCCCGGAACGCTCTTCGGGTCCGGCAAGGTGGCGGAACTCAAGGCGCGGTTCGCGGCGGCCGAGGTCGAACTCGTGCTCGTTGATGGTCATGTCGGGCCGGTGCAGCAGCGCAACCTCGAGAAGGAATGGAACCTCAAGATTCTTGACCGGACCGGGCTGATCCTCGAAATCTTTTCGGATCGGGCGCGGACGCGCGAAGGCGCGTTGCAGGTGGAGCTCGCGGCGCTCTCGTATCAGCGGACCCGGCTGGTGCGGGCCTGGACCCATCTGGAACGCCAGCGCGGCGGCCTCGGGTTTGTCGGCGGACCCGGCGAGACCCAGATCGAGGCCGACCGCCGCGCCATCGACGAAGAGGTGGTGAAGATTCGCCGCCAGTTGTCGAAGGTGGTCAAGACGCGGGAGTTGCACCGCGCGGCGCGGCGCAAGGTGCCGTTCCCCGTGGTCGCGCTGGTGGGCTACACCAATGCCGGGAAATCCACGCTTTTCAACCGCATGACCGGCGCGGATGTGCTGGCCAAGGACATGCTCTTTGCCACGCTCGATCCGACCATGCGGGGCGTCGTGCTGCCCTCCGGCCGCAAGGTGATCCTGTCGGATACGGTCGGCTTCATCTCGGATCTGCCACCACAACTGGTCGCCGCCTTCCGCGCCACGCTGGAAGAGGTGCTGGAGGCCGATCTGATCCTGCATGTCCGCGATATCGCGCATCCCGAAACCGAAGAGCAGGCGGCGGATGTCGGCGACATACTCGACAGTCTCGGCGTCGAGGACGACGTGCCGCTGTTCGAGGTCTGGAACAAGATCGACCTGCTCCCGCCCGAGCGGCGCGAGGCGCTTCTGGTGCAGGATGCGCGGACGCCGGGCGTTCACGCGGTCTCGGCGCTGACGGGCGCGGGGATCGGGGCGCTTCTGGCGGCCATGTCTGACGCGCTTGAAGAAGAGCACGAGGTGGGCGAGGTGGTCCTGCCCTACGGCGACGGGCGGCGGCGGGCCTGGCTTCATGCGGCGGGCGTCATCGCGCAGGAGCGTGAGGCGGAGGATGGCTTGCATTTCACCCTGCGCTGGACGGCACGGCAGCGGGCGGCCTACGAGGCGCTCTGACCGCGTAGGGGACCCGATTCGGCGCGAGGCGCGGTGCCGGGTCAGTGACAGTGGTGGCGCCAGCCGATCACTGATGCGGTCGTGGCGACATATGCCAGGTGCCCCAGCGGCGCCACAATTGCGCCCTCCGCACCTTGGGGCGGCGTGCATTGTTTACGGTTCCGGCACACCTGCACAGGTTTGAGGCACCGCGACACCCGCATTGCCGGAATCTGCCATCGTAATGTCCCTGCAGCGGCGACAATTCCGCCTTCGCGGCCGTCACAATTCTGACATGATTTCAAGCGTTTCGCTTTGGGGCACCGGTGTCTCGCCGCTATCATTTTCCAAAGCCGGGAGGGAACTGCAGGACCTGCACACTAGCGCGTCGCAGCGCCAGACCGGCATCGAGGGCAACAAAGCGCGGTTCGCAGGCGCGGGGGATGAGCGCATGGTGGGGGGCACCGCCGACATCAGGGACTTGCACGAGGGCGTCATGCCGTCGTCGCGGGCAGGGCGCGTCTGGCGCTCTGACCGCCAAGAGTTGGCTCGTCGCGGCCCGACCCGGGCGGCGGAGAGTAGCGCCATACCCGCAGACCTTCCGGTGAATCGGCCGTCGCTGCGCGCCGCCGCCGGAACCGTCGAGGGCAAGGGCGGCGTTCAGCCGGGGCGGACCTTGCGGCACGTCCGTAACCGACCGGCCCCGGCGAGCGCCGCCCTGACGAATACCGTCAGGCAGATGGTCACCGACGCCCGGCCATGAACAGAGCGATCCATCAGCCGTGACCTGCTTTTCTCCTGGAACATTGATCGCCACGCCACGCGGGCCGCGTGCGATCGAGGATCTGCGCCCGGGCGACGATGTCCTGACCCGTGACAACGGCGCGCAGAAGATCGTCTGGGCCGGAGCGCGCGCTTTCGACTTTGCCGAACTCGGCCGCGCATCGCACCTCGCGCCGATTCTCATCAGCCGCGGCAGCCTTGGCGACGACCTGCCGGAACGCGACATGTTCGTCGCCCCGAACCTGCGCATCCTCGTCGAGAGCGGCCGCAGCATGTTGGCGTTCGAGGAGCACGAGGCGCTTGTCGCCGCGAAGCATCTCGCGAACCATCGCACGATCCGGTCGGCGACCATGCTTGGCGTCACCTATGTGCACATCATGTGCGCGCGGCACGAGGTCGTCCTGGCCAATGGGTGCTGGTGCGAACTGTTCCAGCCCGCGGACCATTCGCTGAACGGATTCGGCAATGCCCAGCGCAATGAGCTGGCTGAGATCTATCCGCGCATTGGCGCGCAAGCCGCAACCAGCCGGTTGACGCCACGCGGCCCGACTCACTGACCGCCGTCTGATTCCGAAGCGTCAACCTGAATCGGCGCAGCGTCAGGCCTTTGCCACATTTCTGCCGGGCGGCGTCCGAAGTTCATTGTTTCTGTAGCAACGATACAACTCAGGCTTGTGTTGCGGCGTGGTTATTGTTGTATCGCTACACCGCTTGACACGCCGACACCGCAATGGCGCCGAAATTTCTTTCTATACCTCGCGCCGATTGGGTTATCTCAATCAAAATGTGCGTTGGGAGCGTAGAATGTTTAGTGAGTCCGGTGTGACCGATTGTCCGTCGATTGTTGAACAGAATGGCGCCCGGACGGCGCCCTATACCCCTTGCTTCGTCAAGGGGAGCCGCCTTGCGACGGATCGCGGCAATGTCGCGGTCGAAGATCTGTGCCTCGGCGACCGTGTCCTGACCCGCGATCATGGCTATCGGCCGATCCGCTGGATCGGCGCGCGCGAATTCACCAAAGACATGCTGGCCGCGTTTCCCGAACTGCGTCCGGTCCGCATCGCCAAGGCGGCGCTTGATGGTGTGTTGCCGCTTGCCGATCTGTCGGTCAGCCCGCAGCACCGCATTCTGGTCACCGGGGCAGGCGGCCCCGGACATGACCGCGAGACCCTGGTGCCCGCCATCGCCCTGACGGCGCGGGACGGCATCACTCTGAGCACCGCAGACACGGTGATCTACTATCACGTCATGTTCGAGGCGCATGAAGTCATCTGTTCCGAAGGCGCCTGGAGCGAGAGCTTCCTGCCGGAAGCTGCGGCTCTTGACGGTATGCACAGCGCGCAGCTTGCGGAAATCCTGAAGATCTTTCCAGAGCTTGCCACGACGGCCGGGCTTGCCGACTATGGCGGCGCGGCGCGTGTCTGCATAGCTGCGATCGCCCCGGCCTCCTTCGCCATCGCCGCCTGAGCGCGACCTAACTGTGTTGTTCTGAATCGACTTAGAAACCCCGCTCTATCTTCTTGAGCGGTCGCATGTTCTTCGCGAAAAACCGGTGCCCGCTTTTTCGCAACATGCTCTAGCGCTGCCTGCGCCAGTCGGCCCAATCCTCGGGCGTGTCGAGATCGTTCAGCGCCCGCCGGCCTTGCAGCGGATGCAGCGTCACACTTTCCCCCGCGAGTACACGCCGACCCCCGATATCGCCGGTGGTCACGGCAAGCCGGGCGTAAAGCCTGCGTGGGAAGATCACCGGATGACCTGGCGTTCCGTCCTCTGCGGCGGCGCGCAGCACTCGTGTCGGGGCCGATGAGAACGCCGCAATGAGCGCGGCCACGTCCTCTTGATCGATATCGGGCATGTCGGGCAGCAGCACCATCAGGCCCATCGCATTGCCGGCCGCCGCGACGGCGGCGCGCAGCGAGGCCGCCATCCCCTCATGCGCGTCCCCGATCGGCAGGGGGCGAACGTCGAGGCC
>JBGSNN010000252.1:0-7839 GCA_041739655.1 Albidovulum sp. | reverse complement strand
AGCCCGAAGCCGTCGCCGCCGCCGTTCCACCGCCACCGCCGCCGGTCGAGAAGGTCTGGCACATCGCCGCCAACGGTGCGGCTGAGGGCCCCTATGGTCGCGGGCACCTTGGCCGGATGGTCGCCGATGGCTCGATCACGCGCGACACGCTGGTCTGGTCGCAGGGCATGGACGGCTGGCGACCCGCCGGTGAGGTCATGGAACTGGCGCAGCTCTTCACCGTGATGCCACCGCCACCGCCGGGGGTGTGACGGGCGGCCTGATCCGCGATGCAAGACAGCAGCCAGGACCACCGCTTTCCCTGCCCGCAATGCGGCGCCGACCTGCGCTTTTCGCCAGGCGAGGGAACGCTGGTCTGCGACCATTGCGGCCATACCGAGCCCCTGACGACAGCGCGCGCCGCGTCCCGGCCGATCCCGGAGCTTGACCTGCGGCGCGGGCTTGAGGCGGCGCTGCCCGATACGGAAATGGAAGTCATCCGCACATCGCGCTGCCCGAATTGCGGCGCCGAGGTCGAGTTCGACCCTGCCGTGCATTCGACCGAGTGCCCGTTCTGCGCGACGCCCGTTGTCACCGATACCGGCGCAAGCCGCCACATCAAGCCGAAGGGCCTCGCGCCATTCGACATCCGGGAAACCGAGGCGCGGGCGGCGATGAGCGCCTGGCTCGGGTCGCTCTGGTTCGCGCCCTCCGGCTTGCAGGACTATGCCCGCAGGGGCCGCACGCTTCAGGGCGTCTATGTGCCCTACTGGACCTTCGACGCCGACACCCGGTCGGCCTATTCCGGTCAGCGCGGCACCGTCTACTACGAGTCCCAGCCGGTGCAGGTCCGCGATGCGCAAGGCCGGGTGCGGACCGAGATGCGTCAGGTCGCCAAGATCCGCTGGACGCCGGTCTCGGGCCGGGTCGCGCGGTTCTTCGACGATGTGCTGGTGCTCGCCGCGCGGTCGCTGCCGAAGTCGCATACCGACGCGCTCTTGCCCTGGGATCTGTCGCGGCTGCAACCCTATCAGCCGGAGTTTCTTGCCGGGTTCCGGGCCGAGGGCTACACCGTGTCGCTTGAGGACGGCATGACCGAGGCACGCGCCTACATGGACCGGATGATCGAGCGCGACGTGCGCTTCGACATCGGCGGCGACCGGCAGGACATCCGGCGCATCGACACCGAGGTGTCGGACGTGACCTTCAAGCACATCCTGTTGCCGGTCTGGACCGCCGCCTACCGGTTCCGCGGCAAGAGCTACCGGTTCGTCGTCAATGGCCAGACCGGCAAGGTCCAAGGCGAACGACCGTGGTCGCCGTGGAAGATCGCCATCGCCGTCATTCTCGGGCTGATCGCCGCGGGCGCCGCTCTGCTGCTTCTGCAATACGCGGATCAGCAAGGCTACATCGATCTGCAGAACTACTGAGCCGACGGGGCGGACCGGAGCGATTGCCTGGACCGGCCCGCCGATCGACGTGCCGGATCAGCCCTTGCCGATCTGCACCTTGCGGGATTTCGCGAGTTCGGGCGCGGTCCGGGCGACCGTCAGCGTCAGGACGCCGTCCTTGAGGGCGGCGCTGACCTTGCCCTGATCGGCATCCGCCGGCAGCCGGAAACTCCGGCTGAAGCTGCCGTACTGACGCTCGCTGAAATACCAGGTGTCGCCCTTCTCCTCGCGTTCTTCCTTCTTCTCGCCCCTCACGGTGACCATGCCTTCATCGACGGTCACATCGATGTCCTTCTCCTCAACGCCGGGCAACTCGATGGCGATGCGGTAGGCATTTTCGTCCGACGACGCTTCCGATGCCGGGGCGAGCCATTCGCTCAGGCGCGTACCGAAATTGCGGAATGGTTCGTAGAACGAGGGCCAGAATGTGCTGGCTGGGGTTTTCTCTACCATTTGGGCCTCCTGTTCCATGCTGTCCGAAGGAACTTTTGAACCTTGCCACAGGTGCGATCGCCTTGCGTTGATCTGCGTCAATACCCTTGTCGTTGGCCGTTGCGACAACGCCAAGGCTCGGGTAAGGGGGGGCCGGTTACGCTAACAGGAGGAAGCGATGATCCTGAGTTGTGGCGAAGCGCTGATCGACATGCTGCCGCGGACATCGACTGCGGGCGAAGCCGCCTTTGCGCCCTATGCGGGCGGCGCGGTCTTCAACACCGCGATCGCTCTGGGGCGGCTCGGGGCGCCCGCGGGCTTTCTCTGCGGCATCTCCACGGACCTTTTCGGTCAGGTTCTGATCGACACGCTCGCCGCATCGAAGGTCGATGCCTCGCTTGCGATCCGGAGCGATCGGCCGACGACGCTGGCCTTCGTCAAGCTGGTCAACGGCCAGGCGAGCTATGCCTTCTACGACGAGAATACCGCAGGCCGGATGATCACCGCCGCCGACATGCCCGCCCTGCCCGACCGCGTGACGACGCTGTTCTTCGGCGGCATCAGCCTGATGGTGGAGCCGGGAGGCGCCGCCTATCAGGCGCTGATGGAGCGCGAGGCCGGGTCGGGCCGCGTGATGATGATCGACCCCAACATCCGCCCGTCGTTCATCGCCGATGAACCGGCCTACCGGGCGCGGATCACGCGGATGATCGCGCTCTCGGATATCGTCAAGATTTCGGATGAGGATCTGCAGTGGCTTGAAGGCGCGGGCGATCTCGCGACACTGGCCGCGACCCTGCTGGCGGCGGGGCCGAAGGTGGTTTTCGTCACCGAAGGGGCCAAGGGCGCCCATGCCTTCACCGCGCGCGATGCGGTCTTTCTGCCCGCGAAAAAGGTCGTCGTCGCCGATACGGTCGGCGCGGGCGACACCTTCAACGCCGGCGTCCTTGCGGCGCTGCATCGGGATGGTCTGCTGAACAAGGCCGCACTTGCGGGGATCGGGGCGCCGGGGCTGAAGGACGCGCTCGACCTCGGCATCCGCGCCGCCGCCGTCACCGTCTCGCGCCCCGGCGCGAACCCGCCCTGGGCGCACGAAGTGTGAGGGCGCTGGTCCAGCGCGTCAGTTCTGCGCGCGTGAGCGTGGCCGGGCGTGTGACGGGCGAGATCGGTCCGGGGCTCCTGATCCTGATCTGCGCCATGCAGGGCGATACCGAGGCCGAGGCCGACAAGCTGGCCGCCAGGATCGTCAAGCTGCGCATCTTCAAGGACGACGCCGACAAGATGAACCTTTCGCTGAAGGATACCGCCGGCGCGGCGCTGGTGGTGAGCCAGTTCACGCTCGCCGCCGATACCGCGCGCGGCAACCGGCCGGGGTTTTCCAGCGCCGCGCCGCCGGAAGAGGGCGACAGGCTTTATCGCCATTTCTCCGACCGGCTTCGGGGCGAAGGCATCCGGGTCGAGAACGGCGAGTTCGGCGCGAATATGGATGTGGCGTTGGTCAATCAGGGTCCGGTCACGATCTGGCTCGACACGGCGGGTTAGGCCCCCAAGTGGTCGCGCGTCCCTCCCGTCCCACCGCCCGCGCGGCGGGCGTTCGGCGGGGAAACCGTCCACCGGACGGTTTCCGATCCCGCCTCACCCCTGTGGCGTCATCGACTTGCGCTGGCGCGCCCGCTCAAGCCCCAACCGGTGTTCGCGCCAGATGATCGCGATCCCGGCCACGACGACAAGCGCCGCGCCCTCCAGAACCGTGCGTGTCGGCACCTCGGCAAACACGACATAGCCGACGCCGAGCGCGAGGATCATCGAGGCATATTCGAAGGGCGCGATCACCGAGGCGCCCGCAAAGCGGTAGGACGAGGTCAGAAGCACCTGCCCGACGCCGCCGAGAACGCCCGCCATCACCAGAAGCGCCAGCGTTCCGGGTGTCGGCCAGACCCACCCGAACGGCAGCGTGACAAGCGACACGCAGGCCGAGGTGATCGAGAAATAGAAGACGATGGCGGTCGTCCGCTCCTCCATCACCAGCTTGCGCACGAAGACCTGCGCCAGGGCGGAAAAGACCGCCCCGACCAGAACCAGGATCGCGCCAAGGGTCTCGGCGGTTTCAAGCGCGCCCGATTGCAGCGCGGAAAGACGCGGCGCCAGGATGACGAGGACCCCGACCATCCCGAGGCCGACCGTGGTGATGCGGAAGGCGCGCACCGGCTCGCCGAGAAACATCGCGGCGAAGATCACCGTTAGAAGCGGCGCGGCATAGCCGATGGCCGTGACCTCGGGCAACGGCAGCAAGCCGAGGCCGGCAAAGCCGCAGCCCATCGCAGTCGTCCCCAGGAGGCCGCGCCAGAGATGGCCAAGCGGATTCGACGTCCGCAAACCCGCCCCGAAGGCATGGGTCGCGTAGAGCCAGACGAGGATCACCGGGATCGCGAAGAAGGACCGGAAGAAAACCGCCTCGCCCGGCGGCACGTCCGCCGACGTCGCCTTGATGAGGCTCGACATGGCCATGAAGACCGCAACCGACAGCACTTTCAAGCCGATGCCCTTCAGCGGCGTCTGCGGTGCCGTTTCAGTCACTCTGGCCTGACCCGCGCTGCGGTCTTGTCGGCGAAAGCCTCGAGCCGCCCTCGCGCGTCCGGCTGGGTGTTCACGATGCCCGCCACCACCGCCTCGGCATAGGCGGCATCGAGCGCCGACATGTTCTGCATGTGGCTGATCGCCGAACAGATCGCGAAGTTCGAAAGCGGCGTATTGGCCGCCGCGGCGCGGGCGATCGCCAGTGCCTTCGCCGCGGAATCGTCCACGAGGTACTGGCACAGCCCGACCGACACCGCCTCATCGCCGGTGTAGATGCGCCCGGTCAGCATCATGTCGATCATCCGCGCCTTGCCGACCAGATCGGCCACCCGGATCGTCGCGCCGCCGCCGGTAAAGAGACCGCGCTGGCCCTCCGGCAAGGCAAAGTAGGCGGTGCGGTCCGCGACCCGGATATGTGCCGCCGACGCCAGTTCAAGCCCGCCGCCCACGACCGCGCCCGTGAGCGCGGCAATGATCGGCACACCGCCGTATTCCATCTTGTTGAAGGCCTCGTGCCAGCGCAGGCAGAGGTGCATGAACTCGGCCGGCTGACGGTCCGCCTTGAAATGCTCGACCAGATCGAGACCGGCGCAGAAATGCGTGCCCTCGCCTCGCAGGACAACGGCGCGGACCCCCGCGCCGGGGATCGCGGAGAAGAGATCGACCAGTTCCTCGACCGTCCGTGCATCGAGCGCGTTGCGCTTGGCGGCGCGGTTCAGCGTCACCGTGGCGATGCCGTCGCCGTCCACGTCGAGCAGGATCTGTGTCAGATCAAGACTGTCGAGCGGTCTCATGCGCCTCTTCCCCCCCGGTGACTTCGGCGAAGATGCCAGAGCGTCCGGGGGATGAAAAGGCGCGAAAGCACCCGCGCGCGCCGTCCGATCCGCTTGCCCCGGCCGGCCGCCTCCCTTAGAAAGCGGTCGATCATCCGAAGGACCGCTGGCCATGCTCGACCTGACCTACGACGCACCGAAGCCGAAAGTGATTGCCGGCGCCAAGCACGACTGGGAGCTTGTGATCGGGCTTGAGGTTCATGCCCAGGTCGCCTCGAAGGCCAAGCTCTTTTCCGGCGCCTCGACCGAGTTCGGGATGGAACCCAACTCGAACGTCGCCTTCGTCGATGCCGCAATGCCGGGGATGCTGCCGGTCATCAACGAATATTGCGTGGCGCAGGCGGTCAAGACCGGCCTTGGCCTCAGGGCGAAGATCAACCTCGTCTCGGCTTTCGACCGCAAGAACTACTTCTACCCCGACTTGCCGCAGGGCTACCAGATTTCCCAACTTTATCATCCGATCGTCGGCGAGGGCGAGGTGATCGTGGACATGGGGCCGGGCATTGCCCGCCGGGTGCGGATCGAACGCATCCATATCGAGCAGGACGCCGGCAAGTCGATCCACGACCTTGACCCCACCATGTCCTTCGTCGATCTCAACCGCACCGGCGTCGCGCTGATGGAGATCGTCTCGCGCCCCGACATCCGCGGGCCCGAGGAGGCGGCGGCCTATGTGGCCAAGCTGCGCCAGATCCTGCGCTACCTCGGCACCTGCGACGGCAACATGCAGAACGGCAACCTGCGCGCCGATGTCAACGTCTCGATCTGCAAGCCGGGCGATTATGAACGCTATCAGGCGACCGGCGACCACTCGGTGCTCGGCACCCGCTGCGAAATCAAGAACATGAACTCCATGCGCTTCATCCAAGCCGCCATCGAGTATGAAGCCCGCCGCCAGATCGCCCTCGTCGAGGATGGCGGCAAGGTGGTGCAGGAAACCCGGCTCTACGATCCCGACAAGGGCGAAACCCGGTCGATGCGCTCGAAGGAAGAGGCGCATGACTACCGCTACTTCCCCTGCCCCGACCTTCTGCCGCTGGAGATCGAGCAGGACTGGGTAGACGGGATCGCCGCCACCATGCCGGAACTGCCGGACGCCAAGAAGGCGCGGTTCGTGACCGACTACGGCCTGACGGAATACGATGCGAACGTGCTGACCGCCGAGGTCGAGAATGCCGCCTTCTTCGAGGTGGTGGCGCAGGGTCGCGACGGCAAGCAGGCGGCGAACTGGGTCATTAACGAGCTTTTCGGGCGGCTGAACAAGGAGGGCCTCGGCGTCGCCGAAAGCCCGGTTTCGGCGGCGCAGCTCGGCGGTGTGCTCGACCTCGTGGCCTCGGGCGAGATTTCCGGCAAGATGGCCAAGGACCTCTTCGAGATTCTCTGGACCGAGGGCGGCGACCCTGCCGAGGTGGCTGCGGCGCATGGCATGAAGCAGGTCACCGACCTTTCCGCGATCGAAACGGCCGTCGATGAGATCATCGCCCAGAACCCCGCGCAGGTGGAGAAGGCCAAGGCCAACCCCAAACTCGCCGGTTGGTTCGTTGGTCAGGTGCTGAAGGCGACAGGTGGCAAGGCCAACCCGGCGGCGGTCAACGATCTGGTGGCAAGAAAGCTCGGCCTCTGATCCCGGAAGACGCAGGTAGGGGGCGGCACAACCGGCCGCCCCTTCCCTGTTCGTTGCGCCGGGTTCAGACCTTGCGCTTGCGGCGCAAGGCTGCCAGCCCGCCGAGGCCGCCAAGCAGGACCAACCCCGCCGCAGGAACCGGCACGGGCGCAAGCGAGATGTTGTCGACGAAGGCGCCACGGTTGTTGCTGCTGCCGGTCGCGCCGACATAGACCTGATAATTGCCGGCGACCGTCACCATCAGGTCCAGCACAAGCTGCGTCCACTGGCCCCGCCGCACACCATTGGTGCCGACCGTCGCGGTCGCGCCGCCGATGCCGGTGATCCCGTAGGTCACGCCATTGGTGTTGGCCACGTTGGTCGCCGGGCTGTACCACAGGCTGAGCGTGTACTTGCCGATACCGAGCGCGACATTCTGCACGATCGTCGAATTCCCGATCCGGTCGAGCGCGACATAGTAATTGCCGCTCTGCGCGTCGATGAAGGCTCGCGAGCGGTTGGTCTCGACCGCGATGCCGCTTCCCGAGGCCAGGCTCCAGCCGTCGAGGCTGTTCCAGGTGTCCCAATTCGATCCCCTGACCGGAAGTCGGTCAAAAAGGGCGCTGTTCGTCGTACCCCGCGTATTGCCCGGCACGCCATCTTCGAAGGAGCCGTTGACAAGCACCGTTGCCGCTGCCGCCGGTACCGTCATGCCGATCAAGGCCGCAAGGGCGGATGCAAAGAACCTGAGACGCATGGACATTTCACCTTGCCTGCTGGTCACCCTGACACGGACCCTTGAGCCGGATCGCGTCCGAACCTGGGCGGCGGCGCGGCGGCGAAGGTACATCCTGTTTCCCGGCCACTGAAAAAGGCCCGGCGCGGCCGCGCGAAGGGACTTCGCCGGGGCCATTCCGACGGCGTCTGGCACGGTTTGAAGGGGCGGCCGCGTCCTGACGCTCAG
>JBGSNN010000243.1:0-4512 GCA_041739655.1 Albidovulum sp. | reverse complement strand
GCGGCGACACCGGCCCTGGCCCGGCAGGTGATGCCAATGCACGACGCGCCGCGCCCGATGCTGTCGCCGCCCTTCATCGACGGCGACGGGCGCAACCTGACGCTTCCCGACTTCAGGGGCCGCGTGGTGCTCCTGAACATCTGGGCCACATGGTGCGTCCCCTGCCGCGAGGAGATGCCGACGCTCGACGCGCTTCAGGGAACGCTCGGCGGCGACGATTTCCATGTCCTGCCGCTCTCCATCGATCGCGCCGGCTTCGAACCGGTGCGGCGCTTCTACGAGGAGATCGGCATCCGCAATCTCGGCCTTTATCTGGCCGAGGATCTGCGGGCGATGCTCGCCTTCGCGGTGGTGGGCCTGCCGACCACGATCCTGATCGACCGCGAGGGGCGCGAGATCGCGCGGCGCGCCGGTCCGGCCGAATGGGACAGCCCCGAGGCCATCGCCCAATTCCAGTCTGTCATCGAAAACGGGAGGAACCGACCATGACCGAGACACCCGACCTTACCCCTGCCACCCGGCCGGCCGGATTCCGGATGCCCCTTGGCCGCAGGGGTCTGATCCTCGTCGCGATGGCGGTGATCGGCGCGGGCCTGTCGCTCAACTGGGGCTGGCTAACCGCCATCGGTGCGGCGCCGCTGATCCTGGCCGTTGCGCCCTGCGCCGTCATGTGCGGCCTCGGGCTCTGCATGATGGGCGGCTCGAAGACCTGCCATACAAAGACCAATCCGGCGAACGCGCCGGACGGCACGAGGGACTGCTGCAATCCCGAAAGGAGACCAGAATGACGACCCCCTTGAGACTCGCCTTTGCGGCCGCCCCTGCGGCGGCTCTTGCCGCACCGCGCGCGATCGCCCAGAGCGAAGACACGCCGGCGCCTGGCCAGATGATGCAGGCGACGGCAGACCAGCCGATGGCCCCGCAGACCGAGCCCCAGGGCGGCTAAAACACGCGGGCCGCGGGCCAGCCCCCGGCCCTGACACCCATGCGAAGGAAATTGGCATGACAGGACCCCGGGCACGCGTGCTTTGCGCGATCACCGTGGCGATGACCGGCATGACGCCCGTCTTCGCGCAGCAATCGACACCGCTCAGCGCGGCAGAGGAGGCCGCGGTCCGCGCGCTGATCCTTGAGACGATCCGCGACAACCCCGAGGTCATCATCGACGCGGTCCGGGCCTACCAGAGCCAGGTGGCCGCGGATGAAGAGGCCGGACGGCGCGCCGCGATCGCCGCCCTCCGCGACGACCTGCGATCCGATCCGAACGCCGGCAGCCTCGGCAATCCCGATGGCGGCACCGTCATCGTCGAGTTTTTCGACTACAACTGCCCCTACTGCAAGCGGGCCGCGCCGGAAGTGGCCGGGCTGATTGCCGACGACCCCGACCTGCGCGTCGTGATGCGGGAATGGCCGATCCTCGGGCCGGACTCCGAACTGGCCGCGCGCGCGTCGCTCGCCGCCCGCGCGCAAGGGAAATATGCGGCGTTCCACGAGGCATTGATGGCGCAGCCGCGCCCCAACGCGGTGACGATCCGCCGCGCCGCCGAGGAAGCGGGGCTCGATTTCGACCGGTTGCAGGCCGACATGAAAGAACCGGAGGTCGAAGCGCATATCGGCCGCTCGCGCGAACTTGCCACGCAACTGGGCATAACCGGCACGCCCACCTTCCTCATCGGCGACGGCCTCGTTCCCGGCTTCGCCGAGAAGGCGCAATTGGCCGCGGTGATCGCCGGGGCGCGTGACAGCGCGGGAGAGCCCTGAGATGCGGAGTACCGGATTAACCCGCGTCCGGCGCGTCATGTGGGGCGCGGCCGCCGGCGCGGCTCTGGCGACCGGCGGTGCCTTCCTGTGGCTAGAGCTTTCGCTGCCCCGGCCGCATGACGTGCAGGTGACCGGCGAGGCCGACATCCGTAATGCCTATACGCTGACCGACCACACCGGCCGCGCCGTGACGGCGGCCGACTTCGCCGGCCGCTGGCAGATGGTATTCTTCGGCTTCACCTACTGCCCCGACATCTGCCCCACGACGCTCGCCTACATGGCCACGGTGATGGACCTGCTCGGGACGGAGGCGGAGCGGGTGGCACCGATCTTCATCACCGTGGACCCAGGCCGCGACACCGTGCCGGTGATGGCCGAGTTTGTTGCGGCCTTCCATCCCCGTCTGGTCGGGCTGACCGGCACCGAAGCCCAGGTGGCGGAGGCCGCCCGCAACTTCCGCGTCTATTACGAGCGGATGGAGGATGCTGCCGCCCCCGATGGCTACCTCATGGCCCATTCCGGCTACATCTATCTGATGCGCCCCGAAGGGCGCTTCGAGGCGGTGTTCCGCGAGGGCAACCAGCCGCCGGAAGAACTCGCGGAACAGATTTCCATGCGTATCGAGAAGGACAAAAGATCCGAATGAACCCGTTGACCACATCCGCACTCCTCGCCATGTTCCCGGCCGGCGCCTTCGCCGATGTCGCGGTGACGAACCCGTGGGCCAGGGCCAGCGTCCTCGCCTCCCGCCCGGGTGCCGCCTATCTGAGCCTGACCAGCGACACAGGCGACCGGCTGTTGGCCGCGGCCACGCCGGTTGCCGGCCACGTGATGATCCACTCGGCTGAGACGGATGCGAACGGCGTCTCGCGCATGACGCATCTGGAGGTGCTGAACCTGCCGCCGGGCCAGACCGTCACGTTTGCGCCCGGCGGCATGCACCTGATGCTGATGGGCCTCGGCGCCAGGCTCGACGAGGGCACGCGGTTTTCGCTGACGCTGACCTTCGAGACGGCGGGCGAGGTCATCGTCGAGGTGCCGGTTCTCGGCGTCGCGGCGACTGGGCCGGAGGGCGGGCAGTGAGGGGGGCCAGGGTCCGGTTCGTTCCGGTCCTGCTCGCCGCCGTCCTCGCAGGCGCCGCGCCGGCCCGGGCGTACCATCCCGGCGAACGGCTTGACGAGGTCACGGCGGCAAAGGAACCGGCGTTCGAGGCGACCGGCCTCTGGCGGCTGCCGGATACCCGCCTCATTGCAGCCGACGGATCGCCGCTGGACCTTGGCGAACTGGAAGACCGGATTGTCGTCCTCAGCTTCCTGCCCGAAGACTGTGGCAAGCCCTGCACCGATCAGCAGGCCCTGCTGCGGGAGGTTCAGAAAAGCCTGAACGCCAGCCCGATGCGCGACATGGTTCTGTTTGTCAGCGTGGGCGTTTCAGCCCTGTCCGATCCGGCCTGGGAGGCCGCCAACTGGCAGGCTGCCGCTACCGGAACCGGCCCGGTCGCCGATGCCGCCGGGGTGTTCGCGGCACTCTCGGATCGCGCGGACGGTGCGCCAATGGCCCACATCATCGACCGCGGCGGGCGGCATGCGGCCATCTTCCACGGCGCAGGGTTCGGCAAGATCAACATGGTTCTCTACATCAACGGCATGACCAACGCCCATCCACGCGAGCGGGGCTGGCTCGACCGCATTCTCGGGGTCTTCGAATGAGGGCGTTGCTCGTACCGCAGGTCGCTTCGGATCGGCACTGGCTGGGCGTGCTGCGCCAGTACCTCGTCTTCGCCGCCCTCGCGCATCTCGTCTGGGAGGTCGCGCAGTTGCCGCTCTACACGATCTGGCTTACCGGCACGGCCGACGAGCTTGCCTTTGCCGTGCTGCACTGCACCGGCGGCGATCTCCTGATCGCGCTTGGCGCGATGATGCTTGCCCTTGTGCTGTTCGGCGGCCGCGACTGGCTGCGGGCGGGCGCGAGCCGGGTGCTTGCCGCCGCGATCCTGTTCGGGGTGGGCTATACCGTGTTCAGCGAATGGCTCAACATCACGGTGCGCGGCGCTTGGGCGTACCGCGACCTGATGCCGGTCCTTCCCGGCACCGGCACGGGCCTCAGCCCCGTCTTGCAATGGATTGTCATCCCGCTCGCGGCCTGGTCCTGGGCCATCGGCCGCTGGCCGTGGCGCGCCAAATCCAAGGAGGCCCCTCATGGCTGACCTCTCGCTTCTCGGCCTCATCGCCGCCCTTCTCGCCGGAACCATCTCCTTCGTCTCCCCCTGCGTGCTGCCGCTGGTTCCGGGCTATGTCTCCTACATTGCGGGGCGCAGCGTGGCCGGCTCCGCCGCACCGTCGCGCGGGCAGGGCCTGTGGCTCAGCCTCTGCTTCGTGCTCGGCTTCTCCACCATCTTCATGGTACTCGGCGCCTCGGCCACGGCACTTGGCCAGGCGCTTTTGCGCTGGCGCTACGAACTGAACCTGATCGGCGGCGCCATCGTCATCCTCTTCGGCCTGTTCATGCTCGGCGCCGCGCGCATCGCTGCGATGGAGCGCGACCTGCGCTTCCATCTCGACCTGCCCGGCGGGCGGCCCGTCGCCTCCTATGTCCTCGGCCTCGCCTTCGGCTTCGGCTGGACCCCCTGCATCGGCCCGATCCTCGGCGCCATCCTGACCGCGAGCGCGGCCAGCGCCACCATCGGACAGGGGGTCCTGCTGCTCGCGGTCTATTCGGCCGGGCTCGGCGTGCCCTTCCTGCTGGTGGCGG
>JBGSNN010000264.1:0-3601 GCA_041739655.1 Albidovulum sp. | reverse complement strand
CGGCAGCGCGCGCCGGGGTGGCGGTGGCCGCAACCGCCGCCGCCGCGCCGTCCAGCAACAGGATCAGTGCCCCCTCGGAAACCCGGTCGCCCGCCTTCACCCGGATCTCCCGCACGACACCCGCCGCCGAGGATGGCACCTCCAGCGTCGCTTTGTCGGATTCCAGTTCGATGAGCGGGTCTTCGACGGCCACCTGATCGCCGATCTTGACCATGACCGTGATCACCGGCACGTCCTTGAAATCGCCGATATCCGGCACCTTGACCTCAATCGCCATGTCTCCGTCTCCTCCTTCGGCGCTCAGACGAGCCTGGGGTTCGGCTTGTCGCCGTCGATGTCATAGGCTTTCAGCGCCTGTTTCAGTTCCGCCTCGCTGACCGTCCCGGCGCGGTAGAGATCGACCATCGCCGCCGCTGCGATGTGGTTTGCATCAACCTCGAAGAACCGCCGCAGGTTGGCGCGGCTGTCGGACCGGCCGAACCCGTCGGTGCCGAGCACCGTGTAGCTTCCCGGCACGAAGGCGCGGATCTGCTCGGCATAGGTCTTCACATAGTCGGTGGCGGCGATGAACGGCCCCTTCGCCGCCTCAAGCTGTTCGGTAACGTAGGGCTTGCGCGGCGCGGCCAGCGGGTTCAGCCGGTTCCACCGCAGAGCATCCTGCCCATCGCGCGCCAGTTCGTTGAAGCTGGTCGCCGACCAGATGTCGGCGGTGATGCCGAAGTCGCGCGCCAGCATTTCGGCCGCTCTGATCGCCTGCACCAGGATGGTGCCCGAGCCGATGAGGTTGACGTGCTTCTTGCCCGGCCGCGCCACCTTGCGGAACCGGTAAAGCCCGCAGATGATCCCCTCCTCCACCCCGTCCGGCATGTCGGGATGGGCGTAGTTCTCGTTCATCAGGGTCAGGTAGAAGTAAACATCCTCCTGATCGACGAACATGCGCTGCAACCCGTGGCGGATGATCACCGCCACCTCATAGCTGAAGGTTGGATCATAGCTGATGCAGTTCGGGATGGTCCCGGCAAGGATGTGGCTGTGGCCATCCTCGTGCTGCAAGCCCTCGCCGTTCAGGGTGGTGCGCCCGGCGGTTCCGCCCAGCTTGAAGCCGCGCGCCCGGCTGTCGGCAGCCGCCCAGGCCAGATCGCCGATGCGCTGGAAACCGAACATCGAGTAGTAGATGAAGAACGGGATCATCGGCACGCCGTGGGTGGAATAGGCGGTGGCGGCGGCGATCCAGTCGGCCATCGCCCCGGCCTCGTTGATGCCCTCCTGCAAGACCTGGCCGTTGACCATCTCCTTGTAGAACATCATCTGTTCGGCGTCTTCGGGGGTGTAGTTCTGCCCCAGCGGGTTGTAGATCCCGACCGAGCGGAACAGCCCCTCCATGCCGAAGGTGCGGCTTTCGTCGGGCACGATCGGCACCACCCGCGCACCGATCGACTTGTCGCGCAGAAGCGTGGTGAGGATGCGCACAAATGCCATCGTGGTCGAGATTTCGCGCGCACCCGTGCCCTTCACCTGCGCCTCGAAGGCGCTGAGCGGCGGGATCTCCAGCTTCGGCGCATCGCGCCAGTGGCGCTTGGGAAACTCGCCGCCCAGGGCCTTCCGGCGCTCCGCCAGATAGGCTTTCTGCGCATTGTCCATCTGAACGAACGGCGCCTTGGGCAGATCCTCGTCCGAGACCGGAATCCGGAACCGGTCGCGGAAAGCGCGCAACTGATCCTCGGCCATCTTCTTTTGCTGATGGGTGGTGTTCTGACCCTCGCCGGCGCTGCCCATACCGTAGCCCTTGACGGTCTTGACCAGAAGGCAGGTCGGCTGGCCCGCCGTGTCCGTCGCCCGCCGGAAGGCGGCATGAACCTTTTCCGGGTCATGCCCGCCCCGGCGCAGCGCCCAGATCTGATCATCGCTCCAATCCGCCACAAGCGCCGCGGTCTCGGCGTATTTGCCGAAGAAATGCTTGCGGATATAGGCGCCGTCCTTCGACTTGAAGGTCTGGTAGTCGCCGTCGATGGTCTCGTCCATCAACTGGCGCAGACGCCCCGTGGTGTCCCTTTCCAGCAACTCGTCCCAGCCCTTGCCCCACAAGAGCTTGATCACTTCCCAGCCCGCCCCGCGGAACACGCCCTCCAGCTCCTGCACGATCTTGGAATTGCCGCGTACCGGCCCGTCCAGCCGCTGCAGGTTGCAGTTGACCACGAAGATCAGGTTGTCGAGCTTTTCGCGCGCGGCCAGGCTGATGGCACCGAGGCTTTCGGGCTCGTCCATCTCGCCGTCGCCGAGGAAGCACCAGACCTTGCGGTCGCCCATGTCGATCAGGCCGCGGTTGTGCATGTATTTCATGAACCGCGCCTGATAGATCGCCATCAAGGGTCCGAGACCCATGGAGACGGTGGGGAACTGCCAGTAGTCGGGCATCAGCCAGGGATGCGGGTAGGAACTCAGCCCGCCGCCGGCAACCTCCGAGCGGAAGTTCAGCAACTGCTCCTCGGTGATCCGCCCCTCCATGAACGAGCGCGCGTAGATGCCGGGGACGACATGGCCCTGGAAGAACACCAGATCGCCGCCGTGGTTTTCGCTCCGGGCGCGCCAGAAATGGTTCAGCCCGATGTCGTACATCACCGCCGATGAGGCGAACGAGGCGATATGCCCGCCGTATTCGCTCGACTGCTTGTTGCGCTTGACCACCGTCGCCATCGCGTTCCAGCGGTTGATCGTGCGAATGCGCCACTCCATCTCCAGATCACCGGGAAAGGCGGCCTGATCGTCCGCCGGGATGGTGTTCTGATAAGGCGTCGTCGCCGAGAACGGCAGGTTCGCCCCGGCTGCCCGTGCCTGGGCGACCGCGCAATCCAAGAGGAAATGCGCGCGATCCGCACCGTCTCGCAGGATCACATCCTCGATCGCCTCCTGCCATTCAAGCGATTCAACCGGGTCTATGTCACGCTGGGCGTCAGTCATGGTCGTGCTCCCTCAAGGCGTAGGATGCAGGCATCCCCATCAGGCGAAATACTGACCGCCGTTCGCGCTGATCGTCGCGCCGGTGATGAAACCGGCATCGTCGGCGGCAAGGAACACCACGCAACGCGCGATTTCTTCGGGCTCGCCGAGGCGCCCGACCGGGATCTGCGGGATGATCCGCTCGGCCAGCACCTTGGCGTCGATGGCGCGCACCATCTCGGTGCCGATGTAGCCCGGACAGATCGCGTTCACTGTAATGCCGGCGCGCGCGCCCTCCTGCGCCAACGACTTGACGATGCCGAGATCGCCGGCCTTGGTCGCCGCGTAGTTGACCTGACCGAACTGCCCCTTCTGACCATTGATCGAGCTGATCACGATGATGCGGCCGAACTTGCGATCGCGCATGCCGGGCCAGATCGGATGGACCGTGTTGAAGACGCCGGTCAGGTTGGTGTCGATCACCTCTTTCCACTGCTCCGGCGTCATCTTGTGGAACGGCGCGTCGCGGGTGATCCCTGCATTGGCGACAACGACGTCGATCGGGCCGAGATCGGCCTCGACCCGGGCGATCCCGGCTTTGGAGGACTCGTAGTCGGCGACGTTCCATTTGTAGGTCTTGATGCCGGTCTCGGCCGTGAAGGCC
>JBGSNN010000263.1:0-4316 GCA_041739655.1 Albidovulum sp. | reverse complement strand
CGCGCGCCGGGCCTGCGCGCCCGTCCGGTGGAGCCGGAGGGGTTCGACGATGTCAAGCGCTCGCTCGTGGCCGGGCGGATCGAACGCAACAGCCGGATGAGCGGGTCGATCTGCGACGCGATCATCACGCCGCAACCCGGCAACCTGACCTTTCCGATCATGGCGCGGCTCTGCGGCCCCGGCATCGCCGTCAGCGAGGATGAGGCTCTGGCCGCCATGTCGGCAGCCTTCAACCGGCTGCGCATCGTACTGGAACCGGGTGGTGCGGTGGCGCTTGCCGCCGCGCTCTTCCACAGGGCCGAGGTCGCGGGCGACGCGGTGATTGCGGTCGCCTCGGGCGGCAATGTCGATCCGCAGATATTCCGGCAGGCGCTCGACCGCTTTCCGGCGGTCTGAGCCGCCTCAGTTCACGCGGCCGACAACATAGTCGGCAAGGTCCGCCAGCATGTCGCGAAGGTCATGTGCCGGCAGAACGCCAAGTGCGGCCTTGGCCTTTCCGGCCCAGGCCAGCGCATCCTCGCGTGTCCGCTCCATCGCGCCATGCCGCGCCATGATGGCCATCGCCTCCTCGAAATCGCCATCGCCCTGATGACCTTTCTCGATAGTGCGCTGCCAGAAGGCGCGCTCCGCCGCGGTCGCATCGGCCACCGCCTTGATGACCGGGAGCGTCAGCTTGCGCTCGCGGAAATCGTCGCCGATGTTCTTGCCGATGACCGCAGTCGTGCCGCCATAGTCGAGAAGGTCATCGACGATCTGGAAGGCGATCCCGAGGGCATCGCCATAGGCGTGCAGAGCCGCGACCTGGGCCTCAGGCGCAGCGGCAATCACCGCGCCGACCTCGGTCGCGGCGGAAAACAGCGCCGCCGTCTTGCCCCGCACCACCTGCAAGTACACCGCCTCGTCGGTCCGGAGATCCTGCGCCGCCGTCAGTTGCAGCACCTCGCCTTCGGCGATCGTGGCCGAGGCATTGGCGAGGATGTCAAGGACGCGGAGCGACCCCGTCTCGACCATCAACTGGAACGACCGCGAAAAGAGATAGTCGCCGACGAGAACCGAGGATTTGTTATCCCACAAGAGGTTCGCAGTCGGTCTGCCGCGCCGCTGGCTGCTTTCATCGACCACATCGTCATGCAGAAGCGTGGCGGTGTGAATGAACTCGACCGTCGCGGCGAGCCGGATGTGGTGGTCGCCGTCATAGCCGCAAAGCCGCGCCGCGGCGAGTGTCAGCATCGGGCGCAGACGCTTGCCGCCGGCTTCGACCAGATGCGCCGTCACCTCGGGGATGCGTGGGGCGTGTTCCGACGCCATGCGGGCACGGATAAGCGCGTCCACACCGCCCATATCCCTGGCCAGATAGGCGGCCAGACGGTCATGGGGTTTATGCGACGTCTCGTCCAAACTCATCTTCTTGCTGTGCTCACTCGACAAACCCGGTGGGCCGTCCTTAAGAGTTGGAGTATGAAAGAGCTTCTGCGCACCAATGACCCGACTGTGATCGCATTCGCAACCGCCCTTCTCGACGGTGAGGGTATAGCGACGTTTCAGATGGACGTCCACATGAGCGTACTTGAAGGGTCACTGGGCATATTGCCGCGCAGGCTCATGGTGCGCGATCAGGATCTGTTCCTTGCCAGGGCGATCATGCGGGACAACGGCATCGCGACCGGGGCCTGACATGTTCGTGGACGAGGACCTGACCCGCGACCGTTTTCTCGACGGGCGCCTGACCATCCTGCAACCGAAAGACGGCTACCGCGCCGCGATGGACCCGGTGCTGCTGGCCGCCGCCGTGCCAGCGCAGGCCGGCGAGGCGGTTCTGGAGCTTGGATGCGGTGCTGGTGTGGCGAGTCTCTGCCTTTCCGCGCGGGTGCCGGGGGTGGTGATCGTCGGGTTGGAGAAACAGGCCGCCTATGCCGACCTCGCCCGCCGCAACGCGGCCGGGAATGGCGTGGCGTTCGAGGTCATTGACGGCGACATTGCGGCGCTGCCCGCCAGCCTGCGCGACCGCAGTTTCGATCACGTCATCGCCAACCCGCCATATTTCCCGCCGGGCAGCGGCACCGCTGCGCGCGACTCGGGACGAGAAATTGCCCAGCGCGAGCATATCGCGCTGGCGGACTGGGTCGGGATCGGGCTGAAGCGATTGAAGGTCGGCGGACGGCTGACCGTTATTCAGGCAACGGATCGCCTGCCTGATCTTCTCGGCGCGCTCGGCCGTGGTGTCGGCAGCACCGCCGTCCTGCCGGTCGCCCCGCGCACCGGTCGCCCGGCGGGTCGCGTGATTCTTCAGACCCGAAAGGGCGGGCGCGGCGGGTTCAGGATGCTTGCCCCCTTCATCATCCACGATGGCGCCAGCCATCTGAAGGACGGCGACAATCTGACAGAGGCCGCGCGCGCCATCCTGCGCCACGCCGAAGCGATCAGTTTCTGAGCGGCGGAATTTACTTTTCGGCCACGGTTTGCCCGTCATCCTTCCTCGATCCGAGGATGTGCTTCTTCTGCGTGACACGACTCGGGTTCTGTGTTGGAATTATGACAGAGTTCACAGGAGAGGAGAGTTTTATGACGCTTGGTTCGCACCTGCAGGAACTTCGCAAGAAACACCAACATCTTTCGGAAGCCGTGGAAGAGGCGCAGCGCCGACCCGGATACGATGATCTCAGCATCGCCGAAATGAAGAAGCAGAAATTGCGGCTCAAGGAAGAGATCTCACGCCTCAGCGAGAATTGATCATCTAGCGTTTCGCACCTGCCCGTGCAGCAACCAGCGCGCCGCCCGCGATGAGGACTGCGGCTATGGCGATCTGGGGCGTGGTAGGGGCGAGACCGACCAGGATCAGGATCAGGGTTGAAACCAGCGGGGCGGCATAGGCCGAGACTCCAAGGAGTTGGATGTCGCCCTGCTTGACACCGATATCCCAGATATAGAAGGCCAGCCCCACCGGGCCGAGGCCGAGTGCCACGCATGATGTCCAACCAAGCGCATCCGTCGGCCAGATGTTCGGCTCGACAAGGCTGTGCGCGATGGCGGACAGAAGCGCCGTGACCAGACAGAATACTGTGACCGAAGCCGTCGGCACTGTGCCGAAGCGCCGCGACACCACCGAATAGGTGGCCCATGTCAGGGCGGCCGCAAAGGCCAGGATCAGACCCGTCGTATGGGCCGAATCGAAGCCTGAGGCGGATCGCATCACGATGAGCGCGGCCCCGGCGAAGGACATCAGCGCCCCGATGACATGGCCAAGGGTCAGGCGCTCTCCGGGCAAGAGCCCCGACATGAGCACGATGAACAGCGGCCAGAGATAGGCGATCAGGCTCGCCTCGGCGGGCGGAGCCAGTCGCAGCGCCGAGAAATACAGAAGATGATAGCCGAAGAGCCCGGCGGTCCCGAAGAGATAGACGCCGACAGGCACCTTCAGAAGCTGCCGCCAGCTTCCCGATACGCTGATCCAGACCACGCCGACCGCGCCGCCGAGCGCAAAGGTCATCGCATTCAGGAGAAGTGGCGGCACCGGCGCCGACCCCACGGTGAAAAGCGCCAGCAGCGCCCAGAGAAGGACTGCCCCGAACCCGATCGACGTTGCCTTGCCGCGTGTCAATCCCGCCCCCTGCCCGCCTCTGCGCAATAGCGGAGGTACCGCGCGACCCGCAACCGCTCTCGCACAGCAAAAGGGCCGGTCCCGAAAGCCCGGCCCTTCGCAATCATGCTATCCGGTTCAGACGAAGAACTGGCCGCCGTTTGCGGAAATCGTGGAGCCGTTGATGAACCCGGCATCGTCGGAGGCAAGGAACACCACGCAGCGCGCGATCTCAGCCGGTTCGCCGAGACGGCCGGCAGGAATCTGCGCGATGATCTTTTCGCGCACGGCCTCGGGCACCGCCATGACCATTTCGGTTGCGACATAGCCCGGACAGATCGCGTTCGCGGTGATGCCGGCGCGCGCGCCCTCTTGCGCCAACGACTTGACAATGCCGAGATCGCCGGCCTTGGTCGCCGCGTAGTTGACCTGACCGAACTGGCCCTTCTGACCATTGATCGAGCTGATCACGATGATGCGGCCGAACTTGCGATCGCGCATGCCGGGCCAGATCGGATGGACCGTGTTGAAGACCCCGGTCAGGTTGGTGTCGATCACCTCTTTCCACTGCTCCGGCGTCATCTTGTGGAACGGCGCATCGCGGGTGATCCCTGCATTGGCGACAACGACGTCGATCGGGCCGAGATCGGCCTCGACCCGGGCGATCCCGGCTTTGGAGGACTCGTAGTCGGCGACGTTCCATTTGTAGGTCTTGATGCCGGTCTCGGCCGTGAAGGCC
>JBGSNN010000207.1:0-6826 GCA_041739655.1 Albidovulum sp. | reverse complement strand
CGCGCCGAAGCCCGCAGCGACTCCGCCCGCGAAACCGTTGCCCATGCCGCCGGTCGCATCAATGAGGAGACCGAGCTTGATCCCGCCGGCCTGCTGACCAGCCTTGCCGCCGATCCCGATCAGATGCCCTCGGCCGAGGCGCTCGACACCGACGTGCACCGGCTTCGCCGTCAGCGCGACGCGCTGGGCGCGGTGAACCTGCGCGCGGAAGAGGACGCGCGCGAGGTCCAAGCCGAACATGACACGCTCGTCACCGAGAAGGCCGATCTGGAAGAAGCGGTCAAGAAGCTCAGGGCCGGTATCGCAGGGCTGAACCGCGAGGGGCGGGAGCGGCTTCTGACCGCGTTCGAGCAGGTCAACGCCAATTTCCGCCTGCTCTTCACCCATCTCTTCGGCGGCGGTGAGGCCAACCTCGTCCTCGTCGAAAGTGACGATCCACTCGAAGCCGGGCTTGAGATCATGTGCCAGCCGCCGGGCAAGAAGCTTGCCACCCTGTCGCTGCTATCGGGGGGCGAACAGACGCTGACCGCGCTGGCGCTGATCTTCGCGGTCTTTCTCGCCAACCCGGCGCCGATCTGCGTGCTGGACGAGGTCGATGCCCCCCTCGACGACGCCAATGTCACGCGGTTCTGCGATCTTCTCGACGAGATGACCCGGCGCACCGATACGCGGTTTCTCGTCATCACCCACCATGCGGTGACGATGGCGCGGATGGACCGGCTCTTTGGCGTGACGATGCAGGAGCAGGGCGTGAGCCAGTTGGTGAGCGTCGATCTGAAGAAGGCCGCGGCGCTGGTCGCGTGAGCGTTCCGCACGGATGCTGCGCTAACCCTCCATTAATGGTGAATCGCTAGAACAGGCCGTGAACAAACCTTCAAGGATCACGTCCATGCGCGAAGTCATCTCGATCGCCACGATGTTCCTCATCCTCGCCGCTGCGGGGATGGAACCGGAAACCTACAGGTCGGCGAAGACCTGCCAGACCGGCACGGTCGCCGCGTTCCTGTCACTGACCTGCTGACCTGCGGCGCGGCGCCTCAGAGCTTGCCCAGCAGCGCCTTCGTCGGCCAGGCATCGGCCGCAAGCCCCAGTCGCGCCTGTTCCCGCTGCACCGCCTCACGCGTTTTCTCGCCCAGGATGCCGTCGATCGCTCCGACCTCGTAGCCTTTGGCCGCGAGCTTCTTCTGCAGCGACTTCATTTCCGCGTCCGACAGGCCGGCGTCGGGATTGCCCGCATCGAAGACCGGCGCGCCCTCAAGCCGGGTGGCAAAATAGGCGGCGGTGGTGACATAGACGAAGCTCTTGTTCCATTCGAAATAAACCCGGAAATTCGGGTAGGCCATGAAGGCCGGTCCCTTCCGCCCCATCGGCAACAGGATCGCGCCGCGCAGGTTCGCGGCCAGCGGCGCGGATTTTCCCGTCACCCCCAGCGCCGCCCACTGGCTGGTCGGCAAGTCGTGGTTCAGCCCGGTCTGCGACCAGTCGAGGCCCTGCGGCACCGTGATTTCCTGCAACCACGGCTCGCCGCGCCGCCAGCCGAGTTCGCGCAACATTCTGGCGCCGGTCATCAACGCATCGGGCGCCGAGGTCTTGAGCGTCACATGCCCGTCACCGTCGCCATCGACGCCGTTGCGCAGGATGTCATCCGGCAGCATCTGGACCTGGCCGATCTCGCCCGCCCAGGCGCCGGTCGTGCGCCGCGGATCGAAATCGCCGCGCTTGTAGAGTTCGAGCGCGGAAAAGATTTGCGGCCGGAACAGCTCAGGGCGGCGGCAATCATGGGCAAGCGTGACAAGCGCATTCAGCGTGTTGAAATCGCCCTGCACCGCGCCGTAATCCGTCTCAAGCGCCCAGAAGGCAAGAAGGACACCCGGCGAGACACCGTACTCGGCCTCGGCGCGCTTGAGAACAGCGGCGTATTTCTGCGCATTGCGCGCGCCGTTCTGCAGCCGCCCCGCGCTGATCACCGCCCGCGAGAACTCGATGAAATCCTTCTTGAAGACGCCCTGCGCGCGGTCGGCGCGCAGGACCTTGGCATCCTGCCGGACACCGTTGAAGAAGCTGCCGACCAGTCCGGCGTCGTAGCCCCGGCTCCGGGCCTCGCTCGAAAGCCCGCGCACAAAGCCGTCGAAACTGCCGCCGCAGTCGGCGAGCGCAGCCTGCGGTGCGAGGGCGAGGATGAGAGCGGGCAGCAGGCGGGGCATCGCAGTCTCCGGTCTGAGGATGCGCAACCCTAGCAGCGGAACCATCGGCGGCAAGCTGCCACAGTCGAAAACCTTTTGGGAAGCCTTAAGAATTGTTTAAGCATTGTTGACGATTCTCTAACAACTCCACAATAAGCAGGCAGATTGCCGCTTTCAGAGCGCAGGGGGGGCGATGCGAGTCCTGATCGTTGAAAGCGACCCCAATCTGGGCTGGCTCTGGAAACGGCATGTCGAGCGTTTCTCGGCCGAGGTGACGCTGGTTCAGACCCAGGAAGCCGCTGTCACCCATATCGAGCAGGAAGGCGTCGATGTCATCGTGCTCGACCTCATTCTCACCGGCGGTAGCGCCATTGCCGTGGCGGACTATGCCGCCTACCGCCGCCCGGAGACCAAGATCGTCTTTGTCACCAACACCAGCTTCTTCTCGGACGGGTCGATCTTTCAGCACATCCCGAACGCCTGTGCGTTCCTGCCGACGCTCACCCCGCCCGAGGATCTGGCGGCAGTGGTGGAGCACTACGGCTCCACGCACTGAATCCTAGCCGCGCCCGTGCGGCGCATGGAAATCCAGGATCGGATTGACCGGGATGATCCGGTGCGGATTGATCGTATCGTGGCGGTAGTGATAGTGCCGCACGATATGGTCGAGATGCACCGTCTCGGCCACGCCCGGCCACTGGAAAAGATCGCGCGTATAGGCCCAGAGGTTGGGGTAGTCGATCAGCCGCCGCCGGTTGCACTTGAAATGCAGGTGGTAGACGGAATCGAACCGGACGAGCGTGGTGAAAAGCCGCCAGTCGGCCTCGGTCGGCCTGTCGCCAAGCAGGAAGCGGGCGCGGGAAAGCCGCTCTTCCAGCCAGTCGAGAGTTTCGAAAAGCTCTCTGACGGCGGTATCATAGGGGGCCTGCCGCGTGGCAAAGCCCGCCCGGTAGACGCCGTTGTTGACGCTCGCATAGACGCGTGTGTTGATCGCCTCGATGTCGTCGCGCAGCGCCTCGGGCCAGTAGTCGTCGGTGTTGCCGGTCAGATGATCGAAGGCGGTGTTGAACATCCGGATGATCTCGGCGCTCTCGTTCGAGACGATGGTACCGCGCGCGGCGTCCCAGAGGATCGGCACGGTCACGCGGCCGGTCGCATCGGGCTGGGCGCGCTGATAGATCTCGCGCAGGAACCGTGCGCCGAAAAGACCGTCGCCGGTCGCGCCCGCAGTATCGGTCGCGAAGGTCCAGCCATCGGTCAGCATGTCGGGGTGAACGACCGAAACGCCGATCATGTCCGTCAGTCCCTTCAGGGCGCGGAAGATCAGCGTGCGATGCGCCCAGGGGCAGGCGTAGGAGACGTAGAGGTGATAGCGGCCGGCCTCGGCCCGAAACCCGCCCTCGCCCGAAGGCCCGGCCGTGCCGTCGGCGGTGATCCAGTTGCGGTAGCGCGCCGTGTCGCGCCGGAACGCGCCGTCGTTGGCAGCGGTATCATACCAGCCGCTCTGCCACTCGCCGTTGACCAACTGACCCATGGGTTCCTCCTTCGGCACCGGCCAAAGTTAGGTCCGCGCGCCGCGAAACCCAATGTTTGCCTGCGCGGAACGGACCTGCGCGAGCGCACAGGATTGTCGCCCGACCAGCATCACCGCGGCATAGAGGGCCCACACTGGCCACGAAGCGGCGTGCAATACCGCCATTTCTTGCAAATTTTTCAAAGCGGCCCATGCTGAACCTTGGGGGAAGGTGTGATGACAGACTATCTGCCGGAAGCGGTCAGGGCCGGCCTGGAAGAGGCCCGCAAACGCGATCTCAGGCGCCGGTCGCGCCTGCGCATTGTCGCCGGGGACGAGGTCTATCCGATCCTGCGGTTCTGGGAGACGGGGTTTGCGCTCGACGCCGCGCAGGTTGTCTCGCTGCGCGGCATCGTCGATATCTATGACGGGCCGAAGCACATCTACAATTCGCTGATCGTTGCCTCCGACATCGAGAATGGCGAGCTGATCTGCACGATGAAACGCTCGACCCTGACGCAGGACCGCCCGCCGCTCGACTATGTGCGGGACGAGGACGCGCCGGTGGGCTATCTGCCGCGCAAGTGACCGGCCGGGGTCAGATCATTGCAGATCGGCGAAGGCCCGTTGCAGGCGCTCGACCGCCTCGGCGATCTGCACCCGCGGCATGGCGAGGTTGAAGCGCAGAAAGCTTTCGCCGCCGGTGCCGAACCCCGGGCCGGGACTGGCCGCGATCTTCGCCACGTCGCGCACGCGGGCGTTGAAATCATCGAACGCCATTCCGGTGCCCGAGAAATCCACCCAGGCAAGATAGGTCGCTTGCAGCGGCAGGGACCGGACGCCGGGAATCGCATCGACACCTGCGTCGAAGATCCGGCGGACAGTTTCAAGATGCGCGATCTGGGCGTCGGCCCAGGCGGCGCCTTCCTCGGAATAGGCGGCGGTCACCATCTTCAACCCCAGAGCGTTCGGAGCGTAGTCGAGCGCGTGCAGACGCGATGCCATCTCGCCCCGCAGCTTCGGATCGGCGATGATGAGGTTCCCGGTCTTCTGTCCGGCGATGTTGAAGGTCTTGGAGGCGGCGGTGGCCGTCACCAGCCGCGCGCGCGCCTCCGGTGCGGCGACGGCCATCGGCACGAATCGCTCGCCCGCATAGACCAGATCGTGATGCACCTCGTCGGAGACCAGAAGCAGGCCGTTCCGCGCCGCGAACGCGGCGACGGCGCGCAATTCCCCGGCGGTCCAGATCCGGCCCGAGGGGTTCTGCGGCGAACACCAGATCAGGAACTTCTCCTTGCCGGTCAGGCGGCTCTGGGCATCGTCAAGGTCAAGCTCATAGCGGTCGCCGATCCGGGCGAGGGGACATTCCGTCACCACCCGCCCGGCCGTCCTGATCTTGCGGGCGAATTCGTGATAGACCGGCGAAAAGATCACGACCGCGTCGCCCGGATCGCTCCAGACATCGATGCAGAGCGCGACCGCATTGCCCAGGCCTTGGGTGGTCAGAATCCAGTCTGTCTCAATCTGCCAGCCGTGCCGGGTCCGCATCCACCAGGCGATCGCCTCGTGATAGGCACCGTAGTCACCGAAATAGCCGAAGATCCCGGACTCGGCTGCCGCGCGCACGACCGCGCGGACGCAAGGCGCGCTGGGATAGTCCGAATCCGCCGTCCACATCGCCAGCCCGTCCTCGGGCGACACGCCGAAGAGCGTTTCCATCATGTCCCATTTGGACGAATGGGTGCCGCGGCGGTCGATGACGGTGTCGAAATCGTAACTGGACATGATGGCTCCTGACTGCTGCGCTCAACCTAGCCGGAGCATCGGCGAGCGCAAGGACGCTGGGGCATTGCACAGGCGAAAGGCTTCGCCTAAATCCAGCCGCATGACGACACGTACCATCCTCATTCATCCCGATCCGCGCCTGAAGAAGCGCTGCGATCCCGTGACCGAGATCACGGACGAGTTGCGCGCGGCTGCGGCGGACATGCTGGAAACCATGTATGACGCGCCCGGCGTCGGCCTCGCCGGTCCGCAGATCGGGCTGATGTCGCGCATCCTCGTGATGGATTGCATCAAGGATCCCGAGGCGGCACCGCGTCCGATGGTGCTGCTGAACCCGGAGATCACCTGGTCCTCCGAAGACCTCAACACCTACGAGGAAGGCTGCCTGTCGATCCCCGATCAATATGCCGAGGTGACACGCCCGGCCGAGGTCAGGGTGCGCTGGCTCGGCCTCGACGGGGCGACACAGGAAGAGCACTTCAAGGGCCTCTGGGCGACCTGCGTGCAGCATGAGATCGACCACCTGAACGGCAGGCTTTTCATCGACTACCTGACCCCGCTCAAGCGCCAGCTCATCACCCGCAAGATGGAAAAGCTGAAGCGCGACCGGGCGCGGCTGTGACCGTCCGGCCATTCGTTCCTTACCCCGACAAGCGGCTGAGGACCGCAGCCGAGCCGGTCGCTGAAGTCACCGAGACCGTCCGCATGATCTGGGATGACATGGTCGAGACGATGGACGCGATGCCGGGCTACGGCCTCGCCGCGCCGCAGATCGGGATCATGCTGCGCCTCGCGGTCGTCGATTGCTCCGACAAGCGCGGGCAGGCGATCCGGATGGCCAACCCCGAGGTGCTGCATGCCTCGGGCCAGATGCGCCGCCATGACGAGGCGAGTCCGAACCTGCCCGGCGTCTCGGCCGTGATCGAACGGCCGCGCGCGGTGACGGTGCGCTACCTCAATGAGACGGGCACGGTCGAGGAGCGCGATTTCGTCGCCCTCTGGGCGACCTCGGTCCAGCATCAGATCGACCATCTGAACGGCAGGATGTATTTCGACTGTCTCTCGCCGGTGCGCCGCAGGATGCTGGTGGCACGGGCGGAGAAACTGCGCAAGCGCGGATAACGACCGGGGGGCTGCGCGCCCCCCGGACCCCCGCGGAGTATTTTGGCCAAGAAGAAGGGGCAGGGATGCGGGTCGCTTTCATGGGTACGCCGGAGTTTTCGGTTCCCGCACTCGAAGCGGTCGCCGCCGCACATGAGGTCGTCTGCGTCTACACCCAGCCGCCGCGGCCGGCCGGGCGCGGCAAGAAGGACCGGCCGTCGCCGGTGCAGGCCCGGGCCGAGGC
>JBGSNN010000193.1:0-3355 GCA_041739655.1 Albidovulum sp. | reverse complement strand
CAGCGCGGCGCGCGGGGCGACGATGCGAAAGAAGGTCGCTGCGGCCTCTGGCTCGGGGGCGGTCGCGGCGAAGGATGACACCTCCTGCAGGCCGACGAAAAGCTGCGGCGCGGGCACCTCGACACGGGTGTCCTGCGGCAGGCTGGTACAGGTCCGAAGGTTGGCCGTGGCGCCGATGCGGCCGTCGGGCCGGGCGGTGACGGCCGTGCCAGGCGCCAGCCGGACGGGCGTGCCGACCCGCGCCATCGGCACCGGGATCAAAAGCATCAGCGTGAACAAAGCCGCACAAATACCCAGGCCCAAACGGACCATAGCGCCACCCCAGACTTCCCGACCGTCAGGCTACACCAGAAAAAATGCGGCACGCCAAGGAATTTCGACTGCCTGCCAACGGTCGCGAGGCCGGAATTCGATCTGGACCCGGTCCTGTCCACGAATTACACAACATTCATGAGTAAAGACCCCGACGACCGCAATATCGTGCCCATGACCACCTCGGAGCCGCTCTCTCGCGCAATTGGCGAGCGGTATCTGACCTATGCACTTTCCACGATCATGCACCGCGCGCTGCCGGATGCGCGCGACGGGTTGAAGCCGGTGCACCGGCGGATTCTCTACGCCATGCGGGAACTCAAGCTCTCGCCCACCGGGGGGTTCCGGAAATCAGCGAAGATCGCCGGGGACGTGATGGGCAACTACCATCCCCATGGCGATGCCGCGATCTACGACGCGATGGCGCGGCTCGCCCAGGATTTCAACATGCGCTACCCGCTGGTGGACGGGCAGGGCAACTTCGGCAATATCGACGGCGACAACCCCGCCGCCAGCCGCTACACCGAGGCGCGGCTGACCGCAGCCGCCGAGGCGCTGATGGAGGGGCTGACGGAGAACGCCGTCGATTTCCGCCCGAACTACGACGGCACGCTGGAAGAGCCGGTGGTGCTGCCGGCCGCCTTCCCGAACCTTCTCGCAAACGGCTCCTCCGGCATTGCGGTTGGCATGGCCACGAACATCCCGCCGCACAACCTGCACGAACTGATCGACGCCTGCATCCATCTGGCGAAGGCCGAGAACTCGGACCTCGTCCGCGACGACACGCTGATCGAGATGGTCAAGGGCCCGGATTTCCCCACCGGCGGCGTGATCGTCGAGCCGAAAGAGGCGATCCGAGAGGCCTATCTGACCGGGCGCGGCAGTTTCCGCACCCGCGCGCGCTGGTCGGTCGAGGATCTCGGCCGCGGGACGTGGAACATCGTCGTCACCGAGATCCCCTTCCAGGTGCAGAAATCGAAGCTGATCGAGCGTCTGGCCGAGATCATCGAGACGAAGAAGGTGCCGCTTCTCGCCGATGTCCGCGACGAGAGCGCCGATGACATCCGAATCGTGCTGGAACCGCGGTCGCGCAACGTCGATCCCGAGATGCTGATGGGGATGCTCTTTCGCAACTCGGATCTGGAGACGCGCTTCAGCCTCAACATGAACGTGCTGATCGACGGGCGCACACCGAAGGTATGCAGCCTGAAGGAAGTGCTCCGCGCCTTCCTCGACCACCGCCGCGCAGTTCTGATCCGCCGCAGCCAGCACCGGATGGACAAGATCGACCACCGGCTCGAGGTGCTCGAAGGCTTCATCACCGCCTTCCTGAACCTCGACCGGGTGATCGACATCATCCGCTATGACGCCGACCCAAAGGCCGCCCTGATGGCCGAGGAGTGGAGCGTGAAGCAGCCCCGGGCGCTGTCCGAAAAGGACTATGTCTCGCCGCTTTCGCTGCCGCATAGCGCGGATGGGCTGAGCGAGGTTCAGGTCGAGGCGATCCTGAACATGCGCCTGCGGTCGCTGCGCAAGCTGGAGGAGATGGAGCTTCTGCGCGAGCAGGACGCGCTGATGCGCGAACGGGCAGAGCTTGATGACCTGTTGAGCTCCGGTGCGCTGCAATGGAAGAAGATCGCGGGCGAATTGCGCGACATCCAGAAGCAGTTCGGCAAGGACGCGCCGGGCGGCGCGCGGCGCACCGGCTTTGCCGATGCGGCCTTTGTCGAAGACCTGCCGCTCGAAGCGATGATCGAGCGCGAGCCGATCACCGTCATCTGTTCGAAGATGGGCTGGATCCGCGCGCTGAAGGGACACCAGCCGCTTGACGCCGAAGTCAAGTTCCGCGACGGCGACGAAGGCCGCTTCGTCGTCCACGCCGAGACCACCGACAAGATCCTGCTCGCCGGCGCCAACGGCCGGTTCTACACGCTCTTGGGCGCGAACCTGCCCGGCGGGCGCGGCCTCGGCGAGCCGGTGCGCCTGCTGGTCGATCTGCCGAACGACGCCGATATCGTCGAACTCCTGCTCCACCGGCCTGGCGAGAAGCTGATCGTCGCCTCGACGCCGGGCGAGGGCTTCGTGGTGACGACCGATGAGGTTGTCGCCCAGACCCGTGCGGGCAAGCAGGTGATGAACCTTGCCGGTGACGCCCGCATGGTGGTCTGCCGCAGGGTCGCGGGCGATCATGTCGCGGTGGTCTCGAAGAACCGCAAGCTTCTGGTCTTTCCGCTGGCCGACCTGCCGGAAATGACCCGCGGCAAGGGCGTGCGGCTACAGAAGTACAACATGGCGCGCGGGCGTCAGGGCGTGCTGGAACTCGATGGCGGCCTGTCGGACGTCACCACCTTCGAGATGGCCAAGGGCCTCTCCTGGGCGATGCCGAACGGCAATACCCGGACCGAGGACATGACCGGCTGGATCGGTCGCCGCGCCAGCATGGGCAAGACGCCGCCGCACGGTTTTCCGCGCGACAACAGGTTCTGACGCAGGGAAAAACGGGCGAGGCCTGCGCCCCGCCCGTTCCTGCCCGGCTGCACGTCTCTGCCCCGCCTGCCTCAGGCGTAGAGTGCCGGTGCGTCCGCCTTGGCGTGGATCTGGTTCACCATGCGCTTGTCCAGCCCCAGGGCGGTGGCAAGCTGATGCAGGTACTCGGCCTCGGTCCGGTTATCGAGGTCGATCGCCATCAGCGACATGGCATAGACCTGGGCTTCCAGACCGCGCGGCACCTCACGGGCAAGGCCCTTGATGTCGATCGGCGCCTGCATCTCCGCCTCCACAAAGCGTTTCTCGGCGGCCGAAACCTCACCGAGGTTGCCAAGCAGCTTTCGTTGCTCGCCCGCGTCGATGCGCCCGTCGGCCTTGGCCGCCTGGATCATCGCTTTCAGCATGAGGCCCGCGACTGCGTTCTGTGCCGGCGTCGGGGTGGCATCGGGTTCGCCGCGGTTGCCGAAGGACTGGTTGAGCAGGTCGCCAAAGCTGCCGCCGCCGCCCGCTGCCGCGCCCCCAAGAAGGCCGCCGAGAAGGTCGCCAAGGCCGCCGC
>JBGSNN010000177.1:0-2414 GCA_041739655.1 Albidovulum sp. | reverse complement strand
CGCGTCGCCGCCCGCGCGCCGCGTCCGCACCGGCCCCTCGGTTGCAGAGCGGTTCGGCGCCTGGCTCAAGCTCAATTGGGTCTATGTGGTTTCGGCGCTTTCCCTCGCGCTCGCGGGCATCTTCTTTGTCCAGTACGGGATCGAGAAGGGCCTTTTGCCTCCGGCCGCGCGGGTCGCCGCGGCGGTTCTCTTCGGTCTTGTCCTGATCGGGGCGGGCGAATGGTTGCGCCGCCGCTGGGGCGACCGGGAGGAGGACGCGACCGCCTATCTGCCCTCGACCTTCTCGGGTGCAGGGCTGGTGTCGATCTTTGGCGGCGTGGTCGCCGCGCGTCAGTTTTACGGGCTGATCGGGCCCGAGACCGCACTTTTCGGTCTTGTCGCCACCGCACTTCTTGCCATCGTCCTGGGCTGGTTCTACGGGCCGTTCCTTGCTGCCATCGGACTGATCGGCGCCTCGGTCGCGCCCTTCGTGGTCGGGGGTGACAGCGACGCGCCCTACTGGCTCTATGCCTATTTCGCGCTCATTACCGGCGTCGGGCTCTTCGTCGATACCGTTCGGCGCTGGGCCTGGGTTTCGGTCCTTGCGCTTGTACTCGGGATCCTTGGCGGGCATCTGGTGTTCGTCGGATCCGGTGGGGCGGGCTGGTTCGCGCTGATGCTGGTGGCGGTTGCCTTCCTGGCGATCCTGGTCCCGGCGCGCGGCCTTCTGCCTGACCATTCCGGTGCGATGCTGGTCGAGATTTTGCGCCGCAAAGCTGGCGAAAAGCCGATCTTCCCGACACAGCTCGCCGCCGGGACCGTGTTGGCGGTGAGCCTTTACCTTCTCGTGCTGAGGACTGGCACCGGTGCGGAAAGCCTTCTGGTTTTCGTCTGCCTTGCGGCGCTGACGCTCGCCCTCACGGTCTGGTCCGTCGGTGCGCGGGCGCTGAGCGACCTTACGGTGCTGCCTGCGGCGGCGTTCCTTCTGCGGCTTGGGACCGAGGGGCTGGACTATGGCCCGCTCGCGCAGGAGTTCCTGGCGCAAGCCATCGCGCTGCGACCGCTGGAAACCTCGGCGCCCGTCACCGTGACACTTCTTCTGGCGCTCGCGACCGTGCTGTCCTTGGCCGCGGCCCGGGTCAGCGGCGGGGCGGGGCGGCTGAAGCCGTTCTGGGCGGCGGGGGCGGCCCTTGTGGCGCCGCTTGCGGCGCTGGTGCTTGAGCTCTTCTGGGCGCCTTCCGCGGTCATCGGGGCCTATCCTTGGGCGCTTCACGTCATCGCCCTTGCGGCGCTGATGGTCGTTCTCGCAGTGTCGTTTGCCCGCGCCGACGCGGGCGACATGCGCCGTGCGGCCTATGCCACGCTCTCGGCGCTGTCGCTGATCGCGCTGGCGCTCTTCCTCGTGACGACCAAGGGCGCGCTGACAGTCGCGCTCGCGGCTCTGCTTGTGATCGCCGCCGCACTCGATCGCCGTTACCGGATGCCCGAGATGGGCTGGTTCATCCAGGCGGCGGTGCTGGTCCTCGGCTGGCGGCTCATCATCGACCCCGGCCTGCTCTGGGCGGTGGACGCCGCCGCCCTGTGGGAGGTTCTGGCCTCTTACGGCGGTGTCACCCTCGCCGCGGTCGCGGCGCACGCGCTCGTGCGCGATCTCGATCGGCCGGGCGCCAAGACATTCCTCGAAAGCGGTGGGGCCACGGCCGCAGCGCTTCTCGCCAACGTGCTTGTCACCCGCTGGCTTACCGGCGGCGATGGCAGCGACGACGAGCTGCTGGCGAGCCACTGGGGCCTTGCCCTGAACGCGATGCCTTGGCTTGTCGTGGCGCTGGCACAGCTTTACCGGATGCAGCTTGGCGGCTGGATGCGCTGGGTCAGGGCGGCGGTCGCGGCGGTGGCGGGCCTGCTCTGGGCCGGCGGCACGGTGGCGTCGCTGACGCTGGCCAATCCGGTGATGCCGGCGTGGGCGAGCCCGGTGCATCTGGTACTCGGGCCGCCACTTCTCGATACGCTCCTCGTCGCCTATGCCGTGCCGGGGGTCATGCTTCTGGCGGCGTGGCGCTACTTCGGCCACTTGCGGCGCTGGCTCAGAACCATGTTCCTCGGGTTCGGATCGGCCTTCGTGGCGGTCTATGCCGGGCTTGAGATCCGGCGCGTCTGGCGCGGCCCGGATCTGTCGGTGCCCGGTGTCACCCAGGCGGAGCTTTACAGCTATACCGTCGCGCTGATGGCCGTCGGCGCGGTGCTCCTCTATCAGGCCATCGCGCGGCAGAGCCAGGGTCTGCGCCGGATCGCGATGGCGGTGATCGGGCTGACCATCGCCAAGGTGTTCCTGATCGACGCCGCGGGCCTGACCGGGCTGACGCGGGTCTTTTCCTTCCTCGCACTCGGCCTGTCGCTGGCCGGGTTGGCCTGGCTCAACCGCTGGGCGGCGGGGT
>JBGSNN010000172.1:0-3591 GCA_041739655.1 Albidovulum sp. | reverse complement strand
TGCGCGGGATCGGCGCCGATCTGACGCCGCTGCCCGCGCTGCCCGAGGCGCATCTGGTGCTGGTCAATCCCGGTCTTCCGGTGCCGACCGGGTCGGTCTTCGCGCGCTTTGAGGCCGCGGTGGGGACCGAGGAGTCAGGTCTGACCCCGATGCCGGACACACCCGATTTCGCGGCTTTCGCGGCCTGGCTCGGCCGCCAGCGCAACGACCTCGAAGCGCCCGCTATTGCCATCGCGCCGGTGATCGCCACGGTGCGCGCCGCGCTTCACGCCACACCGGGCTGCCATCTGGCGCGCATGTCGGGCTCTGGCAGCACGGTGTTCGGGCTCTATGCGACGGGTGCTGAAAGTGCTGAGGCGGCGACGCGGCTTGCGGCCGCGCACCCCGGCTGGTGGGTCCGTGCGGCGCGGATTCTGCGGCCTGTCGACTGAGGCTTGCCCTCGCGCGCGGGCCACAGCAGACTGTGCGCCAAGGGGGTCCTTTCATGCATATGCTCGATCTCGGCGATGTCGTGCTGCATTGGCGCGAGGATGGCGATCCGGCCGGCCGGCCGGTGGTCTTTTCCAATGCGCTCGGGACCGATTTCCGGCTGTGGGACAAGGTGATCCCGCTCTTGCCGAAGGGCCTGCGCCTGATCCGGCATGACACGCGCGGGCATGGCCTGTCGTCCTGTCCGCCGGGACCCTACGGGATGGGTGTGCTGATCCGCGATGCCGAGCGGTTTCTCGACGCGCTTGGCGTGCGCGATTGCGTGTTTGTCGGGCTCTCCATGGGCGGCATGATCGCGCAGGGCCTGGCGGTGAAACGGCTGGATCAGGTGCGCGCACTGGTGCTGTCGAACACCGCCGCCAAGATCGGCACGCCGCAGATCTGGGCGGAGCGGATCGCAGCGGTGCGCGAGGGCGGGATCGAGGCCGTCGCGGATGCCACGATGAGCCGCTGGTTTTCGGCCCGGTTCCGCGCCGGGGCCGAGTGTGTGGCCTGGCGCAACATGCTGATCCGGCAGCCGGTCGATGGCTATCTCGGCTGCGCCCAGGCCGTCGCCGGCACCGATCTCATCACGCCGACATCGGGGCTGACCCTGCCGACGCTGGCCATTGCGGGCAGCGAGGACGGCGCCACCCCGCCCGACTTGGTGCGCGAGACCGCCAACCTGATCCGGGGATCGCGGTTCGAGCTGATCCGCGGTGCGGGTCATCTGCCGCCGGTCGAGAAGCCCGCCGAATATGCTCAGGCGCTCAGGTCCTTCCTGTCGTCCATCGGGCACGGCTGAGGGTGGCCGACTTTCTCCTGATCCACGGCTCGTGCCATGGTGCCTGGTGCTGGCGCGACCTGATCCCGGCGCTGGCCGCCTTGGGCCATGTCGTGCGCGCCATCGACCTTCCGGCACACGGGGCGGACCGGACGGCGCCGGAAGCGGCGACGCTCGATCTTTATGCCGACAGCATCCTTGCGGCGATCGACGCGCCGGTGACCCTTGTCGGCCATTCTGCGGCGGGATATCCGATCACCCTCGCGGCCGAGCGCGCACCGGACAAGATCGCGCGGCTGGTCTATCTTTGCGCCTATGTCCCCGCGCCGGGCCTCTCGATGATCGACATGCGGCGGGCCGGGCCACGGCAGTTGTTGCGGGGCGCCGTCAGGGCGGCGGCGGATGGCGTGACCTACAGCGTCGATTTGGCGCGGGTCCGCGACCGCTTCTATCAGGATTGCAGCGACGAGGTGGTGGCCTATGCGCAGGCGCATCTCTGCCCCGAGCCGATTCTGCCGCAGGCGACGCCCCTGCCGCCGCTTCGCCGCTGGCCGAGCGTCGAGAAGCACTATATCCGGTGCGAGCAGGACGAGGCCATTCCGACGGAATATCAGGTGACCATGGCGGCGGAGTTTCCGACTGGCCATGTCACGACCCTGCCAACCTCGCACAGCCCGTTCTTCTCTGCCCCGGACCTCCTGGCGCGGCGACTGCACACGATTGCGACCGGACAGGGCGGCCTTTCCGATCCGGTCGGGGCAGGGTAGCGTCGCGCGACCCGTCGTCAGCGCCTGGATGATCCGATGCAGAACCGTCTCGCCCTGAGCTTCATTCTCGCCACGGTTCTGATCGACCACATCGGCATCGGCATCATCTTTCCGATCATGCCGGACCTGATGCGCGAGGTGACGCAGACCGATATCTCGGCCGCCGCACTCTGGGGCGGTCTGCTGGCGACGGTGTTCGCGGTGATGCAGTTCCTCTGCGGGCCGATGGTCGGGAACCTCTCGGACCGCTACGGCCGCCGCCCGGTGATGCTGGTCGCGCTGGCGGTGATGGCGCTGGACTACATCATCATGGCGCTCGCGCAGTCGATCTGGCTTCTGGTCATCGGGCGGATCGTCGCCGGGGCGACGGCCGCGACCTATGCGACCGCCAATGCCTATGTTGCCGACATTTCGCCGCCCGAGCGGCGGGCGAAGAACTTCGGCCTGATCCTCGCCGCCGCGGGCATCGGCTTTATCGCCGGGCCGCTCATCGGCGGCATTTCGACCGTCTGGGGCACGCGCGCGCCGTTCTGGATTGCTGCCGCCATCGCCGCGGCCAATGCGGCCTTCGGCTATTTCGTGCTGCCGGAAAGCCTCGCGGCGGACAAGCGCCGCACCTTCACGCTCACCCGCGCCAACCCCTTCGCGTCCTTCAGGGCCATCGGACATCTGCCCGGACTGAACCGCTATCTTCTGATCCTGTTCCTCTTCACCACCTGCCATCAGGCCTATCCGGCGGTCTGGACGTTCTTCGGAGCTGAACGCTTTGGCTGGAATGCGCGCTGGATCGGCGTGTCGCTGGCGGTCTTCGGCCTTGCCATGGCGCTGGCGCAGGTCGCCGCCATCGGCCCGGCGACTAAGCGTTGGGGCGAGAAACAGACGGCGGTCTATGGCCTCAGCCTCGATATCCTCTCATTCGGCTTCTACGGCTTTGTGCGATCGGGCTTTCTGGCGCTGATCTTCCTGCCCGTGACCGGCCTTGCAAGTATCGCCGGTCCGGCGTTGAGTGGGCTGATGGCCAATGCCACACCCGACGACCAGCAGGGTGAGTTGCAGGGCGTGATCGCGGCAGTAAGCGCGGTCGCCATGGGCCTGACACCGATGATCTTCACCATCGTCTTCTGGGCCTTCACCCATGACGGCGCGCCGGTCTATCTGCCCGGCGCGCCCTTCCTTCTGTCCGGCGTGCTGATGGTGGTCTGCGTCTTCCTGCTTGCCGCGCCACATCCCGCGCCGCAGGGTGGCACCACGCCTTCGACCGAGGAAGGACCCCGATGACAGAGATCCGCGCCGCCGTCTGCACCGCCTTCGGGCAGCCTCTGACCATCGAGACACTGCGCCTGCGCGCGCCGGGGCCGGGCGAGGTCGAGGTGACGCTGGCGGCCTGCGCCATCTGCCACTCGGACATCTCCTATGCCGAGGGTGGCTGGGGTGGAGCCTTGCCCGTGGTTTACGGTCACGAGGCGTCGGGCCGGGTTTCGGCGGTCGGTCCGGGGGTGGCCACACTCAAGCCCGGCGACCCGGTGCTGGTGACGCTGATCCGCACCTGCGGGCACTGCGCGCCCTGCACCG
>JBGSNN010000135.1:0-1778 GCA_041739655.1 Albidovulum sp. | reverse complement strand
GGCGCAGGCCCTCGGGATCGATCCCCGCCGGGGTCTCGTTGACCTCGATCAGTTGCGGGATCGGCAGGCTGTCCACCGGCAGGTCTGGCCCGAACCACGGTGCGAGCAGCGCCTGCGTCTCGGTCGCCTCCAGCGCGCGCGCGCTTTCAATGCCGGGCGTGGTCGCAAGGATGGTCAGAACAAGCGCAGTCTGCGCCGCGACCTGATCGGCGGGGGCCGAAATCCGCACTGTCGCGCCATTGGCAAGTGCGGCGGTCCAGCGTTCGGCCAGCCGCCCCGTGGCGACGGACAGTGCCAGAGCGAAGACCGCGAGAAAGGCCATCGCCGCTGCGGTCAACAGCGTCAGCCAGGCCGCGGCGCCCGACGGCGGAACCACCCGGTCGGCCTTGGTGTCTCCAGTCAGAAGGGCCGTGGCGCGGCGGAAGGTAGCAGCAAAAGGGGCCATCAGAGATCGGCCCCGGCGAGTTGGACGGCGTGGTCCTTGATCCGCAGGACGCGCGCCGCGACCTGCGCCTTGGCGGACCGGATCAGATTCAGGTCATGCGTCGCGACAAGGATGGTCTTGCCCATGCGGTTCAACTCGATGAGCAGTGTCAGGAGGCGGACCGACATCTCCCAGTCGAGATTCCCGGTCGGTTCGTCCGCCAGCACCATGTCGGGCGCGCTGATGACCGCGCGGGCCAGGGCGGCGCGCTGACGCTCCCCGCCCGAAAGCGAGGGCGGGCGCGCATCGGCATGCCCCGACAGCCCGACCCAGGCGAGAAGCTCCCTCAACTCGCCCGGCTCTGCCTCGCGACCCGCGACGGCGAGGGGGAGGGCAACGTTCTCGGCCAGCGGCAGATGGTCGAGGAACTGACAGTCCTGATGCACCACACCGATCCTGCGCCGGGCGATGGCGACATCGTCGCGCGACATCTGGCGCACATCGCTGCCGAAGATCTCGAGCGTCCCGGTCAGCGGCATCAGCTCGCGGTAGCAAAGCTTGAGGAAGGTGGACTTGCCGGCACCCGACGGCCCGGTCAGGAAGTGGAACGAACCCGGCGCGATGGTTAGCGATACGTCGGACAAAAGCGGCCCGTCGCCATAGCCATGGGTCACGTTGTGGAATGCGATCACTGTCAGGTCCCTGCCCGCCGATGCCAATCTGCCGCGCCTCTTGTCGATTTTTCGACTTCGGCGACAAACGCTTGGACGATTGTGCTTTGCTTGCTACAACACGTTAACAAGAATGGCCAGAAAGGCTTGGAGAGCCGGAATGAGGCGGACAGGACGGGTTAGGGCCAGATGCGTTTGACATGCCCCAGTTGCGGCGCCCAGTACGAGGTGGATGACAGCGTCATCCCCGATGCAGGGCGCGATGTGCAATGTTCCAACTGTGGACATGCCTGGTTTCAGGTCTCCGCAAGCACGTTGAAAGCCGAGGCGGAGCGCGCGGCAGCGACCCCGGAGGAGGCGCCAGAAGTCGCGGTGGCCTGGAGCGCCGACGAAGACCCCTCGCAGCCGGACGCGACCGACGCGGCGACCGCAGAGATGCCGGCAGAAACCCCCGAGGCGGTCGAAGTCGGACCAGACAGCGGTGGTCTGGCCGCAGGCGCCCCCGAATCCGCCGAGGAGCCTGAACCGGAACCGGCCGCAGAGGCTTCGCCCGAGCCGCAGTGGAAGTCCCGGCGCAAGACGCTTGATGACGCCGTGATGAACGTGCTGCGCGAGGAGGCCGATCGCGAACTGCGCGAGCGCGCGGCGGAAGGCAGCCTGAGCGAGGCGCCGCAAGACCCCGG
>JBGSNN010000125.1:0-7746 GCA_041739655.1 Albidovulum sp. | reverse complement strand
CCGCCTCGCGCGCGGCGGCGCGCCACAGCGTCGCCGCCCAGCCCGCCGCGAGGACAAGGCAGAGGGCCAGAAGGCTAGGCGCCGATCGCATTCAGGTCGAACGGCGTGGACTGGTAGATCTCGTTGATCCAGTTGCCATAGAGCAGATGGGCATGGCTGCGCCAACGGTTCACCGGCGGCGTCGCCGGATCGTCACCCGGATAATAGTTGCAGGGCACGTTGATCGGGGTGCCGTTCGCCACGTCGCGGTCATATTCCTCTTTCAGGGTGCCGCTGTCATATTCCAGGTGATTGACGATGTAGAGCGCCCGGTGATCTGCGTCATCGACAAGGCAGGGACCGGTCTCGTCCGAGGTCAGCAGCGTCGTCAGGGCCGGAACCTTGTCGATGTCGTCCTGGCGCATCTCGGTCCAGCGGCTGACCGGCATGATGAACTCGTCCGAAAACCCGCGCAGATAGGGCGAGGCGGGGGCAAGGTTGCGGTGGCGGAAGCAGCCAAAGGCCTTGTGGTCGAGCATGTGCTTCGGCACGCGGTGGAAATGCCAGGCCATCGCCATGCCGCCCCAGCAGACGCCGAAGGTCGAATGCACGTTGGTCTGGGTCCAGTCCATCACCTCGCACAACTCGTCCCAGTAGGTCACCTCCTCGAACGGCAGATGCTCGATCGGCGCGCCGGTGATGATGAGACCGTCGAACCTTTCCCGCTTCACCTCCTGGAACGGGCGGTAGAAGGTGGCCATGTGCGCGGCCGCGGTGTTCTTGGTCTTGTGCTCGCTCATGCGGATGAGCTGAAGGTCGATCTGCAACGGCGTCGCGCCGATCAGCCGGGCAAACTGGTTCTCGGTCTGGATCTTCTTCGGCATCAGGTTCAAGAGGCCGATGCGCAGCGGCCGGATATCCTGATGCGCGGCACGGTCCGGCGACATCACCATGACGCCTTCCTTCGAGAGAACCTCAAAGGCGGGAAGCGTTTCTGGCAGGGTGATGGGCATGATCGTCTCCTTCGGGCCGTCCGGAGATAGCCCGGCTATCCGCGCGCCTCAAGAGCACGGGCGATCAAGTTTTCGAACTCGGCCGGGCTGGAAATCCCGGCCACATCCTCGGCGGTGATCGCCACGCCCCAGATCCGCGCCATCTCTGCATAGATCGGCTGGCGATGCGCAAGCGCGCGCGCATAAGTCCAGCGCACGAAGTCATCAGGATCAACGTCGTCTTCCTTTACCTTGTTTTTGCTTAGATATTCCTCCCAAGAGGCGGCAAGGAACTTAGGCTGGTAATACATCGGCTTCGGGGCGCGATCGAAACGGCGGATCAGTTCGGCGGTATGGGCGTCATTGCCCTTGATCCAGACCAGAAGTGCGGTCCGCGAGAGCGCGGTCAGCACCGCATCATCCGGGTTCGCCGGATCGACGACCTCGCAGATCGAGCCGCCGGAATCGCAGACGAAATGGGCGTAGCCATAAAGCTCATGCGCCCGCGCGCTGAAATGGCCGGTGTCGAGCAGCGCCGAGATCTCGGCGGCGCGGTGCTGGTCCTGGCGGCGACAGTATTCGGCGAAGGGCAGGCCGCCTTTGGCCGGATTGCCGGGCTTGCCGAGATAGGTCGAGAGCGGCGCGAGGTTGTTGAAGGTGATGTTCGAGGTGATGTGAACCGAATCCGTCATCAAGAGGTCGCGCAGCAAGGGCACCTTCATCGCCTCCCGCTTGAAGTTGTCGGCGATGTATTCGCCCATGTAGCGGGTGCCGATGCGGTAATCGATCGAGTAGTGGAACCAGTCGCCGCTGGCGCGCAGGAGCTGCGAGACATGGGTCTTGCCCAGTCCCGACATGCCGAAGAGCAGAACCTTCTTGCGCGGCGCAGCGCGCCAGTCGCGGGCGGAAGCATAGATCATGGTCGAAATCCCGGTCTTTGCGTCTGCCTAGCCGGAACGAGGGCCGATTTCACGCGCTTTCTTGCAGATCACCGCGTCTTTGCCGCCCGATGCGGCCGTCGAGGATCAGAAGACCGAGCGCGAGCAGCGCGAAACCGAGATAGGCGAAGAGGTGCAGCGCCTCGCCATAGACGACCGCGCCGAGGGCGATGGCAATCGGCGGAATGAGAAGCGTCACGAGGCTGAGGTTGCCCGCCCCGGCCACCTGCAGGACGGCATAGTACAGCAGATAGGCCAGTGCCGACGCGACGAAGGCGAGGTAGGCGAGCGCGGCCCAGGTTGCCTTGCCGTAGGCAAGGCTCGGCGCGCCTTCGACAAAAAGGGCGAGGGGAACCATGATGACGGCCGCCCCGGTCAGCATTCCGGCGGCGGAGACCTCGGGCCCGAGGCCGCGCACCGCGACACGGGCGAAGGCCGCGGCGGCGGCGTAGCTCAGCGCCGCTCCGAGAATCGCCAACTGTCCAAGCGAGCTTGGATCGAGAGCGACAAGCTGGCCCGGTCCCATCGCCAGGACAACGCCGAGAAACCCGAGCGCCACGCCCAGCGCCTTGCGCGCCGTCATGCGTTCGTCGGGAAAGAGGCGCGCGCTCAGCACGACGGCAAAGATCGCCGTCGCCGCATTCAGGATCGCGGCGAGGCCGGAGTCGACGCGGGTCTGGCCCCAGACGATCAGCGTGAAGGGAATGATGTTGTTGAGAAGACCCATCGCGAGGAAGAGGACAAGGGCGCGCGTCCCCCGGGGCACCGCAAGCCGACGCCAGCCGATATAGGCCCAGAGCGCAACGGCCGCTCCGGTGACGCGGAACGCCACCGTTGTCAGGACGCCGACCTCGGCAAGCGCGGCGCGGTTCGACAGGAACGACGCACCCCAGATCAGCGCGAGGAGGAGGAGCAAGCCCCAGGCGCGCGGCGTCAGTTTTTGTTGTGTCATGGTCTTCGTCATGCGGCGACGCTAGGGGCCGAGCGTGCAAAGCGCCACCCGGAACCTGCGCCATCGCCGGGCCGAAACGAAAACGGCCCCGCGCGAAGGCGGGGCCGGTCCATTCCATGCCGACCCGGATTCGTCAGAAGCTGTGCGCGACCCGGATGCCGACACCGATGCCATCGTTGTCGGTGAATTGCGAGCCGATGGTCGAGGTCGTCGCCTCACCGATAGCGACGTAGCGGATGCCGCCGGTGATCTTGGTGTTGTTGATCGTATAGGTCGCGGCGAGGGCGATGCTCTTGTAGCCATCGGTCGGACCAAGGTTGCCGACGGGGGTGCCTTGGGTTTTCTCGTAACCAAGGATGATCGCGCCCGACCAGTGTTCGTTGAAGCGGCGACCGATGCCGAGGCTTGTCGAGAACGTGTCGTCGTTGTTCGACACGATCGGCACCCCGAGAAACTGCGGCGTGATGTTGAAAGCGGTCCAGTCAACCCAGCGGACAGACCCGAAAACGAGGGTGTCCTTGGCGACGCCGGTCTGAAACTCAAGGTTCACCGATTGCGGGACTTCGACATCAAGCGTGCCGTTGAGGACGATCGGCGCGAGGCCGGCCTCGGTCGTGTCGAGCGTATGCTTGATTGCCGAGTTGTAGGTCAGGGCAACCCGCGCGGCGATCTCGGGCTTTTCCCAGGCGACGCCGACGACATAGCCGAGCGACCAGTCCTGGTCGGCATCCAGTTGGTAGTTGGTGAAGGCCGGTGACACCGCTGGGGCGATGATCTGGACATTGCCCTTGACCGCTTCTGCGCGCAGGCCGCCGAAAACCGAGAAGCTCGACGGCAGCTTGTATCGCAAGAGGCCGGTGATCGCGGTGGAGCGAACTTCGGCATTTGATCCTGCGAACGGGTAGGGCGCTGCGGAAACCGGATAGTCGACATCGGCGCCGACCGGCTGGTCGACGATGATCGCAGCGTCCATTTGCTCATTCAGGGCGCGCTTGTAAGCGAAGGAAGAGGTTAGATAACCGCCTGCCATATCGCCGCTTGGCAAGACGCCCCCGAAGACACCGCTGACCGAAGGATCAAAGGAGCCAAGGCTGAACTCTATGTACTCGCCGGGTTCGAACAGCGGTGAGACCGATTGCACCGACCGCTCTATCCCGCCTGCCAAGGCCGAACTCGTCCCAAGCGCGAGAACACTTACTGATAGCAGAACACGTCCCATAGTCCTCATCCCTAACGCGTTACAATTTTATGGCAGGGAGCCTAGGCGCCTTGATTCAGGGCCGTCAACGAATGACGTAGCGTCTATCCGAATCAACCTGCGACTGTGTCGCCTCTACGTCGCGTTTCGGCCCAGAGGTTAATCCAGTTGGCGGCAAAGATCACCGCGCCGCCAAGCAGCACCCAGCGGTCGAGCGGCTCGCGGTAGAAAAGCGCCCCGACGATGGCGATGATCGGCAGGCGCAGAAAGTCGATCGGGGTGACAATGGTTGCAGGCGCCAGCGACAGCGCCTTGGTCAGGCAGAGATGCGCAACGATACCCGCGACGCCCATCACCAGGACCCACGGCAGGACGCGCAGGGAGGGCAGGGCGATGGCGCCGTCCCACCCCGCGCAGATCAGCCCGAAAAGCGTCTGCGTCAGGGTCAGCCAGAAAAGGATGCTCAAGACCGGGACGATCCGGGTCAGCCGCTTGGTCAGGATCGCCGCCCCCGCGAAGCTGACGGCGGCAAGAAGCGCCACCCCGAGGCCGAAGGACAGGCCCGCCGCGCCGAACGGCCGGGCGACGATCAGGATGCCGGCAAAGCCGAGGGTTGCGGCGACAAGCCGGGTCCGGGTCAGGGGTTCGTTCAAGAAGACCGGCGCCAGAAGTGCCACCATGATCGGCGCGGTGAATTCCAGCGCGAAGAGTTGCGCCATCGGGATCATCAGGAGCGCGGAGAGCCACAGGTTCTGCCCGGCGAAGTGCGTCAGGTTGCGCCAGAGCTGAAGGTCGAGCCGCTTGGCCGAGACCGCGGACCAGTGGCCCGTCATGGCGGCATAGCTGACCACGAGGACAAAGCCGATGAGCGAGCGGTAGAGCATCATCTCGAACGTATCGAGTGCCGGGGAAATCTCGCGCCCCGCAACGGCGAGGGCGCAGAACCCGGCGATGGACCCGCTCATCCAGAGCGCGGCGGCAAGGGGTCTCGGCTCGGGCTGCATCGGTCCTCCGGCGGGCGCTGGCGCCTTGATCGCGGTTGCCTGCGGTCTTGTCCAGCCGTCTTGCGGGACGGCTGCATCGTGGCGGCGACGCGGAAGCCGCTCTCGGCAGAGGTTGCGGCGGCGGGGCAAAATGCCACTCGCCAGATCATCGTGGCATGTGCAAGATGGTGACGAGCGTCCAAGAAACAGAGCAGTCATGGCCTTTCATCCGCCCGCCGCAACGCCGCCCGGTCTTTGGCGGCGCACCCCGCCCGCGATCTTTCCGTCGATCATGGGGCTCTTCGGCCTTGGCCTGGCGTGGCGCCGTGCCGTCGCGGTCCTGGGCCTGCCGGACGCCTTGTGTGAGGCAATCCTTGGCGCGGTGTCGCTGCTGTTCGTGTTCAGTGCCTTCGCCTACATCGCCAAGGTCCTGCGCCGCCCGAAGGTCGTGTCCGAGGATATGCGCATCCTGCCCGGCCGCGCCGGCCTTGCGACGGCGGCGCTCTCGATCTACCTTTTGTCGATGACGGCGCTGCGCTATGACGCCGAGGTGGCGAAGCTGATCCTCTTTGTCGGACTCGCGGTGCATATCGCCTTTGTCATCCTTTTGATCTACGTCTATGCCACCGGCCCGGCGGAACAGCGCCGCGTGACCCCGGTCTGGCATCTGAGCTTCGTCGGCTTCATCATCGCGGCGCTCGCCGCGACCGGTGTCGAGCTTTACGGGCTGGCGCTGATCCTCTTCGGGCTGACGGCGATGATGGCCGCCTTCATCTGGGCCGTAAGCCTGGAACAATTCGTGCGCGAGGATGTGCCCGCGCCGCTGCGCCCGCTCTTGGCCATTCACCTGTCGCCGGTGGCGCTGCTGGGGCTGGTCGCGGCGGCGCTTGGGTTCCAGGCGGTCGCGATGGGTTGCGCTGGGGTTGCGGCCCTTCTCGTCGGCTGGATGCTTGTCCGCGCCTTCTGGCTGACCGAGGCCGGATTCTCGGCGCTCTGGGGCGCGATCACCTTTCCGCTGGCCGCGACCGCCTCGCTCTGGCTCACCCTCGGAAACCTCTGGCAATGGCCGGGGCTTCTGGCGCTCAGCCTCGCCACGATCATCATTCCCGCCATTGCCTGGAAGGTCCTGCAATCCTGGGCGCGCGGGCAGCTTGCGGTCAGGACCAACGCCGCCATCGCCTGATGCGGCGCGATCCGGGTCGGACCGCACCCGGCGTCGTCCGGTATTTTCGGTTTGGCTCTTGCGCTTTGGCATGGCGCATGAAACAGGGAAGCGCCAAACGAAAACTCCCCCACGAGGTGCGCCATGGAGATTCGCGAGGCTCTCACTTTCGACGATGTTCTGCTGGTTCCCGCGGCATCGAACGTGCTGCCCTCGGAGGCCGACACGACAACTTTCGTGACCCGGTCGATCCGCATGAACATTCCGCTCTTGTCCTCGGCGATGGACACGGTGACCGAGGCGCGCATGGCCATCGCGATGGCGCAGGCGGGGGGGATCGGCGTCATTCACCGCAACCTCGGGATCGAGGAGCAGGCGAACGAGGTGCGCCGCGTGAAGCGCTTCGAAAGCGGCATCGTCTACAACCCGATCACCCTGACCGCGGATCAGACCGTCGGCGATGCCCGGGTGTTTCAGGAACGATACAACGTCACGGGGTTCCCGGTCGTGGACAATGATGGCCGGGTGGTCGGCATTGTCACCAACCGGGACATGCGATTTGCCACCGACGACAAGACGCCGGTCAGTGTCGTGATGACGGCCGACAATCTCGCGATCCTGCGCGAACCTGCGGACCTTGACGAGGCGAAAAGCCTGATGAAGGCGCGGCGGATTGAAAAGTTGCTGGTCACCGATGGCAAGGGCAAGCTGACCGGCCTGCTGACGCTGAAGGACACCGAGAAGGCGGTTCTCAATCCCCATGCCTGCAAGGATGAACTGGGCCGCCTGCGCGTCGCAGCGGCCTCGACCGTGGGCGATGCCGGGTTCGAACGCTCCCGCGCGCTGATCGATGCCGGTGTGGACATGGTGGTGATCGACACCGCGCATGGCCATTCCGAAGGCGTGGCGCGGGCGGTGGAGCGGGTCAAGGCGGTCAATTTTGGCGGGCCGACCGAATCGAGCCGCGGCCGCATCGTGCTCAAGAAGCAGGTTGCCTACTGGCCGTTTGAGAATTCCGCCGCCGATGCTTCAGGCAGCGGCTATGACGGCACGCTGATTGGCCCGGCCGGTCTTCCGACCTACCAGGCGGGGCGTGTTGGACAGGCCATCAACCTGGACGGTTCGGATGATTATATCGACCTTCCCGACGGTTTTGCCGACTTTACGACCGGACTGACGTTCAATGTCTGGGCTTACCCTCGCGCGGCCTCCAACTGGGCCCGTTTTGTCACGTTCAACAACGGCAACCCGAGCGACAATATTTTCTTTGCCCGGTACGGCACCGGAACGAACCTGCGGTTCCAGACCTACAAGGGAACGACCGCGTCGGGCTTTGTCGATGGTATCGGCGTGCTGGCACTGAATCAATGGCAGATGTTCACGGTGACGATGGATCAGGCCGGCAGCACCCGGATTTACAAGAACGGGCTGCAGGCTGCCACCGGCACGGTCCAGGTTCCCAACGCCGTGGTGCGCACCCAGAACTACATCGGCAAGAGTGCCTGGCCCGATGCGCTGTTCAACGGCCTGCTGGATGAGATC
>JBGSNN010000107.1:0-1500 GCA_041739655.1 Albidovulum sp. | reverse complement strand
CTTCGCGGTGCAGCGCAGCCCCGAGGCCCTCAGCCTCCTCGGGGCGACGGCGCCGCGTCAGGTCATCAACCTCCACCTCGCCTTCAACCTGGCCCTTCTCGTCCTTGCCCTGCCCGTCACCGGCCCGGCCCTGTCCTTGATCCGCACGCTGGTCCCGCCAAAGCCCGAGCCGGCACGGCTCGACCGGGTCAGCGCGCTTGACCCTGCCGCGCTGTCGCAACCCGACCGCGCGCTCGCCTGCGCCACGCGCGAGCTTCTGCAGATGGGCGAGGGCGTCGAAACCATGCTGCGCTCGGTGATCCGGCTTTACGCGAAATGGGATGAAACCAGCGCCGCCGCGATCCGCAGCAAGGAAAGCGAAATCGACACGATCCACATCAATACAAAGCTTTACCTGGCCAGGCTTCAGCGCGACAACACGGATGAGACCGTCATGGCCCGGGCGATGGAACTGGCCGATATGGCGGTCAATCTCGAAAGCGCGGGCAATGTGATCGCCGATACCATGCTTGGCCTTGCGGCGCGCCTTGATCGCGGCGGCGTGGCGTTTTCCGAGACCGGCAGCAAGGAGATCCGCGATTTCCACGACCGGGTGCTGACCAATGCGCAGGCGGCGCTCAATGTCCTGATGACCACCAGCCCCGATGCCGCGCGCGCACTGGTCGAGGAAAAGGACCAGGTGCGCGACATCGAGCAGAACCTGCAACGGTCGCATCTGGAGCGGCTGAAACAGGGCCTCGTCGAAAGCATCGAGACCTCGAACATCCATCAGGAGACGCTCAGGGCGCTGAAGCAGGTGAACTCCGCCTTCACGATGATCGCCTATCCGATCCTGTCGGAAACCGGTGATCTTCTGTCCAGCCGCCTGAGCCGCCAGACCCGCTGAGCGCTATTGCGCAATCGCCGCCAGATGCCGGGCGAACTCCGGCCGCGCCATCAGCGCCCTGCAGCGCGCGAAGCGCCCGTCGGCATAGGCGCGGAAATCGTCGGCCGGGTTGCCGTCGGCAAGCTGGATCAGACCCCAGAGCGTCCACAGAAGGTCGCACATCGCCTTGTAGATGACCATCCGGCCTCGGTCCGCCGCGCTCGGCGCGGCGCCGAAATAGGCGTGCAGCATCTCCTCGTCCTGGGCGTCGTCATAGCCCGCCTCGACCGAGAGATCGCCGAGATCCCACATCGGATCGTTCATGCCGGAATATTCCCAATCGACGATCCACATGCGCGTGCCGGTATCGAGGAAGTTCTCGCACAAGGGATCGCAATGACAGGGCACGAGCGGGACAGGCCGCGCGGCCAGCGCGGCGCGCACAGTCGCGGCCTCGCCGAGCGCTTCGTGATAGCCCGCGGGCAAGGCCACATCCCTGGTGGCGAGGATGCCGAGATAGTCGTCGATCATCGCGAAAAGCTCGAAGCGGAACGGAAACACCGCGCCGGAGCGGTGCAGCTTCGCAAACGCCTGCCCGGCCCGCGCGGGCGCGCCCTTGCGGCTCCGGAAGGCCG
>JBGSNN010000059.1:0-6107 GCA_041739655.1 Albidovulum sp. | reverse complement strand
GCCGCCCCGTCGCGCCGCGCGGTGGCCGAGGCGCAGCCGGGCCTGCGGTTCGACGAAGCGCATCCGACCTATGAGGTGCCGCCGCTGTCGCTGCTGTCGAGCCCCTCGACCGTCCAGCGCTTTGCGCCAAGCGTCGAGGCGCTGGAGGAAAACGCGCGGATGCTGGAATCCGTGCTGGACGACTATGGCGTGAAGGGCGAGATCACATCCGTCCGTCCCGGCCCGGTCGTGACGATGTACGAACTGGAACCGGCGCCGGGGCTGAAGGCCAGCCGGGTGATCGGCCTTGCCGATGACATCGCCCGCAGCATGTCGGCCCTGTCAGCCCGCGTGTCCACCGTGCCGGGCCGCACCGTCATCGGAATCGAACTGCCGAACGTGCAGCGTGAAAAGGTGGTCCTGCGCGAGATCCTGTCGGCCCGCGATTTCGGCGACAGCAACATGCGGCTGCCGCTGGCGCTTGGCAAGGATATCGGCGGCGGCGCGGTGGTGGCGAATCTGGCCAAGATGCCGCACCTCCTGATCGCGGGCACCACCGGGTCGGGCAAATCGGTGGCGATCAACACGATGATCCTGTCGCTGCTCTACAAGCTGACGCCCGAGGAATGCCGGTTGATCATGATCGACCCCAAGATGCTGGAACTTTCCGTCTATGACGGCATTCCGCACCTGCTGTCGCCTGTGGTCACCGACCCCAAGAAGGCCGTCGTCGCGCTGAAATGGGTCGTGGGCGAGATGGAGGAGCGCTATCGCAAGATGTCGCGCATGGGCGTGCGCAACATCGAGGGCTACAACGGTCGCGTGCGCGAGGCGCTGGCCAAGGGCGAGATGTTCAAGCGCACCATCCAGACCGGGTTCGACGAGGAAACCGGCGATCCGGTGTTCGAGACGGACGAATTCCAGCCCGTCACCATCCCCTATATCGTCGTGGTGGTGGACGAGATGGCCGACCTGATGATGGTCGCCGGGAAAGAGATCGAGGCCTGCATCCAGCGCCTCGCCCAGATGGCCCGCGCGTCGGGCATCCACCTCATCATGGCGACGCAGCGGCCAAGCGTCGATGTCATCACCGGCACCATCAAGGCCAACTTCCCGACCCGGATTTCCTTCCAGGTCACTTCCAAGATCGACAGCCGCACCATCCTGGGCGAGATGGGGGCGGAACAGCTTCTCGGCATGGGCGACATGCTCTACATGGCCGGCGGCAGCCGCATCACCCGCGTCCACGGCCCCTTCGTCTCGGATGAAGAGGTCGAGGAGATCGTCACCCACCTCAAGTCCTTCGGCCCCCCCGCCTACATGTCCGGCGTCGTCGAAGGCCCGGACGAGGAGTCCGGCGCCGACATCGACATGGTCCTCGGCCTCGGCGGCGACGGCGGCGAGGATGCCTTGTATGATCAGGCGGTGCAGGTGGTGCTGCGCGACCGCAAGGTCAGCACGTCCTACATCCAGCGCAAGCTTGGCATCGGCTATAACAAGGCCGCGCGGCTGGTCGAGCAGATGGAGGACGAGGGCGTGGTCTCAGCGGCGAACCATGTCGGGAAACGGGAGATACTGGTGCCGGAGGGGTAGGGCGAGACGGGCCACTTGCTGGCGACCGCCAATTGATAGACTATGAACAAACCCGCTGGAGGAGGGATGGATGGATGACTCCAGTGTCATTGGCGCCTTCGGCGAAGAGGCCGCATCAAAGCTGTCAGGACTGACCATCGGTCAGCTGAGGCAATGGGATCGAGACGGTTTCATGCGCCCGAGCTATGCGGCAAGCGAACGACACTTGCCACACAGCAGAATCTACTCGTTTCGGGACATAGTTTCGCTTCGCGTTCTGGGTCAGCTGCGCAATAAACTCAAAGTGCCTCGACAAGAACTGCGTCGCGTCTCGCGGTGCCTTGCGGAACTTGGTGAGACTAAATGGATTGCAACGACCCTGTACGTCTTGGGAAAGAGAGTGGTGTTTGATGACCCACGAACAGGACAGCGGCGCGAGATCGTAAGTGGGCAGCGAGTTTTTGACATTCCGCTTCGTGTGGCGATATCCGACACCAAGGATGCAATTTCGAAGCTGAACCACAGAGACCGCAGCCAAATCGGACATGTCGTTCAGGGAAAATTCATTCAGCAGAATGAGCCGGTTCTGGAAGGGACGAGGATTTCCGCCGCTGCAATTAGAAGGTATTTCGAAGCAGGCTTCTCTGACCATGAAATTATCTTGGAGTATCCCAGCTTAACCCTAGAAGATGTAAAGGCTATTCGAAGGCTGGCCGATGGGAAAAGCGTTGCCTAATGTTCGACCGAAAAACCCTGCGCTTCTTGACAGATAACAATGTTCCAGACTCGACCGGGACCGCGCTTATGCAGCTCGGCCACGATTTAGTGAGGCAGCGCGACATCATGGCGACCGACGCGACCGATCCTGTCGTGGCTACGGCCGCTATTCAGAGCAGCCGAATCTTGTTAAGCTGGGATAAAGACTTCAACCATCAAAGATTCCAGTCTGAGCGGTTCGAAAAACTTAGCCGCGTTGGCATGGCATGTCCTGAGCCAATAGGCGCGCAAAGAATCACGGCAGTTGAGGACATAATTAATTTCGCCTTCGCTCGGGCAAACGGCGCTCCGCTCACAATTGTTGTGGGCGAGAGGAAAGTTCTAATTCGCGCGTAGCGAGCAAGCCGTAGGGTGTGTACTTGCACGCACCGCTCCCCTGGCCCGCGCTCCCACCTCCCCGATTTCGGCAACATGACGAAATCGGGTCGCGCCTGCCTGCCCCTCGGCAGGCGCGATAAACGCGCCCGCCCAGGCAGCCGCGCCCCGATTTGGCAGCGTCCGGGGCAAGCGGATACCCCCTTGCCCTCCGGCTTGCGCCTCCGGCCAACGGAACCGATGGTCCTGCCACTGGCAGGCCCATCAGACGGTTCCGGGTGACGTCCCCTCCCCCTCGTGGGGAGGGGTCAGGGGAGGGGGGCCTGGCCGGAGAAACCTCCGACCCCCACCCTCTCCCTCCCCACGAGGGGGAGGGAAGCGCTCCCCTGCCGGACGGTTTCTAATCCCGCCCCACCCCCAGATCCCGCCCCTTCCGCTTCACCCGCTCGTCGCGCATCTCCCTCAGCGCCCTGAGCCTGATCCGGCGCGCTTCCGGGTCGGCCATCGCCTCGCGGGCGGCCTCTTCCTGCCGCATCTCCTCCTCGCGCATCAGCGCCATGATCTCGCGCCTGAGGCCGTTCGCTTCGTCCGCGAAGGTGGGCGCATAGGTCACGCCCTCCGCCCCCGTCACCACGCCCGCCAGCCGCGCCAGCATGAAGGTGCGCAGGACCGCGTTGATCCGGGTCAGGTGCCCCCGTCCCATGGCGCGGAAGAAGGCGACGATGTCATCGTCGAGCCGGATCGTCAGTTGCAGCTTCTTCGGCACCCCCGGCCGCGCCGCGATCTCGCTCCAGGCGCGGGGCAGGCGGAGCGAATCCGTCAGCCCCCAGCGCAGGTCCGCCTCCAGCCCGCGCATGGTCTCGGCCAGTTCGTGGTAGCGGGCGGCGCGGTCCTTCTCGCTGCGGGGTGGTTTCGGGGCAGTCGGGCGGGTCATCACGGGGTCTCCGAACGCGGGACTCCAAGGATCGCCCGAGGGATGTGAAAAGGCGGTTTCCCGCCCGCGCGCGCCTGTAGCTACAGAAACCCTACGGAGAAGTGACGGAGTTGTTATGGCATAACGCCGGGCCCCGCCCTAGATAGGGGGCATGAGATACGCACCGCTTTTTGCCCCCGTCCTCGCCGTTCTGATGGCTCTTCCGGCCCAGGCCGAAAAGCTGTCCTTGAACGCAATCTCCAACTATTTCAATGGCATGACAAGCATGGAGGCGCCCTTCACCCAGGTCAACGCAGACGGCTCCACCTCCTCCGGCAAGCTCTGGCTGAAGCGTCCGCACCGGATGCGCTTCGAATACGCCCCGCCGGAGCGGACCCTGGTCCTCGCCGCTGCCGGAAGCGTTGCGATTTTCGATGGAAAATCAAATACCTACGCCGAGCAATACCCGCTATCGAAGACCCCGCTGAGCCTGATCCTGACGCCGAATGTCAACCTCGCGCAGGCGAAAATGGTGGTCGCCCATGGCGAGGCTGACAGCCTGACCTACGTCACCGCCCAGGACCCGAAACACCCGGAATACGGCCAGATCACGCTCTTTTTCTCAAGCAATCCCATAGAGTTGCGTCAATGGATCGTGACCGATGAAACCGGCGCGCAGACCAGGGTCAAGCTCGGGCCGATGAAGACCGGCGAAACTTACCCGATGGATTTCTTCTCGATCGAAGCGCTTCTGCGGAAAGGCAACGACCGCTGAAGGGGGTCTGCGTTAACCCCGATCGCATAGCTTGCGTCGCGACTCCGTCGTCCACCCGGCTTGCGGCCGAAAACCTCAGATCTTCCCGCACGCAATCAGTTGTCGCTGATACAGGTCCGCCCGCGACCCTACTTCTGCCGCCACGCGCAGCAGCCACGCTTTTTCCTGATGGCTCCCCCGCCGGTAGCCGTTGTGCCCTTCGTGATAGGCAAGATATTGGCTTGTCGCGTCCCATTTGGAGAGACCGAGCTTTTTCTCCGACTGGTCCATGTACCAGCCCATGAAATCCGTCGCGTCCTCCATCTTGTTGCGCCGGGCGCCATGGCGTCCGGTCGAACTGCGATAGTCGTCCCAGGTCCCGTCCAGCGCCTGGGAATAGCCGTAGGCAGAGCTCTGCCGCCCCATCGGAATGATTCCCAGCGCATACCTGTGCGGGGTCCGCGCATTGCCGATGAACTTGCTCTCCTGATAGATCGTCGCCATCTGAACATGCACCGGAACACCCCAGCGCCGCTCGGCCCGCTGCATCGCATCGTGGTACTTGGGACGCTCGTCAAGGATGGCGCACGCATTCTCCAGGTTGCGCGGAGCCGAGTTGTTGCTGCCGCCACAAGACACCAGAAGCAGCAGGATACCCAGCCGCAGAACCTTGCCCATACTGCCTCTCACTTCTTGTTTTCCGGGCATTTTACGGGATTTTTGCGGAAGAGGAAATCACAAACCTGTCGTCTCCCCGGCATCCGCAGACACAATCGCCGCGTGAGAAGCCTCGGGGCCTGTCATCACGGCGAGACGGGGCGAGGACCGCGGCATAGTGCCGAAAAGCGCATACAGACTGTTTCCGTCGCGTCCGACTTGAGGAATGGACAGAAATCGGCTCTGGGTTTACGAATGAAAACAGGGACTAAGGCGATCATGCTGAAGACGCGCGCAAAATATCATATCGGACAGGTTGTGCGGCATCGCAAGCACCCGTTTCGTGGGGTCGTCTTCGATGTGGATGCGATCTTTTCCAATACCGACGAATGGTATGCCGCAATCCCGGAGGAGAGCCGCCCCGCGAAGGACCAGCCCTTCTATCACCTTCTCGCCGAGAACGAGGACAGCTACTACGTCGCCTATGTGTCCGAGCAGAACCTTGTTGCCGACTACTCGGGCCAACCGGTGAGCCATCCCGACCTGCCCGACCTTTTCGGTGATTTCGAGGACGGACGCTATCCGCTGCATTTTAACCTGAACTGAGCGCGCCCATGCCGGGGACCTGATCTGCCTCAGGACGCCGCACCTGACCATGTGCCATCGACACAGGTCCGGTAGGTTCATTGTGGGGGAAGCCCAGTGCGCCGACGCAGCGGATACGCCGGAGCATGGTCGCGCTGTAGAGCGCGTGTCGGGATACTGCTTTTCTGGAAGAAAAGACCTCGACGCCGCGCAATGGGTGGGGGCTGTTGAACGCGGCGCCGAGGGAAGCCTTTTGCAGCTACAGGGCCGTTATCCCCCAGCATTCAGGCCGAGTTGGGGAGTGTTTGCGGCATCATTGCGGCATGTCAGGGCAGAAAGTCCTGGCGAAACGCGCAGCATTTCAATCTGTTGGACGCAGCCCGGGGGTGCCCTCGGGCTGCGTCTTCGCCCGGTGTCAGAAGATGACGTCGCCGGCGTCGAGACCGGCGGTCGTGAAGCCGTTGATCTGGATCGTGTTGCCGCCGCCGAGGTCGATGCGGACGGCGCCGATCGGCAGGTCGGTGGCGATGGCGAGGACGTCGTTGAAGGTGGCGA
>JBGSNN010000008.1:0-8414 GCA_041739655.1 Albidovulum sp. | reverse complement strand
CTTCCGAAAGGCGGGATGGAGGCGGTCGCCGCCGCGCTGACCGGCGCCGCAGAAAAAGCCGGCGTCACGATCCGGACCGGCAGCACGGTCGGACAGGTGATGATCGAGGCGGAGCGCGCCTGCGGCGTCATCCTGACCTCGGGCGAGGAACTGCGCGCGCCCCTCGCCGTGTCGGCGATCAGCCCGAAAGCGACGCTTCTCGATCTCGTAGGGCCGCGCCATCTCGACACCGGCACCGTCATGCGGATGCGCCACCAGAAGTCGCGCGGCGGGGCGGCCAAGCTGCATCTTGCACTGAAGGCCGCGCCGGATTTCCGCGGCGCGGACCTCCAGACCCGCCTCGTCATCGCGCCCGGCGCCGATCATGTCGAACGCGCCTTCAACCCGGTCAAGTACGGCGATGTGCCCGAGGCGCCGGTGATGGAGATCATCGTCCCCTCGGCCTTCGGGTCGGGCTTCGCACCCGACGGGCAGCATGTCCTCTCCGCCATCGTGCAATATGCCCCGCACAGCCCCCGCATCGGCGAGGAGGCCGCGCGCGACGCGATGCTGGCGGCGGCGCTGAACGTACTGGAGGGCCACTCCCCCGGTATCTGCGATCTGATCGTCGGACAGGAACTGCTCATGCCCTATGACATCGAGCGCCTCTACGGCATGCCCGGCGGCAACTGGCATCACGGGGAACTGTCGGTGGAACAGATGCTGTTCCTGCGCCCCCTGCCCGGCATGGCGCAATACCAGACGCCGATCGCCGGCCTCTGGCTTGCCTCCGCGGGCACCCATCCGGGCGGCGGCATCTCAGGCGCCGCGGGCTGGAACGCGGCGGGGCGGATTTTGCAGGAGGTCGGGGCATGAAGGTCGATCCGCTCCTGCATTTCCATGCGCCGTTGCTGCGCACACCGTTCCATCGCCGCACGGCGGCGGCGAATATCCTCAACCGCTGGGGCGCCTGGGCTGGCTATACCACCGCCCTCGCCTTCGAGGATGAGGCGATGGAATATTCCGCAATCCGCAATGCGGCGACGCTCTATGACCTCTGCCCGATGGTCAAGTACCGCGTCACCGGGCCCGAGGCGGCGACCTGTCTGAACCGGCTGACGCTGCGCAACGCCGCGCAACTGCCGGTCGGGTCGGTCCACTACACCGCCTGGTGCGATGACGCGGGCAAGCTTCTCGACGACGGCACGCTCTTCCGGCTCGGCGCGAACGACTATCGCCTCTGCTGTCAGGAACGCCACCTGCCTTGGCTTCTCGATTCCGCACTGGGGTTCGATGTGTCGGTCCGTGAGGAAACGGCTGAGGTTGCAGCCCTCGCCCTGCAAGGCCCTTGCAGCGCGTCGGTGCTGGCGGCGGCGGGCTTCGATGTCGCCGCACTCAAGCCCTTCCGCATGACCGCGCTGCCCTTCGGCACCGGCATGGTCACGATCTCGCGGACCGGGTTCACCGGCGATCTCGGCTATGAACTCTGGACCGCGCCCGATCAGGCACTTGCCCTCTGGGATCATCTGATGTCGGCAGGCGCGCTCTGGGGCATCCGGCCGATCGGGTCCGACGCCTTGAACCTCGCCCGGATCGAGGCGGGGTTCATCATCACCAATCTCGATTTCATCCCGGCCGATCAGGCGGTGCGCGACGATCGCGCGCGTTCGCCCATAGAGATGGCGCTCGACTGGATGATCGACTGGCAGAAGGGGCACTTCAACGGCCGCCGCGCGCTTCTCGCCGAAAAGGAAGGCAAGACCTCGCGCTGGGCTTTCGTCGGTCTGGACGTGCCGGGCAACACCCCGGCCGATGGCGCGGTGCTCTATGCCAGCAAGACCAGGGAGGCAGGCTTTGTCACTGCCGCTGTCTGGTCGCCCACGACGAAACGGAACATCGCGCTCGCTCAGGTCGAGCGCAAGTACATGAGCCGCGACCTCTGGGCCGACATCTATGCCCTGCGTGAACTTCAATATGCCCGGCTGATGCTTCCTGTTACACTGACGGAGCGCCCGTTCTTCAACCCCGCGCGCAAGCGCGCCACCCCTCCGGGGAGGTTCTGATGACCCCGCATCCCGCATCGCCGCTGCTTGACCATTGCCCCGAGACGCTGCCGCGCGAGGCCTATGTCAACCCCGACTGGTACGCGCGCGAACTGGCCACGATCTGGTCGCGGCATTGGGTCTGCGCGGGGCGTGTGAACGATCTTGCCACAGCCACGATGCGGGCGCTTCAGGTCGGGCCTGCGAACGTGATCCTTGCGCGGCTGCCGGATGGCGCCTTGCGCGCCTATCACAACACCTGCCGCCACCGGGGCGCCGAGATTTGCCGCGGCGAGCGCACCGCCGGCAGGCTCATCACCTGCCCCTACCACGCCTGGGCCTATGCCGCCGACGACGGGCGACTGATGTCCACGGCCCATGCCCATCCAACCGCCGATTTCCGACGCGAGGATCATGCCCTGCGCCCCGTCGCCCTGCGCGAATGGGCGGGGTTCATCTTTCTCTCTCTCGCCGCCGAGCCGCCGGAGCTGCGCGGAGACATTCCGCTGTCCACGCTCGACAACTGGCCGATGACGGGTCTTCGGACCGGGCATCGCTGGGAAAAGACGCTCGACTGCAACTGGAAGGTCTTCTGGGAGAACTATTCCGAATGCCTGCACTGCCCCGGCATTCACCCCGAATTGTGCGACATGGTTCCGATCTACCGCGAAGGCGTCATGGCCGCGAACGAGCGGCAGGGTTGGACGCCGGGGGCCGGCGGGCCGACGCAGCTCAAGCCCGGCGCCGAAAGCTGGACGATGACCGGCGCCGCCTGCGGCCCTGCCTTTCCCGGCCTCACGCCCGAGGAACGGCAGGCGGGTTACACCTTCGTCACGCTCTGGCCCTCGGCCTTCGTCGTGGCGCATGTCGATTACGTCCGCTCGGTCCGGCTTGAGCCGCTTGGGCCGGGCCACACAAGGCTGATCGCGGAATGGCACTTTGCCCCGGAAACGCTGGCAAGGCCCGGTTTCGACGCGGCGCGCGTTGCCAACTTTGCCAAGATCGTCCTGACCCAGGACGCCGAGGCCTGCGAGATGAACCAGCGCGGACTGCTCTCGCCCGCCTGGGGCCGCGGACGCCTGATGCCAGAGGAATACGAGATTCACCGTTTTCACGATTGGGTTCTCAGCGAAATGGAGGATCGCCATGAATGATCTCGCGCGCCGGAGCTTGCCTGTCCCGAACGACTGGGACCGGCGCGGCCTGCCGGCCTGGACCTACCATTCGCCCGCGCTCTTCGGACTGGAACGAGACCATGTGTTTCTCACCCATTGGCAGGTCGCCGGGCATGAGAGCGACATCCCCGCCCCGGGCGACTGGCTGACCTTCGATCTCATGAATGAGCGTGCGGTCCTGATGCGCGGGCAGGATGGCGTGGTCCGCGCCTTTCACAACCTCTGCCGCCACCGCGGCGCGCGGGTGGTGGACGGCGACCACGGTCACTGCAAGGGGGCGATCGTCTGCCCGTTCCACGGCTGGGTCTACAACCTTGACGGCACGCTCAGGGGCGCCGCGCAACCCTCGACCTTCGGCGACATCGACAAGGCCGACTTCGGCCTGAAACCTATCGAGCTTGGCACCTTTCACGGGTTCCTGTTCCTGCGGTTCAAGCCCGGGCCGCAGCCTGACATCGCCACGCTGCTCGCCCCATACGACGAGGATTTCGCCGCCTATCGCACCGAAGATGTGGTGCCGGTGCAGGTGCCCGGCTGGTCGGTCGATCTCCCGGTCAACTGGAAATCGGTCCGTGACGTTGACAATGAAGGCTATCATGTCCCGATGGCCCATCCGGCGTTGCAGGATCTCTACGGGCGCGACTATCGCGATCTCTACCTGCCCGACGGCCTGCACTATTCGGCGGGCCATTTCGGTGACACGCCCGGCCGTCGCTGGTCAGTGCGCCACTACCTGAAGCATGCGCCGACGCAGGGCCGCCTGCCCAAGAGGCTGCGCAAGGTCTGGACCTACTACGGCCTTTTCCCGAACCAGGTTTTCTCCTTCACGCCGGAATCGATCCAGTTCTACCACGACCTGCCGCTTGACCCCGGCAGGACCCGTCTGACCGGCAGGCTCTACCGGCGGCCGGACGAGGACCGGCCGCAGCGGCTTGCGCGATACCTCGCGATGCGCATCGACCGCGATACCTCGGCCGAGGACCAGCAGCTTTCGATCTGGTCGAATGAATCGATGCTGTCCTCGGCCTTCGACGGGTTCCATCTGTCCGATCAGGAATGGGGGCTGAGGCGCCACCATGACGCGCTGCGCACACTCCTTCCGGTGATGACGATAGAGCAGCCACCACCTGAGGACGAAATCATCCGGCGCAACGACGAATTGATTTGCCAGTCAAAACGCGCCGTATAAGCATTGAAGCAAGAAAAAAAACGGGGAGAGTACAATGAAACTGACACGACGCACGACGCTGTCGGCACTCGGCGCGGCTCTGGCCACGCCCTATGTCCGACCCTCCTGGGCCCAAGCGGGCACGGTCAATATCTACAACTGGGCGGACTACATCGGTGAGACCACGATCGCCGACTTCGAGGCCGAGACTGGCCTCGGTGTCGTCTATGATCTCTATGCCAGCGCCGAGGAGATGCAGGCCAAGTTGCTGGCGGGATCGACCGGCTACGATGTTGTCGACATGGCCGGCCTGTCGCTGCACCAGTTCATCGCGGCGGGCGTTTATGAAAAGCTCGACAGATCCAGACTGACCGGCTGGGGCAACCTCGACCCGGAGATCCTGAAGATCGTCGAAGGCTTCGATCCGGGCAACCTCTACGGTGTGCCCTACATGTGGGGTTCGGTCGGGATCACCTACAACGTCAAGATGGTGAAGGAGCGTCTGCCGGACGCGGACCTTGCCAGCCTCGACACGCTCTTCAAGCCCGAGAATGCCGCAAAGCTTGCCGATTGCGGGATCTCGATCCTCGACAGCCCAACCGATATCGGCTTCATGGTGCTGAGCTATCTCGGGCTTGACCCCAACACTGCGGGACCGGCCGAATACGAAAAGATGGCCGCGGCTTTCAAGCCGATCCGCGAATATATCTCCACCTTCGACAATTCCAACTACCTGAGTTCGTTGCCGAACGGTGAAATCTGCGTCGCCAACACCTGGTCCGGCGACTACGGCGTCGCCAAGGCACGCGCCGTCGAGGCGGGACTCGACATCGACCTCCAGTACTTCGTACCGAAGACCGGCGCGCCGGCCTGGTTCGATGTCTGGTGCATCCCCGCCGATGCGAAGAACAAGGACAACGCCTACACCTTCATCAACTACATGCTGCGGCCCGAAGTGATCGCGGCTTGCACCGACTTCACCGGCTATGCAAACGCCAACAAGGCGGCGACACCTCTCGTCGATGAAAGCATCCGAAACGATCCAGCGGTCTATCCCGACGCCGAAACGCTGAGCCGGATGTACACGCCGAAACCCCAGTCCGAGGAGCAGGACCGCGACATCACGCGGGCCTGGGCACAGATCAAGGCAGGCTGACATCGTGCCGGACCCCTTCGTGCGGATCGAAGGCGTCTCGAAGTTCTTCGGGACGTTCCAGGCCGTTCAGGATGTGTCGCTGACCGTCGGCAAGGGCGAGATCTTCGCCCTTCTCGGCGGGTCAGGCTGCGGCAAGACCACGCTTCTGCGAATGCTCGCGGGGTTCGAGGAGCCAAGTGCGGGCCGTATCTTTCTGGACGGGCAGGACATGACGGGCGTTCCCCCTTGGGAACGCCCGGTCCACATGATGTTCCAGAGCTACGCGCTGTTCCCGCACATGAGCGTCGAGAAGAATGTGGGCTACGGCCTCAAACACGAGAAGATGGACAAGGCGGCGCGCGCCGAGCGCGTCCGCGAGATGCTCGACCTCGTGCAACTGACACCCTTCGCCCATCGCAAGCCGCATCAGATCTCGGGCGGCCAGCGCCAGCGCGTTGCCCTTGCCCGCGCGCTTGCGCGACAGCCGAAGCTGCTGCTGCTCGACGAACCGCTCGCCGCGCTCGACAAGAAGCTGCGCGAACAGACCCAGTTCGAGTTGATGAGCATTCAGGAACGCACCGGCGTCACCTTCATCGTCGTGACCCACGATCAGGAAGAGGCGATGACGCTCGCCGACCGGCTTGCCGTCATGGACAAGGGCGAAGTGCGGCAGGTCGGGACACCAACCGAGATCTACGAATTTCCCAACTCGCGCTTCGTTGCGGGCTTCATTGGCTCGATCACCTCCTTCGCCGGGCGCGTCGTCGCGATCGAGGGCGATCTGGCCCGCGTCGCGGTTCAATCCTTCGGCACCGAAATCCTCGCGCGGTCCGTTCCGGGCGCGGCCACCGGCGCGGAGGTGACCATCGCCCTGCGCCCGGAAAAGCTGGTGATCGCGCACGACCGGCCAGAGGGGCAGAACGTGATCGCGGGCGAGATCAAGGACATCGCGTATTTCGGCAAGGATAGCCTTTACCGCGTCACCCTGCCAGGCGGCGATCTCATCGCGGTACACGGGGTCAACGCCAAGCGCGCCGAGGCGGGACGACCGGACTGGTACGACCAGGTCTGGCTGACCTTCGACCCCGCCGCCGCGATCCTGTTGACGGAGTAGCCAGCGATGCGCGCGCCGAAGCCGTCACGACTTTCCAACTGGTTCAACCGGCGCGGCTGGACCGACATCATCATCGCCGCACCCTATGTCTGGCTGCTGGTCTTCTTTGCCCTGCCCTTTCTCATCGTCGTCGCGATGAGCGTGGCGACCCGGACCCCGACCGCGCCGCCCTTCGGCTACGGCGGTGAAAACCCGGTCTTCAACCTTGCGGGGTATGAGCGTCTTTTCACCGATGCGCTCTATGTCCGCGCGTTTGTCACCTCGCTTGTCAACGCGCTCGCGGCGATGATCCTCTGCCTTCTGCTTGGCTATCCGATGGCGCTTGGCCTGACGCGGATGCCGCGCGGCTGGCGAAACATCCTTCTGATGCTCATCATCCTGCCGTTCTGGACCTCGTTCCTGCTGCGCGTCTATGCGTGGATGGGACTGATGGGAAAGAACAGCTGGTTCAACCGCCTTCTCACCGATCTCTGGAACGCCGTGACCCCGGACGCTTGGGCGGTGTCCTCGATCCCCATGATGCACAGCAATTTCGCCGTCGTTCTGGTGATGGTCTATACCTACCTGCCGTTCATGATCCTGCCGCTCTACGCCAGCCTCGAACGGCTCGACCCGGCACTGGATGAGGCGGCGATGGACCTCGGGACGCGGCCTTTCGGGGTCTTCTGGGATGTCACCCTGCCGCAGTCGATCCCCGGCATCGTCGCCGGCGGGCTTCTGGTCTTCATCCCGGCGGCTGGTGAGCTCGTCATCCCCAGCCTTGTCGGCGACGCGTCGAGCCCGATGATCGGGCGGGTGATCTCGGACGAATTCTCCTCGTCCCGTGACTGGCCGATGGCCTCGTCCATCGCAGTTGCGCTCTTGCTGCTGATGGTCGTGCCGACCATGCTCTACAGCCACTTCCAGGCCAGGGCGGAAGGCAGCGGAGAGGCTGCGAAATGACCCGCCGCCCGATCTTTCTCATCACGGTGCTCGCGTTCGGCTTCGCCTTCTTCTACATCCCGATCCTGTCGATGATCGTTTATTCCTTCAACGGATCGCGCCTCGCGACGGTCTGGGGCGGGTTCTCCACGAAATGGTATGTCTCGCTATTCTCCAACAGGCAGGTGGCCGAGGCGCTGTTCCTGTCGCTCAGGATCGCGCTGATCTCGGCGACGATGGCGACGATTCTCGGGACGATGGCAGGCATCACGCTCGCCCGGTTCCGGTGCTTCAGGGGGCGGCTCCTGTTCTCGGGGATGGTGACCGCACCGCTCATCATGCCCGATGTCATAACCGGCATCTCGTCCCTGATGCTCTTCATCCTGATGGCCGAGTGGATTGGCTGGCCCGCCACGCGCGGTTTCACCACCGTGACCCTGGCGCATATCACCTTCTCGCTCGTCTATGTGGCGACCATTGTCCGGTCGCGAATGCTCCAGGCCGAACAGGATATCGAAGAGGCGGCGATGGACCTTGGCTCGAAGCCCTGGCAGGTGATGTTCGATGTCACCTTGCCGGTGATCTTCCCCGCGATCCTCTCGGGCTGGCTTCTGGCCTTCACGATCTCGCTCGACGATGTCGTGATTACCTCCTTCACCACCGGGCCGGGCAACACGACGCTGCCGCTCCTGATCTGGTCGAAGGTCAAGCTCGGCGTCACACCGGATGTGAACGCGCTCGCCACGCTGACAGTTCTTGTGGTCGGAACCGGCGTCGCGATTGCGGGGTGGTTGATGACCCGTGCGGAGAAGCGGCGCGACCGCGACGCACAGATGGCGTTTCGCGCGAATGAATGACTCTCTGCGCCTGCTCCACGCCC
>JBGSNN010000391.1:0-8214 GCA_041739655.1 Albidovulum sp. | reverse complement strand
TGGCTTTTCGCGGCCGAGGCTGCGCAACGCCGGGCGCGATCCTATCGGGCCTTGCCGCCCGCCTTCATCGAGGCCTGGCGCGCCGCAGCACCGGGGGACGTCCGGCTTTACGCGGCCTGGCTGAACGACGAACCGGTTGCCGGGATCCTGATCCTCGCGCATTGGCCCTGGGCGAGCTATCATCTGGCCTGGTCCGGCGCGGTGGGGCGGCGGCTGAATGCCCACCGGCTGCTGCTCTGGCGCGCCGCGCTCGACCTTCAGGATGCGGGCTATGCCGCGCTGTCCCTCGGCGACGTGAACACCGAAGACGCGCCGGGTCTCGCCTCGTTCAAGATCGGGACCGGCGCCGAAATCCGACCGCTCGGCGAGACGATGCTGGTGCTGCCAGCGGTTACTCGGCGGCGATCTTGATCACTGGCTCCATCGACGCGAGCTCCGCATCCGGCAGATGGCACTTGATCTGGTGACCGTCGGCAAGCTGCCGCACCGGCGGCAGCTCCACCTCGCACAATCCGCCCGGCACTTTCGACTTCCAGCCGCAGCGCGTCTGGAACGGACAGCCCGGCGGCGGGTTCATCGCCGAGGGAATATCGCCATCAAGGACGATATGCCGCTTCTTGACCCTTGTATCGGCGATCGGAACCGCCGAAAGGAGCGCCTCGGTATAGGGGTGGTAGGGCGGCGAGAACACCTGATCGGTGGTCCCGAGTTCGACGACATGGCCGAGATACATCACCATCACCCGGTCCGCGAGATATCGCACGATGGAAAGGTCGTGGCTGATGAAGAGCAGTGTCGTCCGGTTCTGGCGCTGGATTTCCATCAGAAGGTCGGTCACCGCGGCCTGAACCGACACATCGAGCGCCGAGACCGGCTCATCGGCCACAACGATCTTGGCGCCGCCCGCGAAGGCCCGCGCGATGCCGACGCGCTGCTTCTGGCCGCCCGAGAGCTGGCGCGGCATCCGGTCGGCAAAGGCGCGCGGCAGCTTCACGAGGTCAAGAAGCTCCAGCATCCGCTCGCGCCGCTCGGCATCGTTCCTGCCTTCGTGGAAGATCTCCAGCGCCCGGATGATCTGCCGTCCAACGGTCATCGAGGGGTTGAGCGTGTCGAAGGGGTTCTGGAATACCATCTGCACGCCCGAAACGGTTTCGGTGTTGCGGCTCTGGATCGGAGTCGACTGGATCTCGTTGTCATAGAGCATGATGGTGCCGGCCGTGGCGGTCTCAAGCCCCATCAGAACCTTGGCGAAGGTTGACTTGCCGCAGCCCGACTCGCCGACGATGGCGAGGGTTTCGCCCTCGCGTGCCTCGAAGCTCAGGGTTTCGTTGGCCTTCACCACCTTGGTGTCGCCGCCGCCGAAGAAGCCGTTGCCGGCGACCTCGTAGTATTTCCTGAGATCTTCCATCCGCAGGACGACCTTGCCGACCGGGGCCTTGGCATGGGTCTTGGCCAGTTTCGGCGTCGCCGCCCAGTCGATTTCGGCCACCCGGACGCAGCGCGTCTGGTGCCGGTCGTCCCCGGTCACGGCGACCATTGGAACCTCGGCCGCGTCGCAGAGACCGGCTTTGAAATATTCGCAGCGCGGCCCGAAATTGCAGCCGGGCGGGCGTTCGTGCGGCAGCGGGAAGTTGCCAGGGATCGAGATCAGCGGCCGCGCGTTCTTGTCCGCGCCCGGCAGCGGGATCGACCGGAACAGCGCCTGCGTATAGGGGTGCTGCATCTTGTCGAAGACATCCTTGATCGAGCCGGTCTCGACCGCCTCGCCGGAATACATCACGCAGATGCGGTCGCAGGTTTCCAGGATAAGCCCGAGGTTGTGCGAGATGAACAGCATCGAGGTGCCGTATTTCTTGCCGAGATCCTTGACCAGATCGACCACCGCCGCCTCGACCGTCACGTCGAGCGCGGTCGTGGGTTCATCGAGGATGAGAAGCGACGGCTTCGACATCAGCGCCATGGCGATGACGATGCGCTGCTGCTGGCCGCCCGAGAGCTGGTGCGGATAGGATCGCAGCATCCGCTCCGGGTCGGGCAGGCGGACGTCGGTCACGACCTCGAGCGCGCGGCGGCGCGCCTCGTCCGGCGACACGCCTTCATGGATCATCGGCACTTCCATGAGCTGCTGGCCGATCCTCATCGCCGGGTTCAGCGAGGCCATCGGCTCCTGATAGATCATGGCGATTTCCGAGCCGCGGATGTCGCGCAGACCCTCTTCGCTCATCGTCGTCAGGTCGCGGCCCTTGAACTTGATCGAGCCGCCGACGATCCGGCCGTTCTTGCCGAGATCGCGCATCACGGCGAGCGCGACGGTGGATTTGCCGCACCCCGATTCCCCGACGAGGCCCATCGCCTCGCCGGGCTGGACTACGCAGGAGAAATCCATCACCGCGGGGATTTCCCGCGCCCGCGTGAAGAAGCTGATCGAGAGGTTCTCGATTTCGAGGATCGGGCCGTCATAGTGCCATTTGGTCATCGGTCGTCCCCCTCACGGCAGAGCCGGGGGCGCTGCCCCCGGACCCCCGAGGTATTTCTGGCAAGATGAAAGGGCGGCTGCATCATGGCTCAGTCCTTCAGGCTTTCTTCGCGCAGGCCGTCGGCGAGGAGATTGAGGCCGAGCACGAGGCTCATCAGGGCGAGCGCAGGCACCACCGCAGGATGTGGCGCGATGGTCAGAAGCTTGCGGCCGGCGTTGATGGTGGAGCCCCAGTCAGGGCTTTCCGGGCTGAGGCCGAGGCCGAAGAAGCCGAGCGTGCCGAGCAGGATCGTGGTGTAGCCGATGCGCAGGCAGAAATCGACGATGAGCGGGCCGCGCGCGTTCGGCAGGATCTCCCACAGCATGATGTACCAGGGCCGCTCGCCCCGGGTCTGCGCCGCCGAGACATAGTCGCGGGTCTTGATGTCGAGCGTCAGGCCGCGAACGATGCGGAACACCGTCGGCGCGCTGACGAAGACGACCGAGACGAAGACGATGAGGACATTGGGCGGCACGTCGAAAAGATCGATCGCGCCGGGCAGGAACGCGACGCGGGTGGCCGGGGTGGAGATCAGCGAGAGATAGAGCCAGCCGCCGAAGACGGCCACCAGGGCGAGCATGATGTTGCGGCGCTTCGGCTGCACATAATAGCGTGAGTTCAGGAGCACGATCAGGAAGACCAAGGGAAAGACGAAGAGCACCACCGCCATGAACTGCGGCAGGCCAGTCGTCACGATTTCGGGCGTGACGAGGAGGTAGAACAGCAGGATCACCGGGAAGGCGAGAATCAGGTTGGCGAGGAACGACAGCAGCGCGTCGAGCTTGCCGCCGTAGTAACCTGCCGGCAGGCCGAGCGTGATGCCGACCATGAAGGCAAAGAGCGTCGCGAGCGGTGCGATCCCGATCACGATCTGGCTGCCCTTGACCATGCGGGTGAAGACGTCGCGACCGAGGTGGTCGCCGCCGAGAAGATACCATCCGGTGCCGTCGGGCAACGGTGTGCCGGGTGCCTTGTTCTTGAGCTGGCTGATCTGGCTCAGCGCGTCGCTGGTCACGATGAGATCGGCGAAGATGGCGGTGAAGACCCAGAACATCACGACGGCAAAGCCGATCATGCCGATGATCGAGTCGAAGAGCTTGCCGTAGAGGCCGAGATTGCGCCGGTAGCGCATCGACAGGACATAAAGCGCGATGAGCGCGAGCCAGACCGGCAGGAAGCGCTTGGCAACGGCGCCGATGATCCCGACCGTACCAAAGGGCAGGGCGAGTCCGGCGACCAGATAGATGAGGCAGAGGCCGACGGTGAGGTAGAAGAGCCATTTCGTCGCCTTCGCGGCGGCTCCATACGGCCCGCCTGTCGCCGCCGCAGTGCCATCGGGAAGGGCGTTCACGTCAGGTTCCGCCGCGAAGATCGACAGGATGACCTGTGCCAGCACCGCAACGACGAGAAGGACAACCACCGCGCCGAAGACGGGGTTCAGGAGTGACAGCGCACCAGTCCAGCTCAAGGGGTCCATGGGTCGCTCTCCTCAGGAAATGCGGATACGCGGGTTCAGGAACACATAGCCGATGTCGGAGATCAGCTGGGTCACGAGAACCACGATGACGGCGACCACGGCGCAGCCCAGAAGCAACTGGATGTCGTTGTTGCTCGCCGCGGTGACGAGGGTCCAGCCGAAGCCCTTGAAGTTGAACAGCGTCTCGGTGATGACGACGCCGTTCAGGAGCCACGGGAACTGCAGCATGATGACGGTGAAGGGCGCGATCAGCGCATTCCGCAGCGCGTGTTTGAGCACCACGTTGCGAAAGCTCACGCCCTTGAGCCGGGCGGTGCGGATATATTGTGCCGTCATCACCTCGGTCATCGAGGCGCGGGTCATGCGGGCGATGTAACCGATGCCGTAGAGCGCGATGGTCATCACCGGCAGGGTGAAGTTCCAGAACGTGATGTCGTCCATCGCCGAGGTCGATGACGCGAGGAACAGCGTCTTTTTCGGTGCGATCACCCCCAGATCGGCCAGAAGCGGCGAGATCCCGGTCGAGGCGGTGGCGAAGACCGCGACGAGGATGACGCCCGAGACATATTCCGGCGTCGCGGTGGAGACGATCGAGAAGGTCGAGAGTGTCCGGTCGGTCATCGAGCCTTCGCGCATGCCCGAAAGCACGCCGAGGATCAGCGACACCGGCACCATCACCAGCATGACCGCCAGCATCAGCCATCCGGTGGCGCCGAGCTTTTCCAGAAGCGAGGATCCTACGGGTTTCTTGAAGACGGTGGAATAGCCCCAGTCGCCCTGCAGGACGCCGCAAAAGCGGGGCGCCAGCGCCGGGTCCTGCCCGACGGCGAGGCAGCGGCCGCGGGTGACGCCCTTTTCATCCGTACGGGTCCAGCCCGGCACCACGCCGAGCCATTGCCCATAGCGCGCAAAGACTGACCCGGAGTGGCCGTTCTGGTCGATCCAGGCCGCCACCGACTCGTCCGTCATCCGCACCGAGCCTTCGCTGCGCGCCAGCTTTTCCAGGTTCGGCGGCAGGTTGGTGAGCCAGAAGACGATGAAGGTCAGCGCGAGCGCAGTCAGAAGCATCACGCCGAGACGTCGCAGGATGAAGGTCAACATGGCAGATCCTCTTCCCCGTGAGGGCTGCGCGGGCGCAGGCCGCCCTGGCCCGGTTCGGGCCGCGGTGCAGTTCGGCGCGCGCCGGTCTCAGCGCGCGCCCGGTGGCATCGGATCAGGCCATCGACCACTTGTAGTGGTGATGTTCGAACGACGGATGCTGCTCAAGGCCGGTGAAGGTGTCCTTGTAGTGCCGGAACAGCGAGCGCGAGAACGGGTTGATGATATAGCCTTCGTCCTGAAGGATCGCTTCCATCTTGCCGCAAAGCTCGCGCCGTTTGTCGGCATCGGCGATGGCGAGCGCTTCGACCATCAGCGCGTCGAACTCCGGGTTGGCCATTGCGGTCTCGTTCCACGACCCGGCCGAGGTATAGGCCAGCGACATGTTCTGCACCGCCAGCGGGCGGTGGTTCCAGGTCGTCGAGGAGAAGGGATACTTCTGCCAGTCGTTCCAGAAGGTTGACCCCGGCATCACCGTCCGCTTGATGTTGGCGCCGGCGTCGCGCAGTTGCGCGGCCACGGCATCCGTCGTTGCGGCTTCCCAACCGTCATCGAGCGAGATGATCTCGATCTCCGCATCCTTGAGGCCCGCGGCCTCAAGCGCCGGAACAAGACCGGCCGGATTGATCACCTGCTTCGGCAATTCGGCATATTCGGGATGGATCGGGAAGACATGGTGGTTCTCGCCGGTCCTGCCAAGGTTGTTGTAGCCAAGCTCCAGCACCACGGCCGGATCGACGGCAAGCTGGATCGCCTGGCGAACCGCCTTGTCCTTGTAAAGATCGGTGTTGGAGTTCATCCGCACCACGATGGTCGAGGCGGTATCGGCTTCGGCCTTCTGCAGCCCCATGCCGTCGAGGATGTCGATATATTCGCCGACCGTCTCGTAGTTGGCATCAACCTCATCCGAGGAGAAGAGCGCAACCATCGTCGCCGGATCGGTGCCGAAGTCGACATAGTGGATCTCGTCCAGCGGCGCGGTGCCGCCCCACCAGGTGTGATTGGGCGCGCGGGCCAGGATGGCCCGTTGGCCGACCGACCACTCCTTCGGGACATAGGGCCCGGTGCCGATCGGATTTGCGCCGGGGTCCTGACCGTCCTGGAACGAGGCATGAACCACCGCCGACGGATAGTCGGCAAGGTTCGGCACAACCGCGATGTCCGAGGCGCTGAGGCTCAGCTTGACGGTGGACTCATCCACCTTCGTCACCGCGCCGTCGCGCAGGGTCTTGGTGTCGGGGTTGACGAGGCCGGGGAAGCGCGAGGCCATCGCATTGCCCTCGACATTGCCATCGGTCCAGCGCGCAAAGTTGCGCACCACGTCATCCGCGGTGAACGGATCGCCGTTGTTCCAGGTCACGCCCTGACGCACCTTGAGGGTGTATTCGGTGGCATCCGCGTTGGCTTCCCAGCTTTCCAGCAGGCGGCCTTCGAAGGTCCCGTCCGCATTGTACTGGATCAGGTATTCCAGCCAGCCGCGATAGATGTTGGCGATATGTGGCCAGTCGGCCAGGCGCGGGTCCTTTCCGCCCTTCACTTCCATCGCCAGACGCAGCACGCCGCCGACCTTGGCCTCTTGTGCAGCCGCCGGAGCTTTCATCCCGAGCAGCCCGTAAGCCGCCACCGCCGAGGTGCCGAGCGCGGTCGCGCGGGTCAGGAATTCACGTCGGCTCATGGTGCCGTCGGCCACTTCCTGCGCGTAGGCACGCGCGGCCGGATGCAACGTCTCCGGGGTAAACAGTCTGGTCATTCGCTTTTCTCCCTGCGATTTGGCAATTTGGCTGGCCTTCTGCCGGTTTGCCCGGCCTCTTTATTGTGCAACCGGTTGCGCTAGAACATTTAGTGCGCGGTTATTTGGGCGCGTCAATGCCTGTCCGCGCCGCCGCATGTCGCTTTTGCGGCATCCTGCCCCGGTGTCGCCCCTGAAATCAACCCAATCGACGAAAGGCCGACGGGGTTTTCCCGGTGCGGTGCTGAAAGGCGCGGGTGAAATAGGCCGCAGATGTGAAGCCAAGTTCGCTCGACACGCGGGCGATCGGCAGTTTCGTCTCGCTGAGCAGAAGCCGTGCTTCAAAAATCAGCCGGTCGTGAAAGAGGTCCGAGGCCGACCGTCCGCAGGTCTGGTTGCAGACGCGCGTGAGATGGGTCGGCGTCACGCCAAGGTCGCGGGCAAAGTCGGCGACGCCCTTGCCAGTGCGGAAGTCGCGCTCAAGCAGTGCCGCATAGCGCTTGGCCAGCCGCCGCGCCGCATCGGGCTTGCCACCTTCCTCTGCCGACAGGGCGATGTTGCGTTCCAGCCAGACCCCGAGCAGCCCGAGATGGTGGCGTGCCGCGCGCTCCGCCCCCGGTTTGCCGCTGTCGAGTTCCTTCTGGGCATTGTCGATGATGCCCGAGAGTTCCCCCTGCGGCACAACGTCCCGGATCCGCAGATGATGCGGCTCCAGCGGCAGTTCAAGCGTTGTGCCGCGCCCGAAGAAGACTGCGGTGCCGTAACTCTGCGCGCCCATCTCGAAGCCGTGCATGCAGCCGGCCGGAATGAACAGTGCATTATGGGCGCCAAAGCCGCGTGTCACGCCTGCGATGGTGATCCGCCCCTGGCCGCGCGTGAACCACAACAGCAGCGGTTCGGACAGCGAGCGCATCGCCTCGATCCGCCAGCGCCCGCCGAGTGCGAGGCGCGGAATCGGAACGATGCGCGCCGGCGTCGTCTCGGGCCCCTGCGGCAAGGATTCGATCTTGGGCGCGGCGCGCGGCTTCTGCTCCGGCTGGTCAGAAAACTGCCCCAGCGGCGTGCCGGAAAAAAGCTTCACGTTCCCGTATCCCTGGTTCTTGGCAGCGTCGGCGGCCCGGGTTTCTGCGCGTGCGCACAAGTTTACGGGCAAATACCAGAGAAACAAGGGAAAGTTTTCGCGCCGTCACGGCAGCCCGATCTGCTGCCAGGCCTTCATGCGGCTACGGAACCAGGTTCTCTGCCGTTTGGCATATTGCCGGGTCGCCGCCTGCGCCGCCGCGCGTGCCGCATCCAGCGTCATGTCGCCGCGCAGGTGCGCGACAAGTTCTGCCGCGCCGATGGCCTTGGCCCAGAGCGCGGTGGGGTCCCAGATCGGCAGCACGGCGCGCACC
>JBGSNN010000222.1:0-5241 GCA_041739655.1 Albidovulum sp. | reverse complement strand
GTCGTCCGGCGCGGCGCTGGCGCAGGGGACGTCGGAACCCGACTATGTCGCCTGGGAGACGGACGCCGTGGCGGCCGAGGCGCTGCTCAAGGCCGACCGCGTCACGAACCAGGCGCTCGACGAGATGCGCGCGAAAGTCGTGCAGTGGCGCGCGACCTTCCTCGCCTCGCAAAGCGCCAACAGTTCGCAGATCGACACCGTGAGGAACCAGGTCGCCGCGCTTGGGCCCGCGCCGGAAAAGGATGTGCCCGAAGCTGCGGACATCGCCGCGCGCCGGGCCGAACTGAACGCGCAGCTCGCCACGCTTCAGGCCCCCGGCATCAAGGCGGTGGAGGCTTACAGCCGCGCCGATGGCATCATTCGCCAGATCGACGCGATCATCCGGGCGCGTCAGGCGACGGAACTTCTCAAGTTGTCGCCATCGCCCGTGAACCCGATCAACTGGCCGGCCGGCTGGGCGGTGCTGCAACAGGGCATCAAGTCGCTCTGGACCGAAATCACGGACGCCTGGCAGGACGAGGGGCGGCGCACGGTACTGAAGAACAAGCTGCCGGCGATCCTGCTTTTCCTCGCGCTTGCGTTTCTCTTGCTGCTGAAGGGCCCGGACTTCATGGAGCGGCTGACATCGCGCCTGCAGACCGGCGCGTCGGTCCGGGGCCGGACCGTGGCGGCCGCCGTGATCTCGGTCGGTCAGGTGATCGTGCCCTTCGTCGGTATGATCCTGCTGGTCGCCGCAATCCTGGCCAGCGGCATGACCGGCACCCGAAGCTCAGCGCTCATCGCCGCCCTGCCGAGCGCGGCCTTCGTCTTCTTTTCGGCGCGCTGGATCTCGGGCTGGATCTTCGGAACATCGGCGGCGGCGGGGCTGGCCAGGGGCAACCCGGAAGCCCGCTTTCACGTCACGATCATCGGCCTCATTCTTGCGCTCGATGTCTTCCGGCGGGCGTTCACCACCGAGGTGAGACCGCCCCTGTCGCTTGCGGCGCAATCGGTCTGGGGCGCACCACTTGTCTGCGCTGTCGCGATCTTTATCTTCCGGCTCGGGCAGATCCTGCGACGCAGCGCGCAGAGCGAGACCATCGCCAAGGACGCGGCGGAATTCCGCAAGACCACGGTCCGGCTGATCGGCACGGCGCTGATGGTGGTCTCTATCCTCGGTCCGGTCCTGGCGATCATCGGCTATGTCAACGCGGCGAATGCAATTGTCTGGCCTGCGGTCCATTCGCTCGCGGTACTTGGCGTTCTGATCCTGATCCAACGCTTCGCGACGGATATCTACGTCATTGTGACCGGCGCCGGGGAGGAAGGGCGCGAGGCGCTGGTTCCGGTGCTGATCGGCGCGCTTCTGACGGTGCTGTCGCTGCCGCTCCTCGCGCTGATCTGGGGCGCCCGCGTCGCCGATCTGTCAGAGATATGGACCCGCTTCTCCGAAGGCTTCCCGATCGGAGAGACGCGGATTTCACCTGCCATTTTCGTCACCCTTCTGCTGGTCTTCGCAGTCGGCTACATGACGACCCGCCTGGTGCAGGGTGCGCTCAAGGCCTCGATCCTGCCACGCACGACTCTCGACAAGGGTGCCCAGAACGCGCTGGCCGCAGGGGTCGGCTACATCGGCATCTTCCTGTCGGTCATCGTCGCGATCAACACGGCGGGGATCGATCTGTCGGCGCTGGCCTATGTCGCGGGTGCGCTCTCGGTCGGGATCGGTTTCGGCCTTCAGAACATCGTGCAGAACTTCGTCTCCGGCATCATTCTGCTGATCGAACGGCCGATTTCGGAAGGCGACATGATCGAGGTCAACGGCCAGTTCGGCACCGTCAAGGGGATCTCGGTACGCTCGACCTGGATCGAGACCTTCGACCGGACCGATGTGATCGTACCGAACGCCGACCTCATCTCGGGCGTTGTCACCAACCTGACGCGCGGCAACCTCACCGGGCGGCTCATCATTCCGGTTGGCGTCGCCTATGGCAGCGATACCCGCAGGATCGAGACGATCCTGAAGGAAATCGCCGAGGCGCAACCCCTCGTCCTTGTCAACCCGCCGCCGAATGTGTTCTTCGTCGGGTTCGGCGCCGACAGCCTGAACTTCGAGATCCGCGCAATCCTGTCGGACGTGAATTTCAAGATGGGCGTGCAGTCAGAGATCATGCACCAGATCAGCGAACGCTTTGCCGCCGAGGGTATCGAGATTCCGTTCGCGCAACGCGACATCTGGCTGAGAAACCCCGAGGTTCTGACCCCCGGTGCCGGGCGTCCCGCCGAAGTGCCTGTTGCCGCCAAACCGGCCCCGGTGCCTGAAGCCCGGCCCGCCGCCGATCCGTCGCAGATCAACAACGACCCCTATGAAGGCGAGGAGGACCGATGACCGAACCACTGTTCTGCGATGCCTATCTGCGCACGGCGACGGGCAGGGTGACGGCGCTGACGCCCGAGGGTGGGATCGTGCTGGACGCGAGCCTGTTCTACCCCACGGGCGGTGGCCAGCCCGGCGACAGCGGTTGGCTCGACTGGTCCGGCGGCAGCCTTGGCGTGGCGACAGCGGTGAAGGGCGAGGCGGGACGCATCATCCTTGTCCCCGATAGCCCGGTCGCGTTGCCGATTGTCGGCGTCGAGGTGACGCAAAGGCTCGATTGGGGGCGCCGCTACGGGCATATGCGGATCCATACGGCCCTGCATCTGCTGTCGGTCGTCGTGCCGCTGCCGGTGACAGGCGGCCAGATCGGCGCCGAACGCGGGCGGCTGGATTTCGACATGCCGGAGCCGCCGGCCGATGTGGCGGCGCTGGAGGCGGCCCTGAACGCATTGATCGCACGCGATCTGCCGGTGACGGACGCGTGGATCACGGATGCCGAGCTTGCAGCCAATCCCGGCCTCGTGAAGACCATGTCGGTGCGCCCGCCGGTGGGGCAGGGTCGGGTGCGTCTGGTCCGGATCGGCGCGGCCGAGGATCAGGTCGATCTGCAACCCTGCGGTGGCACCCATGTCGCGCGGACCGGTGAGATCGGCCGGGTTCGCATCAGCAGGATCGAGAAGAAGGGTCGTCAGAATCGGCGCGTGACGATCGAACTGATCGACTGAGCGCTCCCTGTTCGGCGCAGTTTCGTGCTATCCTGTCCAAAGTCATTTCAGACAGGAATTTCGGAATGCGCGTTACCAAAGGGGCGTTCTCTGTCCGCGCGATCGCTGGCAGCCATGCCATTCTGTTCGGCTTCGATTGTAGCCGCGATGCCGCGCGCGGGCTTCTCGGCTTCGCCCTTGGGCGGAGGGCGGCGGACGGACGGGTGCGCTGGCTGCGAGGCTTCAAGTTCTTTGCCGAAACCGCGCCGGGGCCGCAGCCAGGTGAGCGTCGGTCAACCCGTGAGCATCCGGTGCAGGATTTCCAGTGGGGCGACTACAGCGTCACGCCGGGCGAGACCCATGACTATGTCATCCAGCCCCTGTTCGGCACACCTTCGGCGATCGACGGCGGCCCCGAAATCGACGTCCGGGTGACGGCGCGGGCGAGGCAGGGCGACCATGCGGTCTTCTACAATCGCGGCGCGATCCCGAGCCAGGCCTTCGCCGACCGCTTTGGCAACATCGGCCCGACGGAGGACGAACAGAACGATCCCGCGAACGAGAAGACGCGATGGCTGTCGCGCGGGCTTCTGGAGGCGGCGCTCCTCTTCATCGGCCAGGCACGGGGACCGGGGCAGGCCCTGCATGTCGCGGCTTATGAGTTCACCTATCCGCCGATTGCCGATGCGCTCGCCGCGGCCGCCGGCCGCGGGGCAGAGGTGTATCTGGTCTATGATGGTGGCGCGCTGAAGCGCGACGGCACGCTGGTTGCGAACCATACCAGCGGCCCGAACGCTGCCCTGATCGCGGCCTCCGGCCTCGATCGCCTGCCGACGGCGCGGCTTTACCCGCGCACACGCTACGGCAATATCACCCACAACAAGTTCATGGTCCTGTCTGACGCCGGCCAGCCTCTGGCGGTCTGGACCGGGTCGACGAATTTCACCGCGTCGGGCTTTCTCGGGCAGTCGAACCTGGCCCACTGGATCACGAACCGTGACCTCGCGCAGGCGTTCCGGGCCTATTGGGACCTTCTTGCGGGCGATCCCTCGACGCGGGTCCTGAAGCGCGCGCTGGCGCTTCTGACACCCGATCCGGCGCGGCCCCTGCCGGAAAACACGCTTGTCCCGGTGTTTTCGCCCCGCCCCGGCGGAATGCTCGGCTGGTACGCTGCGGCCCTGGCGGAGGCGCAATCCTCGGTCATGTTCACCGCGGCCTTCGGGGTCGCGCAGCCGTTGGCCGAGGTGTTCGGTACCGACAGTGACCATCTCAAGCTGATCCTCGCCGAGCGCCAGGAAAGCGACCCCGGTCGCCGCGCGCTCCTGACCCGCGACCGCGACACCAGGATCGCGCTTGGCGCGCGGCTCAACAGCCAGACCATCGCGCTTGGCCTCGACGGGCACCGGCTTGACCGCTGGTTCCGCGCCGAGGAGCATTTCCGCAGCCAGGGGCATATCTTCTACATCCACACCAAGCTCATGGCGCTCGACCTTCTGGGCGCGATGCCGCAGATCTTCACCGGGTCCGCCAATTTCTCAGACGGCTCGGTCGGGTCGAATGACGAGAACATGATCCTGATGCGCGGCCCGGCTTTCGCCGGGGTCGCCGAGACCCATGCGACCGAGTTCATGCGGCTCTGGAACCACCTCTACTTCCGCACCGTCGCGATCCGCCGCGCCGACCGACCCGAGCGCGCCGTCCACCCCGCGATGCTTGACCCCGACGACCGCTGGGTTGCACGCCATTTCCGGGCCGGAACTTATCACGAGCGCATGCGCATGCTCTTTCGGTAAGGGGGTTGAACAGAGCAAAGGTTCGCGTGTATTCACGCCGGCACGGAGAGGTGGCCGAGTGGTCGAAGGCGCACGCCTGGAAAGTGTGTAGGCGGGGAACCGTCTCGAGGGTTCGAATCCCTCTCTCTCCGCCACTTGCCCTAGCGAAAGCGTTCTCCCGTTCCGGCTGCGGCCGGATTTTTCCGTTGTTTTCGCGGGTTATGCGGGAGGGGCTAAACACCTGCCTTGTCCGCACGAGGCCAGAAAGCGTTCTCTCAGGGTCGATATTCGTAACCGGCCGATTGTCACCGCCTGCCTTGGGTCGAGCTGATGGCCTAAGAGACGTGCATAGCGACGTCGTTAATGACGTCTCTTATGCGCGGAGGGGTCATGCGGGGCGAAATTCTGG
>JBGSNN010000219.1:0-1657 GCA_041739655.1 Albidovulum sp. | reverse complement strand
GGTGCGGCCGGTGCTGGCGCCGGGCGTCGTTCTGCTCTGGCCGCTGGTACTCGGCCGCTGGATCGTGCTGGAGCGGCGCCGGGGGCAAGAGCGATGATCCGCCGCCAGCGCCGCGCCCATCTGCGCATCTGGAGTGCGCTTGCGGCCCTTCTGCCGCTCAGCCTCGCTGTCATCCTGTCGCTCGCGGCGAGCCAGGTGATCGAACGCGCGCCGAAACGCCTTGACCCACCCGCAGCAGCTTCAGGGGGCCACGGATGAGCCACGCCTACAAGCCGGTCCAGTGGAACCGCACCAAGCTGGTCTACGACGGGTTTCTGCTCGCGGCGGTCGGTACCTATCTCTGGGTCTTCATGGACCTGGCGCCGAAACTGTCGCCCGCCGTGCGGCTCGTCGAGGCGCCGATCCATGCGATGCGCGCCTATGGCAGCTGCGCCTTCCTGCTGCTGAGCCTCGTGTTATCGATCGGGCCCCTGGCGCGGCTCGACACCCGTTTCCTGCCGCTGCTCTATAACCGGCGCCATTTTGGCGTCCTCACGGCAGGCGTGGCGATCCTGCACGCGATGGCGGTCCTCGACTGGTATTTCGCCTTCGCGCCGGTGTCCAAGGTCGAGGCGCTGTTCACCTCGAACACCTCCTTCGGCCAGATCATCGGCTTTCCGTTCGAACTCTTCGGGCTCTTCGCGCTCATGGTGCTGGTGGTGATGGCGGCGACGAGTCACGATTTCTGGCTGTCGTTCCTGACGCCGCGGCTCTGGAAGGCGATGCACATGCTGGTTTATGCCGCCTATGCCTCGGTGGTGCTGCATGTGGCGCTCGGTTCGCTGGTCGGCGGCGGCAACCCGGTGACGCTCCTGGTGCTTGTTGCCAGCATGACGGCGCTCATCACGCTGCACCTCATGGCAGGCCTGCGCGAGGCCCGGAAAGAGCGGGCTATCAACGCCGCGCCAGAGCGGGACGGCTGGGTCGAGTTCGGCGATCTGGCCGATTTCACCGAAGGCCGGGCGCTGGTCGGGGCCGGCGCGGGGGGCGAGCGCATTGCCGTGTTCAGGTTCAAGGGGCGGCTCTCGGCGCTGGCCAATGTCTGCTCGCATCAGGGCGGGCCGGTGGGCGAGGGCAAGGTGGTTCTCGGTCTCGTGACCTGCCCCTGGCACGGCTACCAGTACCGGCTTGAGGATGGCTGCTCGCCACCGCCCTTCAAGGAACGCATCCGCAAGTATCGCGTCCGGCTGGAGGGCAGCCGGATCTGGGTCGATCCGGTCGCCCTGCCGCTCGGCACGGCCGTTGAGCCGGTCACGATCCCCACAGCGCAGGAGCGGCCATGACACCGCAGGTGCAAGATCCGTTCTTTGTCGGCTACTTCAGGAAGGTGCCGCCGGTGATCCGCAATTTCGCCCTGCTTGCAGGCGTCAACGTGGTGAGCCTGCTCGCGGTGCTGGCGCTTCTGCTGCCGCTCGGCACCATCGACCCCGGATCGGGGGGCTATGCCAACGATCTGCGCGGCGGCACCCTGACCGGCGTCATCGATCCTCTGCCCTATCCGATCCTCCGGGTGCCCGGTCGGGACGGCACGCCAGCGCGCGCGATTCTTCTCGGCGGGCAGGACAAGTCGGGTGCGCAGAGCCGGGTGGCGGTGGCGGCCGAGGCGGTCGAGATCGGC
>JBGSNN010000184.1:0-3859 GCA_041739655.1 Albidovulum sp. | reverse complement strand
CGGTGCGGGGCAGCGACGCGGCGCGGCTCTGCCTGATCTGGGCACTTGCGGGCCTCGCGCTCTTTTCGCTGATCTCGGGCAAGCAGGCACATTACCTGCTGCCGGAGTTTCCCGCCGTGGCGCTCCTGCTTGCCCGCGCCTTCGGGACCGCGCGGATGCAGCGGCCGGGCCTACAGGTCGCGCCGGTGCTGCTGATCCTTCTCGGCATCGGTCTCTTTGCGGCCGGGCTGGGCCTTGTCGCGGCGAAAGGTGACGCGGCGCTTCTGGTTCCAAAGATCGCCGTCGTCGGTGTCGCCCTCTTCGCGCTCGCGCTGGCGGCGATTTCCTGGGTCACGCCGGGGATGGGCGGCTTTGCGGTCGCGGGGGCGGGACTGGTCCTGGTGCTCCACGCATTGATCGCCGTGACCGGCCTCAGCGCGGGCTATGACGGGCGCGCCATCGCCGCACGTCTTGCCGCGGCCGAGGCCGGGGGGCTGACGGTCGTCGGAATGCGCTACAACGCCGAGTTCAACTTTGCCGCGCGGCTGACGACGCCGGTCGCCACCCCGGCCGATGCGGCCGCGCTGTCGGACTGGGCCAGGGCGCATCCCGATGGGCTGATCTTCGGTCCGGTCACCGCGCTGACCGTGCCACCCGAGGCACAGGAAGCCTACAACCGGACCGAGTTCGGCTTCTGGCCCGCCGCCGCAGCTACTTCTCTGGAATGAGCCCGCGCGGGCTGAACCTAAGCACCAGCAAGAGCACCAGCCCCATGGTCAGGAGCCGCATATGCGCGGCGCTGTTCAGAAGATGGGTCTTGATCGCCCCGTCGGACATTCCCGAGGTGACGAGTCCCATGAGCTGATGCCCCCAGGGTTCGACCTTGATCCACAAGAACCAGATCAGGAAGCCGCCGAGGATGGCGCCCCAGTTGTTGCCGGAGCCGCCGACGATCACCATCACCCAGATCAGGAAAGTGAAGCGCAAGGGATTGTAGGTGCCCGGCGTCAACTGGCTGTCCAGGGTGACGATCATCGCCCCCGCCAACCCACAGATCGCCGAGCCGATGATGAAGATCTGCAGATGGCGGCGGGTGACATCCTTGCCCATCGCCTCGGCCGCCGTCTCGTTGTCGCGGATGGCGCGCATCATCCGGCCCCAGGGGCTGTTGAGCGCAAGCTGTGCCGCCCACATCAGCACCGCGAGAACCCCGAGGAACAGCGCGGCATAGAGCAGCTTGACCACCACGGTCGAGGCGGTGACCGGGTCGGCGCCGAAGCCAGCGGTCCATTCGACGAAGCCGGGGCTGGCCTGAAGGTCCACCTCGTAGGGCACCGGTCGCGGAATCGAGATGACGTTCTTCACGCCGCGCGCCAGCCAGTCCTCATTCTTCATCACCGCAATGATGATCTCGCCGATGCCGAGCGTGGCGATGGCGAGATAGTCCGAGCGAAGGCCGAGCGCGGTCTTGCCGATGACCCAGGCGGCGCCGGCCGCGAACAGCGCTCCGATCGGCCAGGCAAAGAGCACGGGCAGGCCGAAGCCGCCGATATTCGAGAAGGTCGCGGGCAGATAGCTTTCCACGATGTTGACTGCCGGATCGAAGATTGCCCGGAACAGGAAGAATCCGCCAACCAGCACAAGCAGCATGACGAGCGCCTTGACATGGCCCCTTAGCCGCTGGTTGAGAAAGATCGCCAGCGCGATCACGCCGCCCCCGAACAGGAGCGCGGCCAGGATGCGAAAGGCGCCATCGGCGGTCCAGACCGGCAGCACCGGCGCGGTGGAGATCAGCACCGGCGCGAGGCCGCCGAGCGCCACGAAGCCGACGATGCCGACGTTGAAAAGCCCCGCATAGCCCCATTGCATGTTCACGCCAAGCGCGAGGATGGCCGAGATCAGCCCCATGTTGAGAATGCCGAGCGCGCTGTTCCAGCTTGCCGTCATGCCCTCGCCGATGATGAGGGCGGCCACGACGACGAACAGAAGCATGTTGCGCAGGTTCACGCTCATACCGATTTCCCCTTGAAGAGACCTGTGGGCTTGAAAAGCAGCACGATGATGAGGATCGCGAAAGAGACCGCGAACTTGTAGTCGGTCGAAAGCAGCTGCACGAGGCCATCAGGCGCGAGACTGTCCGGCAGCAGGTAGGTCGCGACCTTCTTCCAGGCATAGGTGAAGGTGACTTCGGAAAAGGCGACGAGGAAGCCGCCCGCGATGGCGCCGAGGGGGCTGCCGAGGCCGCCGACGATCGCCGCGGCGAAGATCGGCAGCAGAAGCTGGAAGTAGTTGAAGGCCTTGAACGCCTTGTCGAGGCCGTAAAGCGTGCCCGCGATGGTCGCAAGTCCCGCCGCGATGACCCAGGTCACGGCGACGACCCGCTCGGGGTTGATGCCCGACAGAAGCGCCAGATCCTCGTTGTCCGAAAACGCCCGCATCGACTTGCCGGTGCGGGTCCGGTTCAGGAACCAGAAGAGTGCCGCGACAACGGCAATCGCGGTCAGGATGGTGATCGCCTGCGTCGTGCGGAAGGCCAGCCCCTCGGCGAGCCCCGTCGCGGCCTTGAAGTCTCCCGCGCTGATGACGAAGCGGGCGCCATCCTCGAACCGGATCTCATCAACACCGATGATGAAGCGGGTGACGCCGTTCATGATGAACATGACCCCCATCGAGACGATGACAAGGATCACCGGCGCCGCCTTCTGCTTGCGGTAGAAGCGATAGACGGCGCGGTCGGTGCCGAGCACCAGCGCCGCCGTGACCGCGATGCCGAAGGGCAAGGCAAGCAGGGCGGTCGGCAGCGGACCGAGATGGACTCCGAGGCCCTGAAGCCACCAGGTGAAGAGGATCACCATCGCCGTCCCGAAGGCCATCGTGTCGCCATGGGCGAAGTTGGAGAACCGCAGGATGCCGTAGATCAGCGTGACCCCGAGCGCCCCGAGCGCCAGTTGCGCACCATAGGCTGTCGCCGGGATCACCACGAAATTCAGAAGCGCCACAATGGCGTTGAGAAGGTCCATGCCCTCAGCCCCCTAGGAAGGTGCGGCGGACCTCGGGGTTCGCCAGAAGCGCGGCACCGCTGTCCGCATAGCGGTTGGCGCCCTGGACAAGGACATAGCCCTTGTCGGCGATCTCCAGCGCCTGACGCGCGTTCTGTTCGACCATCAGGATCGAGATGCCGGTGCGGGCAACCTCGATGATGCGGTCGAAAAGCTCGTCCATCACGATCGGCGAGACGCCCGCGGTCGGCTCATCCAGCATCAGGAGCTTGGGCTGCGTCATCAGCGCCCGGCCGACGGCAACCTGCTGGCGCTGGCCGCCGGAAAGCTCGCCCGCCGCCTGCCGCCGCTTGTCCTTCAGGATCGGGAACAGGGTATAGACCTGCTCCATCGTCGTGGCGACGTCATCGCGGCGGATGAAGGCACCCATTTCGAGGTTCTCTTCGACCGACATGGAGGGAAAGACGTTGTTCACCTGCGGCACGAAGCCCATGCCCCGCGCGACGCGGTCCTGCGGCGAAAGCTGGGTGATATCCGCGCCATCGAGCGTCACATGTCCGCCGCGCAGTCGCAGCATCCCGAAGACTGCCTTCATCGCGGTCGACTTGCCGGCGCCGTTCGGGCCGACGATGACGGCGATCTGGCCTTTTTCGACGGTCAGGGTGCAGTCATGCAGGATGTCGGCCGCGCCGTAGCCGCCGGTCATGTTCTCGGCGGCGAGGAAGGGGCGACCGGGCGCGGCGGCGGTCTGTTTTTCCACCGCATTCCACCAAGGGCGAATCCGTATTTCAGGGAGTGTCCGGTGGGGATTGATCTTTGGTTCGACGCCCCGCGCTTCTGCGGTCGGTCTTCTTACGCCGAGAGGGGACCTCGGCGGGAGC
>JBGSNN010000094.1:0-21390 GCA_041739655.1 Albidovulum sp. | reverse complement strand
CCCCCGGTGCTGTCGGCCCGCTATCTGCACCCGGCTCGGATGCCGAGGCGGCGCTGGCCGCGCTGCGCCGCCAGATCGAGGCGAACTCGGACTATGTCGGTCTCAACTTCGTTGCCGAAGCGCGCCGGATCCACGCCGGCGACGCGCCCGAACGGTCGATCTATGGCGAGGCGAAGCCGGACGAGGCACGCAAGCTGATCGAGGATGGTGTTCCCGTCGCCCCTTTGCCCTTCATCCCGCCACGCCGGACAAACTGAAGTGCGCATCCTGAGTAGCGACGTCCGCCGCGCGATTGGCGGCACGCCGCCGGTCTGACGGCACACTCCGCCACACTCCCGGATCAGTCGCAGCGCGTCGCGCGATCCAGATCGGCAGTCGAGGCGATCGGGCCAAGCGATGCCGCCCGAAGCGCCCCATCGGCCAGCCGCACCGCCAGCGCCTCGGTCCAGTCCGGGTTCGCCAGCACCAGCTCCCGCCCCGCGCCGCAATCGCGCAGTCCGCCCCGGATCACACCCTCGCCGATCCGATGATTGGTCAACCCCGCAAGCCGCGCGATCTCGACAAGACGCGCCCCTTCCAGCCGCACCACCACCAGTTCGCGCGCCAGATGCGGCCGATCGACATAGGCGATCTCGACCCGGCCATCACCATCCAGATCCCCGATCCCGGCCGGCGCCACCCAGCGATGGGTCTGCCCCACCGGCGCGGTCACAGCGCGACGGCCCGTTGCATCATAGACGGCAATCATCCCGCCCCGGTTCATGTCGGTTTCCACGACAACAACCTCGGGCGCGCCGTCGCCATCGACATCGGCAAGCCGGGTCGCAACGTCCTCGAACACGCGGTCCTCGGGCAGGGTCACCCGCAACCGCCGACCGTCGTCCAGCCTCAGGTCGAGCCCACCCCATTCAATCGCATCGCCCAGCACCGCATGGTCATACCGCGTTGTCGGCAGCGAAAACTCTGCGCCAGTGATCATCGGTTCTGCCGCCGCTGAACCCGCAAGGACCAGCAGCAACAGCGTCGCGCGCATCAGATCTGTTTTTCCGGCATGTGGACCACCAGGCCATCCAGCGCGGGCGACACCTTGATCTGGCAGGTCAGACGCGAGCGCAGCGGATCTGGCTTCCAGGCAAAGTCCAGCATGTCTTCTTCCATCGCGTCCTTCTTGGGCAGTTTCTCGACCCAGTCGGGTGCCACGTAGACGTGGCAGGTCGAACAGGCACAGGCGCCGCCGCAATCGGCCTCTATCCCCGGAATCCCGTTGTCGCGGGCGCCTTCCATCACCGTCAGGCCGTCCGGCACATCGACGACATGTTCCTTGCCACCAAACTCTACATACGTGATCTTCGTCATCGCCGTCCTCGTCTTGCGGTCCTTGCCCGCCGTTGGACATAGGCCATTGCAAAAGGATATGCCAGTGGCGGTGGTGTCCGCGCGCCACCGCTTTCGTTGGGCCAGCTTTCTCGGTATCGTCTCGCGTGACAGGAAAAAAGACTGACAGGCCAGATGATCCGACCCTTCCTTATGGGCGCAGCAATGATCTCGCTCGCAGGGTGCGTCGATGGCGGCGCACCGCGTGGCGTGACTCAAGCAGACCTGTCCGGCAACCTTGTGCCGGCCCATGGCGACAGGCCCCCGGAAGGCCCCGAGGGGGCCTGTTGGGCTCGCGACGTGACCCCCGCCGTGATCGAGACGGAACTGCGCCAAGAGATGGTTACGCCCAACGGCCTCGCGGCCGATGGCACGCCGATCCCCGCCAGTTTTCGCAGCGTGACCACGCAGAAGATCGTGCAGGACCGGCGCGAAGTCTGGTTCCGCACCCCCTGCGACGCCGAGATGACGGTCGCCTTCATCGCGTCGCTGCAACGCGCCCTCAAGGCGCGGGGCCTGTATACGGCACCCGTCACGGGCCGGATGGATGACCCTACCGCGCGCGCCATCCGTCAGTATCAGGCAGCGCGCGGGCTTGACAGTCCGGTGCTGTCGCTCGATGCCGCCCGCGATCTGGGCATTGCTGCGGCAGATCCGGCAACCCTGTAGGACAAGAAAAAGGGCGCCCGAAGGCGCCCTTTTCTGGTCCTCTGTACGCGCCTCTACTTCTCGACCGACAGCGCCACGAACCGCGGATCGCCTTCACGCCGGACAAGCAGCAGCAGCGACTTGCGCCCTGCATCGCGCGCCTCGGTGATCCGTGCTTCCAGATCACCGATGCGGCTGATCTTCTGCTGGCCGGCTTCGGTGATCAGATCCCCTTCGCGCAAGCCCTTGGCGTAGGCTTCCGAGGTGGGATCCACCTGCATCACGGCCAGGCCTTCGGCTTCGGCCGGAAGACCCAGCGCCTCGATGTTGTCTGGCGTCAGTTCCGTCACCGTCAGGCCCAACAGATCCTGCACCTTGGGCTCGTCCGAAGGTTTGGCCGCCGCCGGCACCGCTTCGGCCTCTTCCCGGCGTCCCAGCGTGATCGTCAGGGTTTCGGTCTTGCCATCGCGCAGCACGACAACCTCGGTCGCCTTGCCGATGTCGGTGTCGGCCACCTTGCGCACGAGGCCGCGGGTATCGGCCACATCGATGCCATCGAACTTCATGATCACGTCACCCGCCTGCATTCCGGCGACCTTGGCCGGTCCCTCGGGCACATCGGTCACAAGCGCGCCCTTGGCGTCTTCAAGACCCATCGCCTCGGCCACGTCCGGCGTCACGTCCTGGATCCGGACACCAAGCCAGCCGCGACGGGTTTCGCCAAACTCGCGCAGTTGGTCCACGACCTTGTTGACCACGTTCGACGCCATGGAAAAGCCGATGCCGATCGAACCGCCGTTGGGCGACAGGATCGCCGTGTTCACACCGATCACCTGACCGTCCATGTTGAACAGCGGGCCACCCGAGTTGCCCCGGTTGATCGCAGCGTCGGTCTGGATGAAATCGTCATAGGTGCCGCTCAGCGCCCGATTGCGCGCCGAAACGATGCCCGCCGAAACCGAAAATCCCTGGCCCAGCGGGTTGCCCATGGCCATCACCCAGTCACCGACGCGGATCACGTCGCTGTCACCGAACTCCACAAACGGCAGCGGCGTGTCACTTTCGACCTTCAGCAGCGCGATATCGGTATTCGGATCGGTGCCGACCAGCTTGGCCTCAAGGCGTTCGCCCGCGTAAAACTCGATCTCGATCTCGTCGGCGCCCTCGATGACGTGATTGTTCGTCACGATGTAGCCATCAGCCGAGATGACAAAACCCGATCCCAGCGCTTCGCTGCGGCGCGGGGCCTGGTCGCCCTGGCCCTGGCGGTTCTGGAAGTCCTTGAAGAACTCCTCGAACGGCGATCCTTCGGGCACCATCGGCCCGCCTTCGGTCGAGGCCGAGACGACCGAGGATGTCGTGATGTTCACGACCGAGGGGCTGATCTGTTCGGCCAGATCGGCAAAAGACTCCGGTGCCGCGCGCGCGGCCGCCTCCATTGCCGGTGTGACCGCCAGGGCAAGGCCCAGCACGGCAGCGGCAGCGGCATTGCGCATCGCCTTGGGCCGGGCAAGAAGGGTGGCGTAGGACTGCACTGCAAACTCCTTTTCAAGTCTGATCATGTTCCGGCACGCTGCCGGGGATGAGCGACATACACCGCACATATATGCAACATCGCAAGGCAAACCCGGTCGCGCTGAGTCAATTCGATGTGAAGGCCCCGCCTGCATCGTGCCTGCGGCGATCCCATCGCGCAACCCTGTCGATTTGACAGGCGCAGCCTGCCCCGGCGTCAATGCAGAACGGGGCCAGCATCATCGCCGGCCCCGCTTTCCGTTTCACTTGCACCGGCGGTCACTCGGTCGGAGCAGCCTCGAGCGCAATCGCGGGCGTCCCCGCTTCCTCGGGCTCAGGCGCCACCGCGCCAGTCACGGCCGGCGGTGTATCGGCACTCAGCCCGGTGCTGATCCCCGATCCCGGAACGCCATAGCCACGCAGATACTCGAAGAACACTGAATCCGGCTCCATCACGATCGACGAATTCGTGCCCTTCATCGACCGCTCGTACGAGGTCAGGGACCGGGTGAATGCAAAGAACTCGGGATCGCGGCCAAAAGCCTCGGCATAGATCGCGTTGCGCTCGGCATCAGCCTCGCCTCGGATCACTTCGGCCTGACGCCGCGCGTCCGAGGTCAGTTCCACCACCGTCCGGTCGGCGCTTGCCCGCACCCGCTGCGCGGCCTCGTTCCCGCGCGCGATCTCATCGGTCGCCTCGCGTTCGCGCTCGGCCCGCATCCGCGCATAGGTGGCGGCCAGGTTCTGCTCTGGCAGGTCGGTGCGCGTCAGGCGCACGTCGATCACGTCCACCCCCAGCGCCAACGCTTCTCGCCGCGCCAGATCCCTGATGCGGTTCATCAGGCCCGTCCGATCCTCGGACAACACGGCCTGCGAGGGCACTGAACCCAGCACCTCGCGGATCGCCGCATTCACGATCCGCTCCAGCCGGGTCTGCGCGGCGCGCACACCCTCGGCCCCGACAGATTCGCGGAACTCGATCAGGTTGACGATCTGCCAGCGCGCAAACGCATCGACCACCAGGCGGCGATCATCCAGCGGTGTCACCTCCAGCGGTTGCGTGGGCAGGCCCAGGATCCGGCCGTCATAGCGCACGACCTCCTGGATCAGCGGGATCTTGAAGCCAAGACCGGGATCCTCTTTCACCGCCTTCACCTGACCAAACTGCAGGACCAGCGCCTTTTCGCGCTCGTCGACGATAAAGATCGAAGACAGCGCCAGCGCGCCGGCCACAAATACGACGGGGATCAGGATGGATGCACGCTTCATCAGTTGTTCCCTCCGGTCGCGTTGCCACTGGTGGCGGCAGCAGCGCCCTGCTGCATCCGGCCCAGTTCATTCAGCGGCAGGAACGGCACCACACCCTGTCCACCGCTGTCCGATCCACCAGACACGCCATCAAGGATGACCTTGTTCATGTCGCCAAAGACCCGTTCCATCGTTTCAAGATACATCCGCCGCCGGGTCACCTCGGGCGCCTTCACGTATTCCTCGTAGACAGACAGGAACCGGCTCGCCTCACCGCTGGCGTTGTTCACGACCTGGGCGCGATAGGCCTCGGACTCTTCCAGCAGCCGCGCGGATTCGCCCCGTGCGCCGGCCGTCACCCGGTTTGCATAGGCATCCGCTTCTTTCTCCAGCCGGTCACGCTCTTGCTGCGCAGCCTGCACTTCACGGAAGCTGTCGATCACCTCACGCGGCGGATCGGCCTTGTCGAAGTTCACCCGCACCACGTTGATGCCCGCGTTGTAGCTGTCGAGCGTCGTCTGCACCGCCGCCCGCAGATCCGAGGCGATGACGCCCCGATCCCGGTTCAGGATCGGTGACAGTTCGGACCGTGCGATGATGTCGCGCATCGCGCTTTCCGATACCGCCTTCAGCGTGTCGGACGGATCGGCCAGGTTGAACAGGTATTGCGCCGGGTCGGTGATGTTCCAGACCACCTGGAACTCGATATCCACGATGTTCTGGTCCCGTGTCAGCATCAGTCCGGTGTCCAACTCACCCAAACGTCCGGTGCCGACATCGGTCTGCCGCTCACCCGTGACCTGCACGATTTCGGCGGTCACGATCGGCCAGGGCGCAAAGTTCAGGCCCGGATTGCCGACCGCCGAAAACTCGCCCAGGAACAACTCGACCGAGCGTTCTTCCGGGCGCACGGTGTAGAACGACATGAAGGCCCACAGGCCCGCCGCAGCCAGCGCCCCCAGGGCAAGGCCCTGCCGCGTAAAGATCGGCCCGGCACCAAGACCGCCGCCGCCTCCACCGCCGCCACCGCCCGGCAGCCGGGGCTTGCCGCCCATCAGGACGCGCAGTTGCTCTTGCCCCTTCTTGACGATTTCTTCGATTTCCGGAATCTGCGGTCCTTCGCCGCCGGGCCTGCGCCCACCACGGTTGTCGCCGCCACGGTTATCGCCGCCGCGCTTGTCATCGCCGCGATTGTCCCCGCCAGAACCACCCCCGCCCCAGGGACCGCCAGTACCAGCCATTCCGTCCTACCCCTTCGTTTCTCTTCAACGCTAACTGGTCATTCCAGCGCAAAAATCAAGCCGCCCTGACCGGAGAGCGCAAAGTTACAAGCTCTTCCGTCATTGTCGGATGCACCGCCACGGTGCGGTCAAAGTCCTCTTTCGTGGCTCCCATGCGCAAAGCGATCGCTGCAAGCTGGATCATTTCGCCGGCATCTGGTGCGACGATGTGACAGCCCAGAACCCGGCGCGTGGCCACACTGACGATCAGCTTCATCAGAACCCGGTCAGCCCGTCCGGCAAAGGCCGTCTGCATTGGACGGAACGCGGTGGCGTAGACCTCGATCGGCTCCTGCTCGCGCGCAGCTTCTTCCGTCAGGCCGACCGAACCCATTTGCGGCTGGGTGAACACGGCAGAGGGAACCAGCGAGTGATCTGCCTTCGTGGGCACGCCCCGAAACACCGTATCAGCAAAGGCATGGCCCTCGCGGATCGCGACCGGCGTCAGGTTGATCCGGTCGGTCACGTCCCCCACCGCGTAGATCGACGGAACCGCCGTCTGGCTCCACTCATCCACCTGGATCTGTCCGCGCCGCCCGATCCCGACACCCAGCGCCTGCAGCCCCAGCCCTTCGGTGTTGGGCACCCGGCCGGTCGCGTACATCACCACGTCGAATTCGCGCGGAAGCTGGCCATCGGTGGTCGTCGCGACAATCCCCGTGGCCGAGCGTTCCAGCCGCAGGATCGACGCCCCGCAGCGAATGTCGATCCCCCGGTCGCGCATCGCCATCGCGACATGCCCGCGCGCCTCGTCATCGAACCCCCGCAGGATCTGCGCCCCGCGATAGAACTGCGCAACCTCGGCGCCAAGGCCATGCAGGATGCAGGCAAACTCGGTTGCGATATAGCCGCCCCCGACGATCAGCACGCGCTTTGGCAGCGTCTCAAGGTGAAAGATCTCGTTCGAGGTGATGACCAGATCCGACCCCGGAAACTCGGGAACGAAGGGACGCCCACCGGTGGCGATCAGGACATGCCGCGCGCGCACCGCGTCGCCGGTCGAAAGCCGCACCGTATGGGCATCCTCCAGCACCGCGCGGGCGTCATGCACCTGCACCCCCGCCTTCGCCAGCGTGCCGCGATAGGCCGCTTCCAGCCGATCCAGCTCGGCGTGCAACTGGGTACGGAACCTTGGCCAGTCAAATCCGCCCAGTTGCGCGTCCCATCCGTAGGCCCGCGCATCCTCGACCATCTCGGGATAGCCCGAGGCAAAGACCATGATCTTCTTGGGCACACAGCCCCGGATCACGCAGGTGCCGCCCATCCGGTCTTCTTCCGCCAACCCGACGCTGGCCCCGCCCTCGGCCGCCGCGATGCGTGCCGCGCGCACCCCGCCCGAACCGCCACCGACGACAAAGAGGTCATAGTCGAACGACATCGCTCAGTCCTCGGCCTCAAGAAAGATATTGTCCGACGGCGCGAACAGGATCCGGTCCTCTTGCTCGCTGCCCTCGTTGATGTCGCGCACCACCACCCGGCCATCGCCATGCCCGATCACCACCACGTCGCAGATATCGACGAACAGCCCGTTTTCGACCACGCCGGGGATCTGGTTCAGCACCAGCGCCAGCTGTCGCGCGTTGCCGATCCGCTTCAGATGCAGATCGACGATGTAATTCGCCTCGTCCGTCACCAGCGGCCGGTCGCCGTTCATCCGCAGCGTCACGTCCCGCCCCAGTACGTCCAGCCCGACCAGCGTTTCCTCGATCAGCGCCTTGGTGGTCTGCCAACCGAACGGAATCACCTCGACCGGCAGGGGAAAGGCGCCGAGATGGGCAACTTCCTTTGCGGCATCGGCAATGACGATCATCTGGTCCGAGGCGGTCGCCACGATCTTCTCGCGCAGATGCGCGCCGCCACCGCCCTTGATGAGGTTGAGATCGGGATCGAATTCATCGGTTCCGTCGATGGTGAGGTCGAGCCAGCGCGCCTCTGCCAGCGTCACGACGCGGATCCCCTCGGCCCGCGCCAGCGCTGCGGTCCGGTCGGATGTCGGCACGCCGGTGATCTTGAGCCCCTCCGCGCGCACCCGCTGGCCGAGGCAGCGCACCATCCAGGCCGCCGTCGATCCGGTGCCGAGCCCGACCCGCATCCCGTCCTCGACAAAATCGACGGCACGGCGCGAGGCTGCGAGTTTCGCCTTCTCGATCGGAGGCAGTTCCCTGGCCATGTTTCACTCCATTGCGGCAGCGCCCCCGCTTATAGCAAGATATGGCTCGCGCGCGAGTGCAAAACGCCCGACGCCCCGGCGCGAAACGAGCGCAAAAGCGTCGCTTTCCGGTGTCGCCCTTGCCCCCGTCCCGCGCTACTCTCTGGCTGAACCGGAACGCGCCATGTATGTCCTGCACTACGCCCCCGACAACGCCTCGCTGATCGTGCGCCTTGCGCTCGAGGAAATGGGGCTGCCCTATCGCTGCGTCCTGGTGGACCGGGCGCGGCGCGCACAGGACAGCGCCGCCTACCGCGGCCTTTGCCCCACGGGTCTGATCCCGGCGCTGGAGACACCGGAGGGACCGATGGCGGAGACCGGCGCGATCCTTCTGTGGCTGGCCGAGACGCATGGCGCGCTGGCCCCGGCGCCGCAGAGCGCGGGCCGACGGCGGTTCCTGACCTGGCTCTTCTTCACCGCGAACACGCTTCATGCCGATGCCCGGCTTCTCTTCTACCCGGAGCGCCATGCCGGACGCGGCGCCGATGTCGAGGCCTTTTTCGCCGCCACGCAGGCGCGGATCGCCCGGCACATCGCGCTTCTCGAGGCTGTCGCCGCTGACCGCCCGGACTGGCTGTCGCCCGATGCGCCGTCGATCCTTGGCTACTATGTCGTCACGCTGCTGCGCTGGCTCGCCCTTTATCCGGCTGACCGCGCCGGGTGGTTCGATCTCGCGGCCTACCCCGCGCTCCACGACCTCGCCGCGGCCCTTGAGAGCCGCCCCGCGGCCCGAAAGGCCGCCGAAGCCGAGGGTCTTGGCGCGACGATCTTCACGAAACCCTCCCATGCCTGCCCGCCCGAGGGCAGCGCCACCTGAAAGGCCGTCCATGTTCCTCTCAGTCTTCGACATGTTCAAGGTCGGCGTCGGCCCCTCGTCCTCCCACACCATGGGGCCGATGGTGGCTGGCGCGCGGTTTCTCGACACGCTGCGTGGCTCGCCGTTCCACGCCAGGGGCCTGCGCGCCTCGCTCCACGGCTCGCTCGCCTTCACCGGCAAGGGCCACGCGACCGACCGTGCGACGATCCTCGGCCTTGCCGGTTTTGCGCCCGACACCTACGACCACGACAAGGCCGAAGCGGCACTGGCCGAGATTGCAAGGACCGGGGCAGTCTCGCCCCCCGGCCTGCCGACGCTGTCCTTCGTGCCGGAGCGCGACCTCGTCTTCGACTACGGCCACCCGCTGGCCGGCCATGCCAACGGCATGATCCTGATGGCCACCGACGCGCAGGGCGATGTCATCCTTCAGGAGACCTACTATTCCATCGGCGGCGGCTTTGTCCTGACCGAGACGGAGCTTGAGAGCGCGGGCAAACGGGCCGCGCAACGCTCGGACTGTCCCTACCCGTTCGAGACCGCCGCCGAAATGCTGGAGATGGCCGCCGCCTCGGGCAAGAGCATTGCCGAGATGAAGCGCGCCAACGAGCTGCACTTCCGGTCAGCGACCGCGTTGAACGACGGCATGGCGCGGCTCTGGCAGGTGATGAACGACTGCATCAATCGCGGCCTGGCCACCGACGGCATCCTGCCCGGCGGCCTCAAGGTCCGGCGCCGCGCCAAGGCGATCCATGACGCGCTTCTGGCCGAACGCGGGCTGAACCTGACCGCGCCGCACACGATCAACGACTGGATGTCCACCTATGCCATGGCGGTCAACGAGGAAAACGCCGCCGGAGGGCAGGTGGTCACCGCCCCGACCAATGGCGCGGCCGGGGTGCTGCCCGCGGTGATCCGCTATTGGCTCGATCATGTGCCGGGGGCGATGTCGTCGAAGATCGGCGATTTTCTCCTTACCGCCGCCGCGATCGGCGGGCTCTGCAAGCACAACGCCTCGATCTCTGGCGCCGAATGCGGTTGCCAGGCCGAGGTCGGATCTGCGGCCGCGATGGCCGCCGCGGGCCTCTGCGCGGTGATGGGCGGGACTCCGGAACAGGTGGAGAATGCGGCCGAGATCGCGCTGGAACATCACCTCGGCATGACCTGCGACCCGGTGAAGGGTCTGGTGCAGGTGCCCTGCATCGAGCGCAACGGCCTCGGCGCGATCAAAGCGGTCTCGGCCGCCTCGCTGGCGCTGCGCGGTGACGGCCAGCATTTCGTCCCGCTCGACTCCGCGATCGAGACCATGCGGCAGACCGGACATGACATGCATGAAAAATACAAGGAAACGTCGCTTGGCGGGCTCGCCGTCAACATCCCCAACTGCTGAAAGCCATGCCTCCCGGAGCCCGCGCCGCGTTTGGAAAACGTCCCGCCGCGTCGCTTTCGGAATGGACGCCGCCCTGCCGGACGGATAGCTCCGCAGGATGACCGAACCCGACCGCATCCTGCCCGGCGTCGCCCTCATGCTGGGCTTTTGCATCGCGGCCCCGCTGATCGACGTCGCCTCGAAGCTTGCGGCGCAGGGGGTGCCGGTGGGGATGATCGTCCTTGGCCGCGGCGTGGTTCAGGCCGCCCTGATGCTTCCGGTCGTCCTGGCCATGCGCCAACCGCTCGCGCTCGACCGCCGCAGCCTCGGGTTCGCACTGCTTCGGGCCTTCTTTCTCGTCACCTCGACCTACTGCTTTGTGGCGGCCGTCCGGGTCATGCCGCTCGCCGATGCGCTGGCCATCGCCTTTGTCGAACCCTTCGTGATCCTTCTCATCGGCCGCTTCGCGATGGCGGAGGAGGTCGGCCCGCGCCGCCTTGTGGCCTGTGCGGTGGGGTTCCTCGGCTCGCTCCTGGTGATCCAGCCATCATTCGCGGCCTTCGGTCCGGTCGCACTTTTCCCGCTTGGCACAGCGGTCAGCTTCGCGCTCTACATGCTTGTTACGCGCGCGCTGTCGCGAAGCGTGCATCCGGTGCCGATGCAGTTCCACACCGCCCTTCTGGCGGCGCTGATCTGCGCGCCGCTCCTGGCGCTCGGCACCGCGACGGGTGAGCCATCGACCACATTCGTCCTGCCGCAGGGGATCTTCTGGCTTTGGGTGTTCTGCGTCGGCCTCGCCTCGGCGGTCAGCCACATGGCCATCACCTACGCGCTCAAATTCGCGCCGTCATCGACGCTGGCGCCGCTCCACTATCTTGAGATCGTGACCGCGACGCTCTTCGGCTATCTGGTGTTCGGCAATTTCCCGAACGCCCTCACCCTCGGCGGGATCGGCGTCATCGTCACCTCGGGGCTCTATGTCATTCACCGCGAACGTGTCACTGCCCGCGCCCGCAGGCTCACCTCACCCGCGGCGGTGCTAGCGCAGCGATAACCGTCGGCAGCACCGCCCGCGGCAGGATCACCAGCATCGCCCCGGTGTCGAACGTCAGGTCCACCCGGCCCGTGGCCTCGTTCGACGTGCCGGACCGGCCGTCCGGTGCAAAGCCGATGCCGCCGATGGGCCAGCGCAGACCGACGCTCTCGCCGCGGACCGGCGACATCGGAAAGAGCGAGACGCGCGTTCCCGGCGCGAGATCGAGGTCGAGCCGCTGCGGCGCGACAAAGACGAAATCGGTGTGCCCGACCACGATGCAGCGCAGGTCACGGCGCCGGGCGAGGACGTTCCAGATGGCCAGCTCATGGTCGATCCGCGCCCCGGTGAAGCCGAGCGCAAGGATCAGCGGCGCCGAGATGCGTTGCAGGCATTTTTCGAAATCGGTGCTGTCCTGTTCGGCCACATGGTGCAAACGGTCTGCCGGAATCGCCGCCCGCGTGGCATCGGTGAGGGAATCGAAATCTCCGATCACCGCGTCGGGAACGCGCCCCGAAGCGATTGCCACATTCGCGCCACCATCGGCTGCGACAAGTACAGGCGCTATGGAACACATCATATCCAGATCGGAAATCGCCGACGTCCCCGCGCCAAGCAGGGTGACTGGCAACCGTGATTGGACAATCCCCGTCGGCATGGCAGTATTGATTACAAATAAGGCAAAGAGACACAATCTCGGCCAGAAAGAATCCTTCAATTTACCTGCTTTTGTCCACGCTAGCGCACAAGTTGCCTCAGAGGGTAGACCCAGAGGCACAATAAGAAAGCGAGCATCCCATGGTCGGTGCGAGTAAGATTCTAACGGTTTCCTACGGCACCTTCTCCTGCACGCTGGAGGGGTTCGAGGAGCCGTTCTCGACGATGAAGGCCATTGCGGAATACTTCCGCGATCTGGCGGCCGATGATCGCTACTTCGGTGCCACCCCGCCGACGCCCGACGCCGACATGCTGCACCGGATCGCCGAACGCGAGATCCAGCGCAAGGTCGAAGCCAGGATCAGCGACCAGGGAATTGTGCTGCGGCCCAGGCCCGGCACCTTTGCCCCCGCTCCCGTCGCGATGGACGCGCCGACCGCCGTCGTTGGCGATGCCGCGCCGGTCAAGCCGTCGATCCCGGAAAGCGTCGCGCAAAAGCTCATGCGCATCCGCGCAGTTGTGAGCGAAGCGAACAAGGTCGAGGCACAAGCGCCGCTTCCGCTGAGCGGTGCCGTTCCCTTTGAGGAAGACGAAGCTACCGAAGAGTTTGCCGCAGCGACAAGCGCGTCCGACACAGATTTCGGATTTGACCTCGATTTCGGCGACATGCCCGGTCTGAAGGCCGGCAGTTCCGCCCATGCCGCGGCGCCAGCGGAGGACTCTGCGGCGGAAGAGGCCGAGGACACCCTGGCCGCCGTCATGGCGCAAGCCGCCAAGCCCGCCGAAGAGGTTGCGCCCGACGACGCCACAGTCGCTGCCGATGTGGCCGAAGATGAGGCGTTCGACGCCGCGGAAGACGTTGCGCTGGTGGCGGCTGAAGCGGCGCCGCAAGCGGCAGAGATTGCCGAGCCTCAGGATGACGAAGAGGGCATCGTTGCCTTCGACATGGTCGCAGATGCGGACGACGGGATGCCGGCCGAAGCCGAAGAGGCTGCGGCGCCCGCGACCGACGCAGAGGCCCTGCCGGCCGACGAACCGCAGACCGATTGGGCCGCCGAAGCAGAGGACGACGCCGACCAGCCCCGCGCGCGCGTCATCCGGATGAACCGCGCCGCGGCGGACGACATCGAGGATGACCAGGATGACGCCGCCTCGTTCCATCTGCCCGAGGAGGCACCGCTTGAATACCGCACCGCTGCTGTCATGGCCGCGCTGTCCGACACTGCCTATGAAGATGACTTCGAAGATGCGGACGCGGCGACGGATTCCGCCGTCGAGGACAGCGACATTCTCGCCCAGATCGGCGCCGCCATTGGCGATACCGGCCTGCCGGATGCGGACGAGGAGGAGCTTCTGCGCGATCTCGCCAATGTGGCCAGCGATCTGCGTCGCGACAGCCACGAAGGCCGCGCCATCCTCGAAAGCGCCTCCGAGGATGACGAGGCTTCGGTCGCGCGCCTGATGGAAGAAGCCAAGTCCAAGCTTGAAGGGCCGGAAAACCGCCGCCGCTTCTCGGCCATCGCGCATCTCAAGGCGGCGGTTGCCGCGACGGTCGCGGACCGCAAGATGAAATCCGGCGACGCTGGCGTGGTCTCGCGCGAGCTACCGGGCGACGACACCAAACGCTACCGGGATGACCTGTCCAAGGCCGTGCGTCCGCGCCGCCCGACATCGGACTCGGTCCCGGTGACTCAGCGCCCGACGATGTCGACACGCCTCGCGCCGCTGATGCTGGTGTCCGAACAGCGCGTGGACCTGACCGATGAAACGCGCCCCGACGCCACCGTGATCCGCCCGCGCCGCATCAGCGCCGTCGTGGCCGACAGCAGCGATGACGACGATCTCGGCGACACCGACGACCTGACGACAAGCCCCGAAGATGCCCGCAGTTTCGCGGAATTCGCCGAGCGTCTCGGCGCGACCAGCCTGCCCGATCTGCTGGAAGCCGCGGCGGCCTATACCTCGACCGTCGAAGGCATCACCCATTTCTCGCGGCCGCAGATCATGCGCAAGGTCGCGGGCATGGCCGAAGACGAGGACTACAGCCCGGAAGACAGCCTGCGGTCCTTCGGGATGCTGCTGCGTCAGGGCAAGATCCAGAAGGTGCGTCGCGGTCAGTTCATGTTGACCGAAGCCTCGCGCTTCATGGACGAGGCCCGCCGCGCCGGGCAGTAAGCCCGCCAGAGCGGCTCGATCAGGCGGAGCGGTCCCCCGACCGCTCCGTTTCCGTTTCCGGGTCGGCCTTGCCGACGCCACGGAACACGAATCGGAAGGGCAAGGCCCAGAGAAAGCCGAGCAGCAGGTAGACCGCCACCTCGGCCAGGATCGGCAAGCGGCCATAGCGCGCACCGAACCAGCCGGTCAGGCTTACGGCAACCACGATATAAAGTGGCAGGCCGATCAGCAGGATGACCAGCGACCAGCGGCGACGGGCCTTGTAGGAGAGCGCCATCAGTCAGCGAAAGGATCGGTGACGAGGATCGTGTCGTCGCGCTCGGGGCTGGTGGACAGCATTGCCACCGGGCACTGGATCAGTTCCTCGATGCGGCGGACGTATTTGACCGCGGCGCCGGGGAGGTCGTTCCAGGACCGTGCGCCCTCGGTGGACTGGCTCCAGCCTTCGACCTCTTCATAGACGGGTGTGCAGCGCGCCTGAAGGTCGGCCGCCGTCGGGAGGTGGTCAAGCACTTTGCCGTCAAGCTCGTAGCCGGTGCAGATGCGGATCGTCTCGAACCCGTCGAGCACGTCGAGCTTGGTCAGGGCGATGCCGTTGATGCCGGAAATCGCGCAGGTCTGGCGCACGAGGACCGCATCGAACCAGCCGCAGCGGCGCTTGCGCCCGGTGACGGTGCCAAACTCGCGCCCGCGGGTGCCGAGATGATCCCCATCGGCATCGAAAAGCTCGGTCGGGAACGGGCCTTCGCCGACCCGTGTCGTATAGGCCTTGACGATGCCGAGCACGAAGCCGATCGCCCCTGGCCCGACGCCGACGCCGGTCGCCGCCTGCCCCGCGATCACGTTCGACGAGGTGACGAAGGGATAGGTGCCGAAGTCGATGTCGAGAAGCGAGCCCTGCGCACCCTCGAAGAGGATGCGCTTGCCGGCGCGGCGCGCCTCATTCATCACCTTCCAGACCGGGGCGGCGTATTGCAGGATCTCCGGCGCGATCGCGTTCAGGCTGGCGATCAGCGCCGCCCTGTCGATCGGCTCCATGCCAAGCCCCGAGCGCAGGGCGTTGTGATGGACGAGCGCGCGGTCCACCCTGAGTTCCAGTGTCGCCGGATCGGCAAGGTCGGCAACCCGGATCGCCCGGCGGCCGACCTTGTCCTCGTAGGCCGGGCCGATGCCGCGGCCCGTGGTGCCGATCTTGGCGACGCTCGCCTGCGCCTCGCGCGCCCGGTCCAACTCGCCGTGATAGGGCAGGATCAGCGGGGTGTTCTCGGCGATCATCAGCGTCTCGGGCGTGATCTTCACCCCCTTCTCGCGGATCGCGGCGATTTCCGAAACCAGATGCCAGGGGTCGAGCACCACGCCGTTGCCGATGACGGAAAGCTTGCCGCCCCGCACCACGCCAGAGGGCAGCGCGTTCAGCTTGTAAACCTCGCCGTCGATGACGAGCGTGTGGCCCGCGTTGTGTCCGCCTTGGAACCGCGCAATGACATCGGCGCGTTCGGAAAGCCAGTCAACGATCTTGCCCTTGCCCTCGTCGCCCCACTGGGCGCCCACCACCACGACATTGGCCATCGATGTGCTCCTATCCCGGCAAACGGGGTCGGTATAGCGACCTCCTTGAGGGGATTGAACCGGAAAATGCCGGGCGCACTCCACAAGGGCGCAATCGGTCTTGCGGAATGCTTATGTTAGCGCCAGCAAATCTCCATGTCCTTGCGTCAGCCTTTCGCTTCCGGTGTCGGACTCCGGCTTCCGTCCACGTTTCTGATGACAGCCATGTCGGCGGCTATTCATGCGGTTGCAGACCGGGTGCCGATCGGACAGATCATCTTCTGGGCGCTCGGCCGTGGGTGCTGATCGACTGGGGCGTTCTGACACTGGCCAACCGATCGCTCAATCTCTGGCTCGGCATCCTTGTGCTCTCGCTCATCCTCGGCATCGGGTTGTCCTGGTCGATCCTGCGCCAGCGGCTCTCGGGTCAGGCGAGCGTCGACGAGATCGACGGCTGATATGCGTCAGGCCCCGTCGCCAGCCCTGAAACGCCTTGCACCGCTCGGCCCATCCGCCTAGATAGGCGCGTCAGCAAAACCGAAGGCCCCGATGCAGAACGTTGTCCTTACCGTCCACCTGATCCTTGCGCTGATGCTGATCGGCGTCGTGCTGCTGCAGCGCTCCGAAGGCGGCGGCCTTCTGGGTGGCGGTGGCGTCATGTCCAATCGCGGCGTGACGAGCGCGCTGCAAAAGCTGACCTGGCTTCTGGCGGCGGCCTTCATCGGCACCTCGATCACGCTGACGGTGCTTTCGGCGCAGAACTCGCGCGGCCTCTCGGTTCTCGACAGCGCGACCACAGCCCCGGCGGAGACCGGCACTGAGCCTTCGCTGCCGCCGATCGACCTGGCGCCGGCTGCCGGCGATGCGCCTGTGGCACCGCCGCCTGCCCAGTAGGGCGAACCACAAATCGTTGGCTGCGACTTCGGTCGTGACACAATCCTTTGCGGTCCGGTTGCGGGGGACCTGCGAATCTGTTAGTGCTTTAACCCCGTGATGCTGTGTCCGGAATGGACTGGCTTACCCAGAAATTCGAGGCGATCACGGGGGAACTCACCGCATGGCACGTTATGTTTTCATCACCGGCGGTGTGGTGTCCTCGCTCGGCAAGGGTCTCGCCTCGGCCGCCCTCGGTGCGCTTTTGCAGGCGCGCGGCTTCTCGGTGCGGCTGCGCAAGCTCGACCCCTATCTCAACGTCGATCCCGGCACCATGTCGCCCTTCGAGCATGGCGAGGTCTTTGTCACCGATGACGGCGCCGAGACCGACCTTGACCTCGGCCATTACGAACGCTTCACCGGGGTCCACGCCCGCAAGACCGACTCGATTTCCTCGGGCCGCATCTACTCCAACGTGCTGGAGAAGGAGCGCCGCGGCGACTACCTCGGCAAGACCATCCAGGTCATCCCGCACGTCACCAACGAGATCAAGGACTTCCTGAAGATCGGCGAGGAAGAAGTCGATTTCATGCTTTGCGAGATCGGCGGCACCGTGGGCGACATCGAGGGCCTGCCCTTCTTCGAGGCGATCCGCCAGTTCATCCACGAACGCCCGCGCGGCCAGTCGATCCTGATGCACCTGACGCTACTGCCCTATCTCTCGGCCTCGGGCGAGTTGAAGACCAAGCCGACCCAGCATTCGGTCAAGGAGCTGCAATCCATCGGCCTTGCGCCGGATGTGCTGGTCTGCCGTTCGGAACATCCGATCCCCGACCGCGAGCGGGAGAAGATCGCGCTTTTCTGCAACGTGCGGAAGGATGCGGTGATCCCGGCCTATGACCTCAAGACGATCTACGAGGCGCCGCTCGCCTACCACGAGGCCGGGCTTGACCGCGCCGTGCTCGACGCCTTCCAGATCAGCCCGGCGCCCCGGCCCGACCTCACGCGCTGGACCGACGTGATGGACCGGCTCGAGAATGCCGAGGGCGAAGTCCGCATCGCCATCGTCGGCAAGTACACCCAGCTTGAGGATGCCTACAAATCCATCGCCGAGGCGCTGACCCACGGCGGCATGGCCAACCGGACCCGCGTCAAGGCCGAATGGATCGACGCCGAGATTTTCGAGCGAGAGGACCCCGCCCCCTGGCTCCAGCCCTTCCATGCCATCCTGGTTCCCGGCGGCTTTGGCGAGCGCGGCACCGAGGGCAAGATCAAGGCCGCACAATTCGCCCGCGAAAAAGGGATTCCCTATCTCGGCATCTGCCTTGGCATGCAGATGGCGGTAATCGAAGCGGCGCGTAACGTCGCCGGCCTCGCCCGGGCCGGGTCCGAGGAGTTCGACCACGAAACCGGCGCGAAACGGTTCGAGCCTGTCATCTATCACCTCAAGGAATGGGTGCAGGGCAACCACATGGTGTCGCGCTCGGCCTCGGACGACAAGGGCGGCACCATGCGCCTTGGTGCCTACTCCGCGATTTTGAAGCCTGGATCGAAGGTCGCCGCGATTTACGGCACCACCGAGATCGAGGAACGCCACCGCCACCGCTACGAGGTGGACCTGAAGTACCGCGACAAGCTTGAGGCCTGCGGGCTGATCTTTTCGGGGATGAGTCCCGATGGCCGCCTGCCTGAGATCGTCGAGTGGAAGGACCACCCCTGGTTCATCGGCGTCCAGTACCACCCGGAGCTGAAGTCCAAACCCTTCGCGCCGCATCCGCTCTTCGCGGATTTCGTCCGGGCGGCGAAGGAGGTCGAGCGATTGGTCTAGTCGCTCCTCTGAAGACAGCGGCAGTCACCGGCCTTTTCAGGACGTTCGTGCGGGGCGCGCCCGAAGGCTGCCCCCCGCAGGACGGGGTCCGGCCCGCCATCCCCCTTGCTGCCCCGCTCCCCAAGGCATAGATTCCAACTGCAGGTCACGCGTTCCCTGAGCGCTTGGGCCTGCTGCCCATCGGGGTCATCGCCCTGTCCCTCTGACAGGCTCCCCTGCCCCCCTGCGCATCAATCCGACTGGCATCCGCCGGGCGGTCCTCACCTCGAAGGGAAGACCCATGTCCAAGGAAAAAAACCGCGGCAACAAGGAAGCCAAGAAACCGAAGAAGGAAAAGCCGAAGGTGCTTGCCACCGCGAGTTCCGGCTCGGCCAAGGCCGATACGGTGATCGCGGGCAAGAAGGTCAAGTGACCCGAAAGGCAGGTCCGCGCCGAGGTGCGGGCCTGCCGAGCCGTCAATACCGCCGCCGTCGCGGTGCGCTGTCGCATGCGCGAGGCCAGTGCCGGTCTGGTCAGAGCGTGTTGTTCCGAATCGAATTCAGAAAACTCGCTCTCTCTTCTTGAGTGGTCGCATGTTCTTTGCAAAAGATCGGTGCCCACCCTTTCGCAACATGCTCTAAGCCCCGGCAGGTCAGGGACAGGACCAGTCCGTCACGGAAAAGTAAGATGCCGGATAGGCCCGGGCGCCGGTCATTTCGAGCACATGGCCTGCGTCGTAGCGGTTGATGTATTCCCAGACCGTCCTGCCCGCGGCATTGACCTGCAGGACGCGCCCGGCATCGGCTTCGGCGATCAGGAGATCACCGCCCGGCTGTTCCTGAACATAGCCGCGCACGACGCTCAGCATCTCCTGTCCCGGCTTTTCGCCATAGCGCAGGCTGGCCCTGCCGCTGGTGGGATCGACGGCAAGGATGTTCGACACCCGCGGCGCATCCAGCGGGGTGACTCCGTCCGGTCCGCTCTGGAAGACGAAGGCATTGTTGTTGAAGACACCGATGGTTCCGTCCGCGAGGAAGCGGGCGCTGTGCTGGCGCAGCCACGGCCCGACGCTGTGCCACTTCACCGTCCAGGTGTCCGGATCGACCACGAACACAAGATTGTAGTCGCGCACCGAAAGCACGAGATCGCCAGCGGCGAACGACGGGAAGGCGGCGGCCAGATCGGGCCGCAGCTCCTCGATCATGTTGAGGTGCAGTAGTTCGTTATCGGTGAGAGACTTTGCCTCCATCTCGGTTCCGGTCGCGGTCAGGAGGGGCGCAAACCCATTCTCCATGAGCAGCTTGTAAACCGACTTTTGCAGCACCACGCCGCCATCCGCGCCGACCTTGAGGATCAGGTCATCCTCGATCTGACCCGCAGTCCGATCGGGCACGACAATGGGTCGGTAGTTCGGATCGTTCGGCACCGGCGCGATCGCGCGTCCGACGATCCAGTAGCCCCCCGTTGATGCGGGTTCAATCGAGTGACTGGTCCGCTCCGGCAGCGCCCAGAGCCGCGCGCCGCAACGCGAGAGTTTCACGGCGCCTTGATACTCGAAGTTGAAGACGACAGAGCCGTCCGGTTCGATCAGCGCGCCATGCAGATCGACATTCCAGTCGGTCTGCGGCGCGCCAGGCTTGCCCACGCGCTCGGGCAGCAGTTCGGAGAATTTCGCCCGCCAAGAGGCGACCACGGTTCCGTCGCGCCGGACCAGGCGCAGCCCCGGATCGCTGTCGAAGAAGCCGGTGAGAAGCACAAGCTCGCCATCGTCTGGCAGGGTGTTGACGGTGACTCCGCTGCCGGGCTTGCGCGACGGTTGCAGGAAATGGTCGGGTCGCAGGCGGGCGGCCTGCTGCCACGCGGCGTCCAGAACCTCCGCCGCCTGCCCCGACCAGTCGCTCAGGATCGCGGCGGCGGACCGGGGCGAGCCTTTAGCATAGCCGAAGAAGAACGCCCCGCCGCAAACGGTCGCAAAGGCAACCGCCGCCAGAACGCGCGAATAGTACTTCTCGTAGAGCGAAGACAACGACACGGTCGCACCTATCGGTATCACGCCCCCCAGCCTGAAGTTAGCATGAAAGCCTGAAAAGTGAAATATTGCAACCGGTGCGTGATCTCAGCGCTGGATCGTTCGCAAATACTCGGCCAGTGCGACAAGATTGCCCGGCGTCGGCGTGGCGACGCCGTCTCCGGTATCCACCATCACCAGCGGACCCTCCTGAAGGGCGGCGCCAAGTTCCGGCATCACCGAGGTCCGGTCGCCGCGCCGGGTGTAGCCGTCGATGACCGACATCACCCGCACCAGCGGGAAAACACCGCCGTTTCGCGCCGATATGCCGGTCAGATCGGCCGGGCGCCGTGCCAGACCTGCGGCGGCCGGACCGTCGCCGCGCCCCTCCGCGCCGTGACAGGACACGCAATACTGATCGTAGAGCGCCCGGCCCGTCACCTGCGGTTCCGGGGCGCAGGCCGCAAGCGACAGTGCGCCGAGTACAAGGCCCGCGCGCATGACAGATGCAGATGTGATCATCGCAATTTTCCTTCTTCAGGCCCGATGTCCCGCCGGGTACGGGTTGGTCGGCTCGCCCTTGCCGGGATCATGCCGCGATCAGCCGACCGTCCTCAAGCCTGAGAATGCGGTCCATCCGTGCGGCAATATCCATGTTGTGCGTGGCAATGAGCGCCGAGAGCCCGGTCGATCGTACCAGATCCATCAGAACGGCAAAGACCTGATCGGCGGTGGCCGGGTCGAGGTTGCCGGTCGGCTCATCGGCGAGCAGCAGGCGCGGCGCGTTGGCGATGGCCCGGCAGAAGGCGACGCGCTGCTGTTCGCCGCCCGA
>JBGSNN010000092.1:0-3656 GCA_041739655.1 Albidovulum sp. | reverse complement strand
CCGGCCGCCGGTTCGCGTCCCTCCCGCGCGACCATGCGCGCTGGTTCGGCGCGGACCAGCAGCGCCTTGTCGCGGTCCGGATCGACCCCGGCACCGGTGCATCTGGGGCGGCGATGACCGCCCTCAAGGCCGAGCTTCTGGCGCGTGGCATCGCCGTGACCGACAGCGTGCCGCTGACCGCAAAAGGGGACGAGGCGTGGCCCGAGGCGGCCTGTGCGGTGCTACCCGGCGCCGGGTCGGAGGCGCCCGCCCCAGACGAGGGGACCCTGACCGCAGATCTGCGTTGTCTGGTGGTGACGACCCCGACGGACATCCTGCCTGCCCGGCTTGAAGCCTCCCTGGAGGTTCTTCTGATGCCCGGCACAGGGGCCGCTTTCGACGACCGCGGGCTTTTCATGCGTGGCGAAACGACGATGCGGCAAGCGCCTGGTCTTCTTGCCGAAGGTGAGCTGATGCGGGACGCCATCCTTGCCATTGCCCCGACGGACTATGCGACGGCGTCCGCCCGCGCGGCAACCCTTGACACGCTGCACCGGCTGCAAGGCGATCCGGGAACAAGGCTTGTCGATGTCCCGACCTTTTTCGACACGACGATCGCAGCGGACCCGGTCTTCGAGCTTCTGCGCGATACCCGCCGCGACAGGCCGGACCTGACGGACCCCGATGCGCTCTCCGGCCCGGAACTTCTGGCCGACGCCGCTCAGGCCTGGACATTCTTCGATCGCTTCTCGATTGCCGCAACCGGGCTCTGCGTCGACACGGCCGATGTGCAGGCTGACGGGGTCTGGCTGCACCGTGAACTGACGATGTGGGATTTCGGCAGCCTGATCGCGGCCGTCATGGCCGCACATGAACTCGGGCTCATCACCGACATCGATTTCGTGACGCGGGCAGAGCTTCTGGTCCGCGCGCTTCCGGCCGCCCGGATCGGCGCCTGGACGCTGCCGAGCGAGGTCATCTCGTCGGACACCGGCGCGCCTTTGTCCGACGACTTCAACGCCTGCGATACCGGCCGGTTGTTGAGCGTGCTGCGCAGTCTCGACGCCTATCCCCTGACCCGTGGCATCGCCGAACCGAAGATCGCGCGCTGGGATCTTGCCGACATCGTCGTGGCCGGACATGTCCATTCCGTCGTGAAGGGACGGCTGGTCGATCGCTTCCGCTCGCACTGCGCACATTATACTGCGCGCGCCTTCAGGGACCGGGGCATCGAGACGGCCTCGCCCTACGAGGTGTCGGATCGGGCGCTGAAGACTGACCGCGAGATGCACCTGCTGCTCGGCCTCGCCGGCCTCGGTCCGCTTGGCGCCGAACCGCTTCTGCTGGAGGCGCTGGAGCAGGGACTTTCGGAACCATCGGGTTTCCTCGCCGACCTGCTCTTCGCGGCACAACGGCGCGAACATGACAGAACCGGCGCGCTTCTCTGCCTGTCGGAGGCGCCGCTGAACCGCGAGCCGTGGTTCACCTATCAGGGCCTGAACGTCGCCTCGTCGAAGGACCGCTGGGTGGTGAACGCCGCCTCAAACGAGGCCCGCTTTGCCACGCCGGCCTTCCAGCGCGAGGCGTTTCTGGTGAACACCAAGGCCGCCTACCTCTGGCTCGCAACCCGACCCTGCGCCTATTCGACGCTGCTCGCGCGCCATGTGCGCGAGCGCGCCCGGCTCGATGGCATCGGCTTCGCACCGGGTGTCTTCGCCGCCACCGGACAAGGGATGCCGGGCTACACCGATGTCAATACGAACGGTATCGTCCTTGAAACCATCGCCTACATCCTCCGCGGCCGCCGGCAACTGGCACTGCAATAGGCGCCGGCCAGCCCGTCGCGCGGCCTCGACGATGGCGCGAAAAACAGCCAATCGGGCATTGAAGAATCTTTCACAGACCTTATAAGCCTCATCAGTATAGATATCTCACGCATCATATCGATGTGACAGAGGGCAATTCCCATGATTACCGGCCCACAAATCAGGGCAGCGCGGGCGCTCCTCAGGGTCGACCAGAAAACCCTGGCGCAGATGGCCGGGCTTTCGGTGCCCACCATCCAGCGGATGGAGGCCAACGAGAGCATCGTCGGCGGCATGGTGGACAGTCTGACGCGCGTGGTCGCCGCGATCGAAAGGGCCGGGGTGGAACTGATCGCTGACGGCGCGACAAGCAGCGGCGACGGCCGCGGCGTACGGCTGCGGCAAAGCGTCGCGGGACGTCCGGACGAGACTGCGGCCGAGACGGATCGAGGTGCGCAATGATCACGGTTGCTGTCGGCATCGCGCTGTGCTTGCTCGCGCTGTCAGTCGCCGCGACGGCGATGCGCGGCGTCCCGCAGGCGTCGGTGGTGGTTTACGGGGCGAGCGCGGTCTTGTGTGCCGCGCTGGCAGCTCTCGGGGTCTGGACCCTGGTGACAGAGGCGGCTGCGTCCGGGATGCGCGTCCCGGTCGGCCTGCCCTGGCTTGGCGCCCATCTGCGCCTTGACGCACTCTCAGCGGTGTTTCTGACCCTGCTCGGCACCGGCGCGGCGGCCGCGAGCATCTATGCCATCGGCTACGGACGGCACGAGCACGAGCCGCACCGCGTGCTGCCCTTCTATCCCGGTTTCCTCGGCGCGATGACGCTGGTGCTCTTGGCCGACGACGCCTTCACGTTCCTGTTGTCCTGGGAAGTGATGTCGCTTCTGTCCTGGGCGCTGGTGCTGACCCATCACCGCGAAGACGAGACGCGCGGCGCAGGCTATCTCTATCTGGTGATGGCGGGCTTCGGGACCATGATCCTGCTCCTGGCCTTCGGTCTGATGGCCGGACCCGAGGGGGGCTACGATTTTGCGGCAATCCGCGAGGTGGCGCGCACGCCGGGGCTGGCGGCCCTGGTTCTGGCGCTGATGATGATCGGCGCGGGTTCAAAGGCCGGGCTGGTGCCGCTGCATGTCTGGCTGCCGGTGGCGCATCCCGCCGCACCGAGCCATGTCTCGGCGCTGATGAGCGGCGTGATGACCAAGGTGGCGCTCTACGGTTTCGTGCGCATTGCCTTCGACCTTCTCGGCCCGGTCGCCTGGTGGATGAGCGCCCCGGTGATCGTCATCGGCACGGTGACGGCGGTGATGGGCATTCTCTTTGCCAATGTGGACGGCGACGGCAAGCGGGTGCTCGCCTATTCGACGATCGAGAACATCGGCGTCATCTTCGCGGCCCTCGGCCTGGCGCTGGCGTTCCGGGCCAACGGCATGGCTGCACTGGCGGCGCTGGCGCTGACCGCGGGGCTGATCCATGCGCTGAATCACATGCTGTTCAAGAGCCTTCTGTTCATGGTCGCGGGCGCGGTTCTGAATGCCACCGGGCGGCGCGATCTCGACTCGCTCGGCGGGCTGATCCACCGGATGCCGAAGACGGCGTTTCTGGCGCTTGTCGGCGTGACCGCGATCTCGGCGCTGCCGCCCCTCAACGGCTTCGTCTCGGAGTGGCTCTTGTTCCAGGCTGTGCTGCAAAGCCCGAACCTGATGCAGCCCGGCCTGCAGTTCCTGGTGCCGGCCGCGGGCGGGATGCTGGCGCTGGCCGCCGCCCTTGCCGCGGCCTGTTTCGTGCGCTTCTACGGCGTGATCTTTCTCGGCCGGCCGCGCAGCGATGTGGCGCGGGATGCGGTCGAGACCGACCTCTGGTCGCTGGCGG
>JBGSNN010000090.1:0-11091 GCA_041739655.1 Albidovulum sp. | reverse complement strand
TTCATCTACTCGCGGCTTGAGGCCAAGGGCCTCTCTTCGACCGTCAAGCAGGCCAAGAAGCTCGTGGAAAAGGAGCGTCCCGAGGTCTGGGACATCCTCGACGAGGTGATCCGCGAACACCCCGTGCTTCTCAACCGGGCGCCGACGCTGCACCGGCTGGGCATCCAGGCGTTCGAGCCGGTTCTGATCGAGGGCAAGGCGATCCAGCTCCATCCGCTGGTCTGTTCGGCCTTCAACGCCGACTTCGATGGCGACCAGATGGCGGTGCACGTTCCGTTGAGCCTTGAGGCGCAACTGGAATGCCGCGTCCTGATGATGTCGACCAACAACGTTCTGTCGCCCGCAAACGGCGCGCCGATCATCGTTCCGTCGCAGGACATGGTGCTCGGCCTCTATTACGTCTCGATGGAGCGCAAGGGCATGAAGGGCGAGGGGATGGTCTTCGCCGACCCCGACGAGGTGCAGCACGCGCTCGACGCGGGCGAGGTGCATCTGCACGCCAAGATCACGGCGCGCGTCAAGCAGATCGACGCCGAGGGCAACGAGGTCTTCCGGCGCTATGAGACGACGCCGGGCCGGGTACGGCTTGGCACGCTTCTGCCCCTGAACGCCAAGGCGCCGTTCGAACTGGTCAACCGGCTCCTGCGCAAGAAGGACGTGCAGAACGTCATCGACACCGTCTACCGCTTCTGCGGCCAGAAGGAGTCGGTGATCTTCTGTGACCAGATCATGGGCCTCGGCTTCCGCGAGGCGTTCAAGGCCGGCATCTCGTTCGGCAAGGACGACATGGTCATCCCCGACAGCAAGTGGACCATCGTCAACGAGGTCCGCGATCAGGTGAAGGAATTCGAACAGCAGTACATGGACGGCCTGATCACCCAGGGCGAGAAATACAACAAGGTGGTCGATGCCTGGTCGAAGTGTTCGGATGCGGTTGCGGCTGACATGATGGCGGCAATTTCGGCGGTGCGTTACGACGATGCCGGCGCCGAGAAGGAGCCGAACTCGGTCTACATGATGTCGCACTCCGGGGCACGGGGCTCGCCTGCGCAGATGAAGCAGCTTGGCGGGATGCGTGGCCTGATGGCCAAGCCGTCGGGCGAGATCATCGAGACGCCGATCATCTCTAACTTCAAGGAAGGCCTGACCGTTCTTGAATACTTCAACTCGACCCACGGCGCGCGGAAGGGCCTCGCCGACACCGCGCTCAAGACGGCGAACTCGGGCTATCTGACCCGCCGTCTGGTCGATGTCGCGCAGGACTGTATCGTCCGGATGATCGACTGCGGCACTGACCGCGCGATCACCGCATCCGCTGCCGTCAACGATGGCGAAGTCGTCTCGCCGCTTTCCGAGCGCATCCTCGGCCGGACCTCGGCCGACGATGTGCTGGTGCCCGGGACCGATGACATCATCGTGCGCCGCAACGAACTGATCGACGAGCGCAAGGCCGAGATGGTGGAAGCGGCCGGTGTTGCCTCGGTCCGGATCCGTTCGGCCCTGACCTGCGAGGCCGAAGAGGGCGTCTGTGCCATGTGCTACGGGCGCGATCTTGCCCGCGGGACGCTCGTCAACATCGGTGAGGCTGTCGGCATCATCGCCGCGCAGTCGATCGGCGAACCAGGCACGCAGCTGACGATGCGGACCTTCCACATCGGCGGCATCGCGCAGGGCGGCCAGCAGTCCTTCCAGGAATCGAGCCAGGAGGGCAAGGTCGAATTCCGCAACGCCATGCTGCTTGAAAACGCCTTTGGCGAACAGATCGTCATGGGCCGGAACATGCAGATCGCCGTTGTGGACGAGGCGGGCCAGGAACGGGCGGCCCACAAGGTCAGCTATGGCGCGAAGATCCACGTCAAGGACGGTCAGACCGTCAAGCGCGGCGCCAAGCTCTACGAATGGGACCCGTATACCTTGCCGATCATCGCCGAAAAGGCAGGCGTGGCGAAGTTCGTCGACCTTGTTTCGGGCATTGCCGTCCGGGATGAGACCGACGAAGCCACCGGCATGACCCAGAAGATCGTGATCGACTGGCGCACTGCGCCGAGAGGCAACGATCTGAAGCCGGAGATCATCATCGTGGACCCGGCGACGGGCGATCCGATGCGCAACGATGCCGGAAACCCGGTGTCCTACCCGATGTCGGTCGATGCCATCATGTCGATCGAGGACGGGCAGGAGGTCAAGGCCGGCGACGTCGTGGCGCGTATTCCGCGCGAAGGTGCCAAGACAAAGGACATCACCGGGGGTCTTCCTCGGGTGGCCGAACTCTTCGAGGCGCGTCGTCCGAAGGATCATGCCATCATTGCCGAGATCGACGGCTATGTGCGCTTTGGCAAGGACTACAAGAACAAGCGCCGGATCACGATCGAACCGTCGGATGAGACGGTGCAGCCAGTCGAATACATGGTGCCGAAGGGCAAGCACATTCCGGTTCAGGAAGGTGACTACGTCCAGAAGGGCGACTACATCATGGACGGCAACCCCGCGCCGCATGACATCCTTCGCATCATGGGGATTGAGGCGCTTGCCGACTATCTCATCGACGAGGTTCAGGACGTCTACCGGCTTCAGGGCGTGAAGATCAACGACAAGCATATCGAGGTGATCGTTCGCCAGATGCTGCAGAAGATCGAGATCCTGACGTCGGGCGATACGACGCTTCTGAAGGGCGAGCACATCGACAAGGCCGAGTTCGACGAGGAAAATGACAAGGTTGCCGCCCGTGGCGGGGCTCCGGCGACGGGCGAGCCGGTGCTGCTTGGCATCACCAAGGCTTCGCTCCAGACCCGTTCCTTCATCTCGGCGGCCTCGTTCCAGGAAACTACGCGGGTCCTCACCGAGGCATCGGTGCAGGGCAAGCGCGACAAACTGGTCGGCCTGAAGGAGAACGTCATTGTCGGCCGCCTGATCCCGGCCGGAACCGGCGGTGCGACGATGCGGATCCGCAAGATCGCCCAGGAGCGTGACCACAAGGTCATCGAGGCACGCAAGGCTGAGGCCGAACAGGCCGCCGCCCTTGCCGCGCCCAGCGATGAAGTTCTTGACGACGTGATCGACATCGAAGCCGAAAGCGGACTGGTCGAGACCTACGAAAGCCGCGATTGATCGCAGGCCGAAGTTGAATCGACGGAACGCCCCGCGTGCGCGCACGCGGGGCGTTTCTTTTGTACCGAGTACAATTCCGCCCGGCCTGCCCCCTTGCCCGCGGACAGGGGCGGCGATATGCGCGCCAAGGCGCCGCGCGTTCGGGAGGGCCGGAGTTTGATTTTGTCCGACAACGCCCGGGGCGCGCTCTGGATGAGCATCGCGATGGCGTCCTTCACCATCAACGACACCTGCATGAAGGCTGTCAGTGCGGCGCTACCGCTTTACGAAGCGATTGCGCTGCGCGGGGTGATCACAACGCTGGCCATCGCCGCAATCGGCTGGCGTGCCGGGACGCTGATGCTGCGCGTCGCACCCGAGGATCGCTTCTGGCTTTTTCTCCGCACGATCGGCGAGATCGGCGGTACCGTGACCTTCCTGACCGCGTTGCGCCACATGCCGCTGGCGAACCTCTCGGCCATCCTGCAGTCATTGCCGCTTGCGGTGACGCTTGCCGCCGCGCTCTGGCTGCGCGAGGCGGTAGGCTGGCGTCGGCTTCTGGCGATCGGAGTCGGCTTTTGCGGGGTGCTGCTCATCATCCGGCCGGGGACCGAGGGTTTTGACCGCTGGTCGATCCTCGGTGTCATCTCGGTCGGATTCGTGGTGCTCCGCGATCTGGCGACGCGGCGGCTTTCGTCCGACCTGACCTCGGTGACGGTGGCCTTTTCGGCCTCAGCGGCGGTGACGGTCATGGCCTTGTCCGTGCTGCCGTTCTCGGGCTGGGTCACGCCCGGACCGCGCGAGGCAGCGCTGATCCTCGGCGCGTCGGCCTTCCTCGTCACCGGCTATATCCTGATCGTGATGGCGATGCGGACCGGAGAAATCGGCCATGTCGCGCCTTTCCGATACACCTCGCTGATCTTCGCGCTCGTCCTCGGCTTCGCGATCTTCGGCCAGTTCCCGGACCGCCTGACCCTGCTCGGCGGTGCCATCGTCATCGTGACGGGCATCTATACCTTTCACCGCGAACGCCGGCGTGGCCAGAGGGTCGCACAACCGACCAAGGCATCGCTGCATCTGCGCTAGGACGCCGGTCGGCCGAGTACTCGCATTTACAAGCCAGGAGCCATCCGCTACCACCGCCCGATGATCTGCCCTGCTTGGGCTCCCCGGATCGGAAGCGATATGGTCCAAGTTTCTATCGTCATCCCCGCCAAGAACGAATCCGGCAATATCGTCGCGCTGCTCGACGGAATCGATGCCGCGTGCAGTGGCAAGGCCGACTATGAGGTGATCGTCGTGGACGATGCTTCGACCGACGGCATGGGTGATCTTGTGCGCGCCCGGATGAAGACCCATCCGCATCTGCGTCTTCTGCGCCATGACGTATCGGGCGGGCAGAGTGCGGGCGTTCACAGCGGCGTCCTTGCCGCGCAGGGCGACGTCATCTGCACCCTAGATGGCGATGGCCAGAACCCGCCCGAGGAGTTGCCAAAGCTCTTTGCCCCGCTCATCGCGCCGGGGGGCGAGGCCATCGGCCTCGTCGCCGGTCAGCGTGTCGGGCGCCAGGATACTCTGTCGAAGCGGCTCGCGTCGCGCTTTGCCAACCGGCTCCGGTCCTGGGCCCTTAAGGACGGTACGCGGGACACAGGCTGCGGCTTGAAGGGTTTTCGTCGTGACGCCTTCCTGCGTCTGCCGTTCTTCAATCACATGCACCGCTACCTGCCTGCGTTGTTCGCCCGCGACGGCTGGCAGGTCGCGCATGTGGATGTGAGCCATCGGTCGCGGGGCGAGGGCCGGTCGAACTACAACAATTTCCAGCGTGGCCTTGTCGGCGCGGTCGATCTTCTGGGCGTGATGTGGCTTCTCCGGCGGCGCAAGACGGCGCGAGCGGCGGAAGTCAGGGCAGAATAGGCGCGGCGATGGATAGGGTCTTTGCCATTCTGCATGTCGAAAGCTGGACAGAGTTCTGGTGGGTGGCCTTCGGGCTGTTCGGCCAACTGATGTTCACTGGCCGCTTCCTCGTGCAGTGGATCGCCTCGGAGCGCGCACGCAAATCGGTCATGCCGGTCGTTTTCTGGTACTTCTCGCTCGCCGGGGGGCTGATCCTGCTGGCCTATGCGATCTACCGCAAGGACCCGGTCTTTATCCTTGGCCAGACGCTTGGGGTCTTCATCTATCTGCGCAACCTTGTCCTGATCTACCGCGAGCGGCGGGAGAATGGATTTGGCTAAGGGCTGGGTCGCGCCTGCCGCGATGATCGTCGCGGCGGTCACGGCGGCCCGGATCGTCGCGCTCTGGTTCAACCAGACCGACCTTTATGTCGATGAAAGCCAGTACTGGCTTTGGGGGCAGCAGCTCGACTTTGGGTATTTTTCCAAGCCTCCACTGATCGGCTGGGTGATCCGGGCCGTGACGGACCTGGCGGGCAGTGACGCGACCTTCTGGGTGCGCGCGCCGGCTGCGGTCTTTCACGCGGCAACCGCGCTCATCCTCGGGGCGCTGGCGGCGCGGCAATTCGATGTGCGCGCCGCGATCTGGGTCGCGACGGCCTATGTCACGCTGCCTTTCGTTGCGCTTGGCAGTCTCCTGATCTCGACAGACACGATCATGGCGCCGTTCTATGCGGCGGCACTGTTGTTCTATTTTCGCGCCATCGAGACGCGCGGGGTACGGGTGGCGGCGATGTCGGGGCTGTGCATCGGCCTCGCGTTCCTTGCGAAATATGCCGCCGCCTACTTCCTCTTGGGGGCAGCCCTTGCCGCCATCGTCGCGCCCGGGGCGCGACTGACAGCGCGCCAGACCGGAACGATGCTTGCCGTCTTCGCGATGACAATCGTACCGAATGTGGTCTGGAACCTGACGCATGAGTTCGCCACGGTCGAGCATACGATGGACAATATCGGCTGGCTCCGCGGCGGATCGGGCACGGCGGGGCTGAACCTGTCGGGTCTTGCCGAGTTTGCATTGGCGCAGTTCGCGGTCTTTGGTCCGATCCTTTTCGGTGCGCTGGTCTGGGGCTGGCTTCGGGGCGGGATGCCACAGCGGCGCGCGCTGATGGCGTTTTCCCTGCCGGTGCTGCTGATCGTCTGCATTCAGGCGCTTCTGTCGCGGGCCTATGCCAACTGGGCGGTTGCGACCTATTTCGCGGGGCTGCTGATCGCGGTGCCGCTGCTTCTGTCACGTGCGCGCTGGTTGCTCTGGGTCTCGGTCGCGGTCAATGGTGTGATCTGCCTTGTGCTGCCGGTGCTGACGATCCTTGCCCCCTGGCCTTTGCAGAACGGCAAGCCGCTTCTCGCGCGCTATCTGGGGCAGGCCGAGCTGAGCCAGCAGATCATCGCGGCGGCGCAGGCCGCGGGCGTCGGAACCATCGTGACCGCAGACCGCGCGGTGCTGGCAGATCTTTACTATACCGGGCGCGACACCGGGCTTTCGATCCGTACGCCCATGCCGAAGGGGAGACCGGGCAGCTATTACGAGCAGACCTTTCCGCTTGGTCCCGCTGACGGCCCGGTTCTTTATGTCGCCGAGGTTGCGCCGACCTGCGGCGCGGCCCCCCTGGCGGCATTTGCCCCGCTCGATACCGCCCGGGGGGCCTATGCGGGGCGTGACCTCCATCTCTATCTCGTCTTGCCGGACTGCCTTGATGCGCTGCGCTGATCTCATCCGCCTGGCGCGTCTGTGGATCGTGGCTTTCGCGGTGTCGGTTGTGATCTTCGCTCTCTGGCCGGGTGTCGATCTGGCGGTGTCCGGGGTGTTCTTCACGCCGGGCGAGGGCTTTACGCTGGCCCGGTCGGCCGGGCTCGAGGTCGTGCGGCAGACCATCTGGGGGATCAGCATCCTGGTCGTGCTGGGCGCGGCGGCGGCCTTTGCCGCAGCCTTGGCCGGGCGGCCGGTCGCTGCCCTCGATCTCCGGCAAAGCGGCTTCATCCTGTCGCTTTATCTGCTCGGTCCGATCACGCTGGCCGACGGTATCCTCAAACGGTTCTGGGGCAGGGCGCGGCCAGCGAGTGTCGAGGCCTTTGGCGGCGCGCATCAGTTCACGCCGCCCTGGCTGCCCGCGCAGGAATGCGCCAGCAACTGTTCCTTCGTCTCGGGCGAGGGCGCCGCCGCGACAGCGCTGGCACTATCGCTTGCCGTCCTGGCCCCGGCGGTGCGGCGGACGGCGCCGCCCTGGGCCTACCGAACCTATGTCGGGCTGTCCATCATCCTGCCCGCGACTGGGCTTGTGCTGCGCGTCATGCTCGGTCGTCATTTCCTGTCGGACACGGTCTTTGCCATGCTTTTTGTCAGTGGCATCGCGCTGATCCTCGCCCGTCTGCTTCTGCTGCCGCGTGAGCCCCGCGGGCCTTGTTGACAACCCCGGCGACTCCCCCTATACGGCGCCCACCTGAACTGCGGGCTGGTCCCGCGTGGGCAGGTATCAGAATCGAAGTGGTCACGATCCGGGCTCATGCCCCGATCCTCTGGAATTCCACCGCGTCGCCCCCGCGAAGGGGACGAATGCGGTTTTGGTGTTTTGCGGACGCGCAAGGCACGACATGTGAGAAAGCCCCCGGAAACGCCGCTGACGAGCGGTCGTTGATCGGGCCGCAAACGAGATAGGGCGAGATTTATGCCGACGATCCAACAGCTGATCCGCAAGCCGCGGGAAGCCAACGTGAGAAAGTCCAAGTCGCAGCACTTGGAAGGATGCCCGCAGAAGCGCGGCGTCTGCACGCGCGTCTACACGACGACGCCGAAGAAGCCGAACTCCGCGTTGCGTAAGGTCGCCAAGGTGCGCCTCACGAACGGCTTCGAGGTGATCGGTTACATTCCAGGCGAAGGCCATAACCTGCAGGAGCACTCGGTGGTGCTGATCCGCGGTGGCCGCGTCAAAGATCTTCCCGGCGTCCGCTATCATATCATTCGCGGTGTGCTCGATACGCAGGGCATCGCAAAGCGCCGTCAGCGTCGTTCGAAGTACGGCGCCAAGCGGCCGAAGTAATCATCGCCGCGCATCGCGCGCACCGGACTGTCGCCGCCTTGCTGGCGCGGTCCTCTCCTGATGAAGCCAGCTACCGTCGCAAGGGCTCACACGCATGTCCCGTCGCCGCAAAATTCAGAAGCGCGAGATCAATCCGGATCCGAAGTTCGCCGATCTGGTGGTCAGCAAGTTCATGAATGCCGTCATGCGCGACGGCAAGAAGTCGACGGCTGAGACCATCGTGTACGGCGCCTTCGACAAGATGCAGGAGCGGGGCAAGGCCGAGCCGCTCGGCATGTTCAAGCAGGCGCTCGAGAACGTCATGCCGGCCGTCGAAGTGCGCTCGCGACGTGTCGGTGGCGCAACGTATCAGGTTCCAGTCGAAGTGCGCACCGAGCGTCGTCAGGCGCTGGCGATCCGCTGGATCATCACGGCGGCACGTGCCCGCAACGAAAACACGATGGTCGACCGGTTGTCGGCCGAGCTGCTCGATGCTGCCAATAACAGGGGCACCGCCGTCAAAAAGCGGGAAGACACCCATAAGATGGCCGAAGCGAACCGCGCCTTCTCCCACTACCGCTGGTAACGTCTGAGCCACGGAGAGACGATCATGGCACGCGAATATAATCTAAGTGAATACCGCAACTTCGGTATCATGGCGCATATCGACGCCGGCAAGACCACGACGACCGAGCGGATCCTGTTCTACACGGGTGTCAGCCACAAGATCGGCGAAGTGCACGACGGCGCTGCAACCATGGACTTCATGGATCAGGAAGCCGAGCGTGGCATCACCATCACGTCGGCCGCGACGACCTGCTTCTGGCCGGGGCGCGACGGCAATCTGCGCCGCCTGAACATCATCGACACGCCAGGCCACGTCGACTTCACCATCGAAGTCGAGCGCTCGCTGCGCGTACTCGACGGCGCCGTGACGGTGCTCGATTCCAACCAGGGCGTCGAGCCGCAGACCGAGACGGTCTGGCGCCAGGGCGACAAGTACAACGTGCCGCGCATCATCTTCGCCAACAAGATGGATAAGACCGGCGCTGACTTCTACATGTGCATCGACGACATCAAGGCGAAGCTTGGTGCGCGCCCGGTGCCCGTCCAGCTGCCGATCGGCGCCGAGGCGGCGTTCGCCGGCCTCGTCGACCTGATCACGATGAAGGCTGTGATCTGGGAAGGCGACGACAAGGGCGCCAAGTACGTCGAGAAGGACATTCCGGCCGACCTCTTAGATCGCGCGCTGCAGTATCGCGGCGAGATGATCGAGGCCGCCGTCGAGATGGACGACGACGCGATGGCCGCCTATCTCGAAGGCAAGGAGCCTGATGCGGCCACCTTGCGCGCACTGCTGCGCAAGGGCACCATCACCGGTACGTTCTATCCGATGCTGTGCGGCTCGGCCTTCAAGAACAAGGGCGTGCAGACGCTGCTCGACGCCGTCGTCGACTTCCTGCCGAGCCCGATGGACATCAAGCCGGTCGTCGGCGAGAGCCCGAAGGACGGTTCAGAGGTGTCGCGCAAGGCCGACGACAACGAGCCGCTGGCGATGCTGGCGTTCAAGATCATGAACTTCGACCATGTCGGGTCGATCACGTTCTGCCGCGTCTACTCCGGCAAGGTCGAGCAGGGCACCGCCCTCACCAACACCTCGCGCGACAAGAAAGAGCGCGTCGGCCGCATGTACATGATGCATGCCGACGAGCGGAAGGAAATTAAGGAAGCGTTCGCCGGTGACATCATCGCGCTGCAGGGTCTCAAGGACACCCGCACCGGTGAGACGCTGTGCGATCCGTTGAAGCCGATCATTCTCGAGAAGATGGAGTTCCCAGAACCCGTCATCGAGATGAAGATCGAGCCGAAGACGAAGGCCGACCAGGAGAAGATGGCGCTGGCGCTCAACCAGCTGGCGCTGGAAGATCCCTCGTTCCGTGTCTCCGTCGATCAGGAGTCCGGTGAGACCATCCTCAAGGGCATGGGCGAACTTCACCTCGACATCAAGGTCGACATCCTGCGCCGTACGTACAAGGTCGATGCCAACACTGGCGCGCCGCAGGTCGCCTATCGTGAGGCGCTCGCACGGCCGACCGAGATCGACTACACGCACAAGAAGCAGACCGGCGGTACCGGCCAGTTCGCTCGCGTCAAGTTGCGCCTCGAGCCGCAGGAGCAGGGCAAGGGCAACGAGTTCGTGCAGGCGATCGTCGGCGGCTCGGTTCCGAGGGAGTTCATCCCCGGCGTCGAGAAGGGTATCGAGAGCGTTTGGAACACCGGCCTGCTGATCGGCTTCCCGATGGTCGACATGAAGGTGTCGCTGTACGACGGCGCCTATCACGAAGTCGACTCTTCGGCGATCGCGTTCGAAATCGCTTCGCGCGCAGCGATGAAAGAAGCCTGCGAAAAGGCCGGCCTCAAGTTGCTCGAGCCGGTGATGGACGTGGAAGTGGTGACGCCGCAGGATTTCGTCGGCGGCATCATCGGCGACATCAACTCGCGGCGCGGCCAGATCCGCTCGCAGGACCTTCGCGGTAACGCCGTGGTCATCCGCGCGAACGTGCCGCTGGCCAACATGTTCGGCTACATCAACACGCTGCGGTCGATGTCGACCGGCCGTGCCAACTACTCGATGCAATTCGCCCACTACGCCGACGTGCCGCGCAACGTGGCCGACGAAGTGAAGGCGAAGTTCGCCTGACAGCTCCGCTTGGAGCAGACAACCGACACAGTGCCAGCAGCGGGACACTCCCGGCAGCCGGCTTCGACGAGACACAGAGCTGAGGAGAGCCGGATATGGGTAAGGCAAAATTCGAGCGGAACAAGCCGCACTGCAACATCGGGACGATCGGGCACGTCGATCACGGCAAGACGTCTCTGACGGCTGCGATCACGAAGGTTCTGGCTGAGACGGGCGGCGCAACGTACACGTCTTACGACAACATCGACAAGGCGCCGGAAGAGCGTGAGCGCGGCATCACGATCTCGACGTCGCACGTCGAGTACGAGACGGCGAACCGCCACTATGCGCACGTCGA